>NZ_CP136522.1:3530576-3851538 GCF_033180165.1 Shewanella youngdeokensis
ATTGAGTCAAAGTATCTTTCCTAAGTATTCGCTGCGAGAATGGAAGTTTAACGCTAGTCATTATTGCTAGAGCAACTCAAAAAGTCGGCACTTAGCCGGTTCTCTGCAGTGATAAAGTATGATGACAAATGCCTAAAAAATACTAGGCTTGAGCTGTCAATGATGATTGCTAACTATTATAGCGCGGTATTGTAGCAGTTATAACAATAGATGCAGCATTAGCACGATAAAACCTCGCCTCAGCTGAAACGAAGGTGCCGTAAAGCTAGGAAACGCGTATCGCAGCCAGAGTCACTGAACGGCTAGAATAAAATAGCGATACAAAAATACTCAGCGTTAAATAGCCGCCATGGCAAATAACGCTGATAATAAAGGCGGCTTAACACGCCAAGAGCCATTATTCCGGTTTAAAGACCCCAATCATCGCACCCGTTGCTTTTTTAGTTATTTTTTCTTCCGTTTGCTGTTCTCGATAATCGCAGTCAACACATTCTACCGTTTCAATGCCATTTTCTTTAAATAGTACGATTGACTCTTTCGCTTTGCACTTCGGACACTTAGCTCCAGCTACAAATCGTTTTTTTACTTTCTTAGCGGCGATAGTCATCAATTCAATCCCTAGCAGTAAATTAAGACTATTTTGCCACAAAAGCACAATTATGCCGATACATAGCGTGAATTTCGCCGTCAGTCATAGCGGTAGCATGCAATTTTGGGCTATTATCCCCTCCAATAATTGCTTTCAATCAGACTCAAGTCGGCATAAATGATCACCATCAATCAAGCTCAACTCGTTCGTGGTTCTAAAACACTTTTAGATGAAACCTCATTAACTATTTATCCAGGACATAAAGTCGGCTTAGTTGGTGCAAACGGTACCGGAAAGTCGTCACTGCTAGCACTGATCCTAGGTAAAATCAGTTTAGATAAAGGTGACTTCAACATGCCATCTGGTTGGCAAACAGCCACTGTGGCACAGGAAACACCGGCTCTTGAAGTCGCCGCGATTGATTATGTTATTGATGGCGATACCGAATACCGCGATTTAGAAGCACAACTCCTAGCAGCACAAGCGCAAGATGACGGTCATAAAATTGCACTCCTCCACGGTAAAATTGACGCCATTGGCGGTTACGCAATTAATAGTCGCGCCGCCAGTTTGCTGGCAGGTCTTGGGTTTAGCGATACCGAACAATCAAACCCAGTAAAAAGCTTTTCGGGCGGGTGGCGCATGCGCTTAAACTTAGCCCAAGCTTTACTATGTCGTTCAGACTTATTGCTACTTGATGAACCCACCAACCATTTAGACCTAGACACCATGTACTGGTTAGAAGGCTGGATAAAAACCTACCAAGGCACGTTAGTGTTAATCAGTCACGACAGGGACTTTATCGACGGCATTGTGGATGAAATTGTGCACGTCGAAAACCAAAAATTAAATTACTATAAAGGTAATTACACCGCTTTTGAGCGTGTGCGCGCTGAACGTATGGCACAGCAGCAAGTCGCTTTTGAGCGACAGCAAAAAGAGCGGGCGCATATGCAGTCATTTGTAGACCGCTTTAGATACAAGGCGAGTAAAGCCAAGCAAGCACAAAGTCGTTTAAAAGCACTAGAGCGGATGACAGAATTACTCCCATCGCAAGCAGATAGCCCTTTTCACATGGCGTTTAAAGAGCCTGAAGCATTACCCAACCCGCTCGTTACCATGGAGCAGGTATCTGTGGGTTATGGCGAAACCGAGATCCTTAAAAAGGTGCAGTTAAACCTTGTTCCTGGAGCACGTATTGGGCTTTTAGGCCGCAACGGCGCAGGTAAGTCAACATTGGTCAAATTACTTTCTGGCGAACTGTCAGCTATGAGAGGAAAATTTGAAACCAATCCGGGGCTCAACATTGGTTATTTTGCTCAGCATCAATTAGAATTTTTGAGTTTAGACGACACTCCGCTGCAGCACCTTTCGCGCTTAGCGCCCAACTGCAAAGAGCAAGAACTGCGTAACTTTTTAGGCTGTTACGGGTTTAATGGTGATATGGCCGTGGCACCTGTTCGCCCATTCTCTGGTGGTGAAAAAGCACGTTTAGTATTAGCGTTATTAGTGTGGCAACGTCCAAACCTGTTATTACTCGATGAACCAACAAACCACTTGGATTTAGAAATGCGCCACGCATTGACCATGGCGCTACAGTCGTTTGAAGGCGCTATGATTATTGTATCGCATGACAGGCATTTATTGCGCTTAAGTTGTAGCGACTACTACTTAGTTGACCAAGGTGAGGTTAAAAGCTTTGAAGGTGACTTAGACGACTATCACCAATGGTTACTAGACGCAGCCAAAGCGGCTAATAAAGACGATAACGCAGCAACCGCTAAGCCAGTTCAAGATAAAAAACAGCAAAAGCGTTTGGAAGCCGAGCTAAGACAAAAGCTATCCCCCATGCGAAAAGTCCAAATAAAGCTTGAAAAAGAGCAACAAAAAGCTAACGACCGCTTAAGCGAACTCGAACAAATGCTAGCCGACACCAGCCTTTATGAGGCCGATAACAAAGCTAAGCTCACCAAAGTACTTAACGAGCGAACCGCGCTGACCCAAGGGTTAGATGAGAGCGAAATGGAATGGTTAGAAGTTCAAGAAGAAATTGAATTAATTGAACAAACTGTTCGAGCAGCAATGTCATAATTTAACTGTACAGAGGGGCCTTGAGCCCCCTCTTTTATATAGAGGATTACAATGACGCAGTGTATAACATTGGACGCTAGCCTCTGGCATGACTGCGACGCGATTTATCGCCACCACCAACAAGCTTGCTTACGCTTGCAAGACGACCATCAAGTAAATGTTAATCTACTACTGCTCGCGCTTTGGCTAGATCGCCAAACTTACTTTCTGTCTGCAACACAATGGCGAGCCTTACAACAGCATACCCTTGAGTGGGACAGTCAAATTCTAACCCCCTACCGCAAACTACGCCGTTTAAGTAAGTCATCATTAGCGGATGCACAATACCAACAAATGCTAACCGTTGAATTAATGCTCGAACGTCAATCGCAAACGCACATTTTACAGCACTTAAAACGCTTAACTTGGCAGGGCAGTGACAGCAACCTCACCAGCTATTTAGCCCTTTTCGACCTCAAAGCTGAACAGTATACCTTTTTAAGCTCAGCACCTAATGCGGAGCCACTTAAGCGCTAACCTTGTTGTTTATGCGTCACCTACCAACACGATGAAGTTGAAAGACAAAATTTAAAGCTCGGCGACATAATGCCCATATAACGCCAAACTCACACTAAAATAGCACTTTAGAGCATAAAAAAAGCCAGTCACATTGACTGGCACTTTCGCATAGCACTAACACTATTACGCGTTAAAAAACGAGTTCAACACCCGCAAAGTAACCCTTAAACTGCATATCTGCCGTTACGCCATCAAAGCCGTTTACGTCAAACACAAAGTCACGGTAACCAGCGCGAATTTTATAGTCCACAGCCATACCATCAAAGTTCCAGCCCAGACCGACTGAATAGTCATAAACACCAGACTCATCTACGCCCATCATCACGTCAGCAAAGCCATACAGCCCGATGCCTGGCACACCGACTTCGGCATCGACGTAACCCATGATAATGCCACTATCAAGCTCTTTAGTCTCAGGGTGACCTGCATCTGCAACGCGGAACTCTCCGTTCATTAACTTATATGCCGCACCAATGTCTAAGGCAACGATATCGTTATCAAGCACTTCGTAATACAATACAAAATCGGTACTACCCAAATCCGTTGTCGCATCTATATCACCAATAAAGGTGTGGTCGTTGAAGCTAAAGTTAGCACCAGACATGCTGCCTTTACCTTCAATGCTATTTTCACGGATCTTAACATTTGGAATTAACGGTATTGGATGCTCAACAGCAAGCCAAATACTGCCTTGGTTTGAGTCTTTATAGTTAAATTCTTGCTGGGTTCTGCCCCTTTCAGCAAATGTACCGCTGGTATCAGCTTGCCAATAGTCGCCACCCACTTTAAAACCAACAACAGTAGCAGCACTAGCACAAGTACCGAAAAGAGTGCTCAGTAATGCACACGCCAATAATGTCTTTTTCATAATTAACCTTGCGTCAATAAATTTGTTAAATCGATAACCGCAGCATTTGCGCGGGAGATGTAATTTGCCATAACTAAAGAGTGATTAGCTACAAGCCCAAACCCAGAACCATTTAGGATCAAAGGACTCCAAACAGATTGTTGCGTTTCTTCCAGCTCACGAATAATTTGTCGCAAACTAACTTGAGCATTCTTTTTTTCCAACACTTCAGCAAAATCAACTTCAATTGCTTTCATAAAGTTAAGCAGTGCCCATGTTGCGCCGCGCGTTTCGTAAAACACATCGTCAATCTCCCACCAGCTGGTCTTGATCTCTTGTGCCATAAAACCTGGGGTTGATTGCTTAGCCGCGCTATCGCCAGATAAATCCGTGTTTAATCGCTCTTGACCGACACTGGCAGACAATCGTTGCGACATACTACCGAGGCGCTTTTGGATCTCTTTAAGCCACTCGTTTAAATTGTCTGCTCGAGCATAAAACTGCGCGTCAGGGTTTTCACTGGCGACCATGCGAGCACGATACAGTTTCAATAATTTAACCGCATCACTATACTCACTTTCCGCACTGGGTACTAACCAACTTGTGTGCTCAATGTTGAGCTTTGAATGCGCTGCTAATAAATCTGCATCTGCCGTAGATTGAGACTGAGAGCGACTAAACTCTTTACGCATAATTAATGCTAAATCACGTACCTGCTCAATAGCGCCGAATTCAAATGCCGGCATATTATCCATAAAGACTGAAGGCGGAATGACGTCATTTGACAGCCAACCACCAGACTTATCGAGCAAAGACTCAACCGTTAAAATTAACGCTGTTGTCGTCGCGTACCCCGTAACTTGCTGCTCGCCATTGTGCTGATAAGCCTCTTGTTCAATGACATCAGGTTCAACACTCCACCAAATCGTGACAAGGTAGCCAATAAAAAAGATGACAACCGCTGCTGCGATGCCTTTTTTCCATGTCATTTGCATTAATTGTTACTCCTTAATGATGTTGATGGTGCTGATGTTCTGCCTCAGCCGAACGAGCTTGTTTTATTACTGGCAGCGAGATGCGTTGTTGCTGGCCATCAGAAAAGGTCAAATTTAGGTCAACATTGCTGTTTTCAGTTAGTGGTGCAGTTAAGCCCAATAACATAATGTGGTTTCCTGATTCCGATAATACCAAACTGCTATGAGAGTCTACATCAAAACCGTCGACTTGACGCATTTTAACCATACCATCCTCATCTACAAGTGTATGTAATTGCGCTTCTTTTGCAAAAGGTGCGGTAACGCCAACTAATCGAGTAGCAGGGCCATGATTTTCTAGTGTTATATAAGCCGCAGTATTTGGCACGCTTGGTGGCATTGCACGTACATAGCCGTCAACCAGCATGACCTGTGCTAATGCAGTAAATGATAAGCAGCTGAAAAGAGTGATGTTAAACAATTGTTTAAATATTTGCTTCAATGTCTTAAACTCCATTTTAAAATCTAGTTCGCAAAATAAGGCTATAACGAATGGGCACAATTAAGGTTAAGGATGATAACGGGGTTCGCATCATTACGTTTTATCGTCCAGAAAAGCGCAATGCACTTAACCTTCATATGTATACCCAGCTTACAGAATACCTTACCGAAGGTGAATCGAATACTGAAATTAGCGCATTTATGTTTCGTGGCCAAGCCGATTGTTTTACCTCAGGTAACGACGTTGCCGACTTTCTTAAAAATAGTAATCTAGGGGCAAACCATCCCGCTTTTAAATTTTTATTTTGCCTACTTGATTTAACAAAACCAGTGTTGGCTGCAGTAACAGGCGCAGCAGTAGGTATTGGTACGACCTTATTATTACATTGCGACTTAATTTATGCCGATAACTCTGCTCAATTTCAATTACCTTTTGTAAAGCTAGCGTTGGTACCAGAGGCGGGGGCAAGTATGTTGCTACCGCAAATTGTTGGCCATATGAAAGCTGCTGAGTGGCTAATGCTCGGTGAGAGCTTTAATGCGGAGTCGGCGCATCAGTATGGGTTAGTCAACGATATTATTACTAGCGAAGATATTTTTAACTATACGCTACAACAAGCACATAAATTAGCGGCATTACCGCCTATGTCACTACAAACTACAAAACAATTAATGCGTTACAACAAGACTGCTGTCAGGGCGCATATGAAAACAGAACTGGCCGAATTTGCTAAAAGACTTGCAAGCGATGAAGCTAAATCGCGTTTTGCCGCTTTTTTGCAAAAATGACGGGCAGCGAAGAATATGTAGTAGCAACTTACATTAATAGCGCCTTTGCCCCATTGCATAATAACTTCAACGTGACGCTTTACCACTAAATTCAGCTTGGCTTACGCCTAGAATTATAAGTCTCTAATGAGTCGTTATTTGCCAATTTATATGCCGCTGAGCTCGCCCACTAACATGGTTTTTTCCACTTAGGTAATACCAACGCCAGCACAAAGTAAATAATCAGCCCCAGTGCAGGATTACAAAAAATACCTACAGCACATACAACCCGTGTCCATAAACATGACCATTCAAACTTATGCGCTATTGCTGCAGCAACACCGCTCACGATAGATGCAGGATTTTTTACTCGTTCAAAGAAATCAGCCATTTAAAACTCCAATTAATTTACAATTTTGCTCTACATTGCAGCTTAAACTTAAGGCTACCCATGGCTTGCGGCTATAGAACTTTAACGCTCACTGTACTAACCCAGCGACAACCATTATGCATAAGCGGTAACTAACTTACTGGTTCTGCGCTATTGGTTAATGCTTAACTTTGCCTTATCAGCAGTTAACACCTTGGTATTGGTGTTGATTGCGTCGCTCTCATCAAATTCAAAAACCATTTCAGACACTTGAGATTGAATCGATAAACTCAATTCTGTTTGCGCTTTAGCAAGCATTCCTTGCACCTGTTCGCTGATTGAATGCTCTAACTTTTGAGCAACGCCAGACAGCAATGACGTGTCCGCCTGAGCAGTAAGACTAGTACCTAGCAACGCGACTGTAATGACTGATGCTTTTAGTGTTTTAACTACAATTGAATTTAACATTTTAGTTCCCTTTCAAGTTTCACTTAATTGTATTAAGACTAATACAAGCAGCATGCCAACTTTACAATCAACTCGTAAGTTATTGTATTAGAACCAAAATGATAATTTAAAGGTAATTTAAGGAAGAAAGGCGAGTATTGGCGGAGGCTAGTTACGTTAGTGAGATTCACCATGCACTGGTGAATCTCACTACACGTTATATTTTTTAAAGTACAAAAGACTAGTTAAAGGCAAACAACGGCTTTCATTTCATGTCGAGCTTGGGTGATAACTTCAACTCCAGCACCAGATTTATGCGCGTTTTCACTCAAGTAGCGTCTCCATACGCGAGAACCGACTTCACCTTGGAACAACCCAATAATGTGGCGCGTAATATGATTCAAACGGCCACCAGACTGCAAATGCTGTTCAATGTAAGGAAGTAACTGCTCTAAAACTTCGTCTCTGCTGATCACAGGTTTATCAATCCCGCATAATTGCTGATCGACCTCAGCCAGAATATACGGGTTTTGGTACGCTTCGCGCCCAACCATCACTCCATCAAGCTGCGCTAAATGCGCTTTACACTCAGCAAGGGTTTTAACGCCACCGTTAATGCTGATGTTTAACTCACCGTAGTCACGTTTTAATTGATATACCCGCTCATAATCTAACTCTGGAATTTCGCGGTTTTCTTTTGGGCTTAAACCTTGCAACCAAGCTTTACGTGCGTGAATGATAAAGTCATCACAACCCACCGCTTTCACGGTATCGATAAATTGCGTTAAAAACTCATAGCTATCTTGGTCGTCAATACCAATACGGGTTTTGACCGTAACAGGAATATCGACCACCTGCTTCATGGCATCAATACATTCGGCAACCAATGTTGGCTCGGCCATTAAACAAGCACCAAACCGTCCATTTTGCACACGGTCTGACGGACAGCCTACGTTTAAGTTGATTTCGTCGTAGCCACGCTCAGCAGCCAACTTTGCGCATGTCGCGAGATCGGCCGCATTTGAGCCCCCAAGCTGCAATGCTAGCGGGTGCTCTTCTTCGTTATAAGCGAGGTAATCGCCTCGACCATGAATAATCGCGCCAGTTGTTACCATTTCGGTATACAACAACACTTCAGAAGACAGTAAGCGCGCAAAATAACGATAATGGCGATCCGTCCAATCAAGCATCGGTGCGATAGAGAAGGTTCGATTGAGCTGGGTCTGCATATAATTACCAATAAAACGAAAACAAGAGACAATTTGGGCGCGCATTTTACACTGCTAGCGATAAAAACGACAGTGCCAACCGTGTGCAAACAGCTGACTTAGCAGCTGACTTAGCAGCTGCGAGCAAATAAATACCGCTAACGAGTACTATAGCAGCTAAAAAGGCTGATTCACCATTACCCAAAATTGGCTATCTTCACTACCAAAGGCTAGCTCAGCCCTCACCACCACACTTTCAACTTCAAAGCGGGCTCCAAAGCCAGCAGACCATTTTAAGTCATCATGCAGTGCACTGGCATTAAACTCGTCGGCAACCTGCCCTGTTTCGGCAAATGCAACCCATTGCCACCAAGGTATATCGTACAAGTTAAATACTGGCCACTCTTGCAATGGCTGCCACCTTGGTTGAATTCGGTACTCAGCAGAATAAAGCACTGCTGAACGCCCAGTAAAACGCTTATTCGCATAAGCCCGTAAGCGGTCAAATCCACCTAACCTGACACCAGCAAAGGTCGGCGGGCGATGATGCCCGTCATCCCCTTGGCTATTCCAAGTCGGTGTATCGGCTAGGTAAACATTAAATGCCATCACTTGGTTAGCAAACCAGTCATTTGAGCCTATGCGATAAAAAGCGCTTTGTTCAAACTCCCAAATGGTCCAACTATTGCGATGTGCAGAGCCAAAATCGCGACTGACTTTAAGGGTAGTTTGCCCGCCTTGAGTACTATTTTTGCCGTTATCACGGTTATCCCAGTCTAGCTCTGCAGCTAACCCTTGCGCCTTTTGTGGCAAGTTTTCATAACCTTCCAATTCGCGCTGCTGTATAAATGGGCTAAATGTAATACTTGTAACCCCAGAGCTTAGTGGGTTCCACGCAATGGTGTCTGCCAAGCTGTTACGGTTAGGTACGGCGCCATAACGCCCTCGCCCCCACGGTAAAACGTACTTGGCATGTAGGCGAGTAAATGACTCATCCCCCAAAGTGACAATTTTTTCTGCAGCTTGATTTGGCTCGACCAACTCAGAAAGATAATAAACACCTTCTTTAAATTGGGCTTGGTAGGTTTCGATTGAAAACAACCAGCTGTCGATTTCAGGCAGTTGATAGTTATGCGCGCCTAAATAGCTCACCCAGCTATTATTGGCACTGTATAACCCAATTCCCAATATTGAAGCTTGCTGTTGGCCTGCATGCTTGATCACTCCAGCAGCACCAAGCGCAGTACCGAGCGATTCAGAAGAGAACGCAAACGGCACGGCTGCAAAATCAGCGTTAACGTTGGGCGTGATACCAGCAATATTATCTGTTTGTTCTGGCAAAGCTGTTGCCATGACCGAGTGAGCAAAAAGCCAAGGCTGCAGACATAAAAAAGCAGCGCTAAATAATGAATGTATTTTCAATTTAAACATCTTCAAGCTGATAATGGGCATCCGGCCGCATCACAACTGCCAATAAATTTGTTACTTGCTCAATCTAGGCAAACGGCGACACGAGGAGTGAGCTTAGTGACAAGCTCGTAAGCTATAGTGCCAATATGCTCGGCGACTTCTTCAACGGGAAGCTTTTTTCCCCACAATACAGCAAGGTCCCCCACGTTATCAGTTGCATCAACACCTAAGTCAACGGTGAGCATGTCCATCGACACCCGCCCAACTATTGGCACGATACGACCATTAATTAATACCGGTGTCCCTAATGGCGCATTGCGCGGGTAGCCGTCACCATAACCTATGGCGACAACGCCGAGTTGGGTATCGGTTTTAGCCGTCCAAAAACTACCATAACCTACTGAGTCACCCGCCTTGTGATCACGAATTGAAATCAGTTGCGACACTAACTCCATCGCGGGTAATAAACCATGCTTAGCCCCTAAATCACCTAATACTGGCGAGACGCCATAAAGTGCGATACCCGGTCGGATCCAGTCGGCTTGGCTTGATTGCCAAAACAGAGCGCCGGCAGAATTAGCTAGAGTGCGATCACCAGGAAGGTTTTTTGTAAGTGTATCAAACACTTTTTGCTGCGCAAGCGTGCTCGAGTTACTGGGTTCATCAGCGCTGGCAAAATGGGTCATTAAATGGATAGGTTTAGCGACATTCTCATTGCTCAATAATCTTTGATACGTTGCATGAAACTGCTCAGGTGCAAAGCCAAGGCGATGCATACCGGTATCGACTTTAAGCCACACAGTTACAGGTCGGCTCAGAGTGACACTTTCAAGCATCTCCAGCTGGGATACGTGATGAACAACCGTTTCGATATCATGCTCAACCAAGGTTTCAAGATCGCCAACGCGAAAAAAGCCTTCTAATAGTAGTAATTTGGCTTTAACACCACCAGCACGCAATGCTAACGCTTCTTCTAACCTAGCAAGACCAAAGCCATCGGCATTATCTAGGCATTGGGCAACGTTAAGCAAACCATGGCCATAGCCATTAGCTTTAACCACTGCCATGACTTTACTTGATGGCGCGAGTTCATGCAGTCGCGCTAAGTTATGTTTGAGCGCCTTGCGGCTGATTTCTGCTCGTGGAAATGGTTTCAAGAGTAACCTTGTGATATCTAATCTAAAAAATAAGAGCCTCAAAGAGGCTCTATTATAATTGATTGTGTTACATAAAAACGTTTATGAACAGCAATTAATCTTCTTCAAACTGCGGCCCAGCATAATTATCAAAACGCGAGAATTGGCCTTGGAACGTTAAACGAACTCGGCCAATAGGGCCGTTACGTTGCTTACCAATAATAATTTCAGCGGTGCCTTTATCTTCCGAGTCATCGTTATACACTTCATCACGGTAAATAAACATGATCAAATCGGCATCCTGCTCGATTGCGCCAGATTCACGCAAGTCCGAGTTAATCGGGCGTTTATCTGCGCGTTGCTCCAATGAACGGTTGAGCTGTGATAGTGCAACAACTGGGATTTCAAGTTCCTTGGCCAACGCTTTTAAAGATCGGGAAATCTCAGAAATCTCTAAGGTACGGTTATCTTTAAGTGCCGGAACCTGCATCAACTGCAGGTAATCGATCATGATCATTGATAGCCCGCCATATTCGCGTGCCACACGTCGCGCTCGGCTTCGTACTTCAGTCGGAGTAAGGCCTGAACCATCATCGATATACATCTTGCCTTGCTCTAGCATAATGCCCATGGTCGACGATACACGAGCCCAGTCGTCGTCATCGAGCTGACCGGTACGGATTTTAGTTTGGTCAACTCGACCCAATGACGCTAACATACGCATCATAATTTGCTCAGAGGGCATCTCCAAGCTAAAAATTAGTACGGGTTTATCTTCATGTAGTGCCGCTTGCTCACATAAGTTCATCGCAAACGTGGTTTTACCCATTGAAGGACGCGCCGCCACAATAACTAAATCACCAGACTGGAACCCAGATGTCATATTATCGAGGTCGCCAAAACCACTCGACACACCTGTAACACCATTAGTTGGGTTGTTATACAGCTCTTCAATTTTATCGACGGTTTTTTCTAAAATAGTCTTAATGCCTTCAGGGCCTTCATTCGCGTTAGCGCGCTGTTCGGCAATTTTGAAAACTTTGGTCTCAGCTAAATCCAGTAGCTCACTTGAGTTACGCCCTTCGGGGTTAAAACCCGCATCGGCAATCTCATTAGCAACTTTAATCATGTCACGGACAACCGCACGTTCGCGCACAATGTCTGCGTAAGATAAAATATTACCCGCACTCGGTGTGTTTTTCGCTATCTCACCAATGTAGGCAAAGCCGCCAACATCTTCTAATTGATCTTCCTGCTCTAACTGCTCAGAGACAGTAATCAAATCGATTGGGTTACCAGCGGCCACCAATGATTCCATTGCGGTAAAAATCATTGAATGTGCGCGAGAATAAAAATCCTCTTTAACCACAGATTCGGCCACTCTGTCCCATGCTTCTGAATCAAGCATCAAGCCACCTAAAACAGACTGCTCTGCTTCAATGGAGTGCGGTGGCATCTTCAGCGCATCCATCTGAAGATCTCTGGGCTTTTCTTTTGCCTTAAAGGGGCGTTGCTGTGACATTAAATCTCCAAAATTCCAACGATTAGGCTAAATGTGGTATAAAACAGGCTCAAGCAGAGCAGGCAAGTTTAAAAATACGACCTGCAAATAAAATCATACAATAACAAATTTAAGGAAAAAACATGCGCAATGCATTGATTGCCGCTATCGCTTTTTCTACAGGGATGATGTCATCCACTGTGGTTAAGGCCGACGAAGGACAGTGGCAGCCATATCAAATGCCGTCGATTGCTGACAAGCTCAACGAACGTGGTATCGATATTCCAGCTGACCAACTAGCAGACTTAACCCGCTATCCAATGAATGCAGTTGTCGGTTTGGGCTATTGTACCGCCAGTTTTGTCTCGCCCCAAGGCTTAGTTGTCACAAACCATCATTGTGCTTACCGTGCTATTCAATATAACAGCAAAAAAGAACACAATTATCTAGCTGATGGTTTTTTAGCAACCACGAAAGACAAAGAGCCTTCAGCGGGCCCAAATGAACGTCTTTACATTACTGAAGCCGTTACTGATGTTTCAGCGCAAGTAAAACAAAATATCGGTGATGACCCACTAGAGCGCTTTGAAAATATCCAAGCTAACCGTAAAGCACTGATTAAAGATTGTGAAACCGATGATAACTATCGCTGCTCAGTCAGGAGTTTTCATAATGGCTTAGAATATTACCTCATAAAGCAGCTCATCATTCGTGACGTGCGCTTAGTGTATGCTCCACCAGAAAGTGCAGGAGCCTTTGGTGGTGACATTGATAATTATGAATATCCTCGTCATTCAGCTGATTTCACCTTTTTACGCGCCTATGTTGGTAAAGATGGTAAGCCTGCCGTCTTTAATAAAGACAACGTACCATACAAGCCGAAAAGCCACCTAAAAATTAATGCCGATGGTGTTAAAGCCGGTGATGGCGTATTTGCAGCCGGTTACCCAGGCTCAACCAGTCGCTACCGCTTAACCAGTGAACTTAAATTTGCCAGCGATTGGCTATACCCTACACTAGCAACCCGCTATCAACTTCGTATCGACACCATCGAAGACATGAGCGCCAGCAGTAACGACGTTAAGATTAAATACGCCGGAACACTCGCTAGCATGGCCAACCGCATGAAAAAATACAATGGTCTGCTCGACGGGTTTAAAGCAACGGACATTGCAGGTATAAAGCAGGCGCGCGAGAATGATTTCAAGCAATGGTTAGCCACAGATAAAACTTACCAGTCTTTCCAAACACAATTTGACGCACTAGAAAGCTCATTAGTTGAGCAGCGCAAACAACGTCAAACACATTACTACTTCGAGAATGCTCAAAGCAGTGCCCTACTTGAGACTGCTAACAAGTTGTACCGTTTAGCAAAAGAAAAAACAAAGCCAGACGCCCAGCGTGAAGAAGGCTATCAAGAACGCGACATGAAGATGTTTAAAGCGCGATTAATGCGCCTTGACTCTACTTTTGCTATTAGCGTTGATAAAACCTTGTGGTTACAAGATTTAAGAGCCTACTTTGACCAAGACATTCGTGTTGCTGAACTCGACGCGGCACTCAATATTGGCGCTGCAGACACGGCATTACCTGATACGCTCGACACATGGTATGCCGCAAGTTCGCTTACCGATCTTGATAAGCGATTAGCTTGGGCAAACGCCAGCGTTGCGGAATTTGAAGCCAGTGATGATCCGTTCATTCGTCTTGCAGTTGCGCTTTATGCAACCAATATGAAGGCCGAAAAAGAAGCTAAAACCCTCGCAGGTAAGCTGTCGATGGCACGCCCAGATTACATGAAAGCGATTATTGCTTATAACAAATCAAATGGCTGGCCAGTCTACCCTGATGCTAACGGTACCTTGCGTATCACCTATGGCATGGTTGATGGCTACCAGTCGAAAGACGCTCTTTACAAACAGCCCTTTACCCGCTTAGAAGGGATCCCAGCTAAGCATACTGGTATCGAACCGTTTAATGCGCCAACAAAGTTATTAAAAGCGATTGAAGAGCAGCGATACGGCAACCATAAAGTCACCACTGTTTACCAAGATCCAGCATCATGGTTATGCCGACTGTTTTCTTGCTTAGATAAGCCAGAGCAATTTAATTCGGTGCCAGTTAACTTCTTATCCAGTGTCGATACTACGGGCGGTAACTCGGGCTCACCAGTATTTAATGGTAAAGGGGAACTAGTAGGCCTTAACTTTGACTCAACTTACGAAGCCATTACTAAAGATTGGTTCTTTAACCCGACTATCACGCGCGCTGTACACGTTGATATTCGTTACATCTTGTGGATGATGGATGAGGTCGATCACGCAGATAATCTTATCGAAGAGTTGGATCTAGTTAGAGGTTAATTTCGCTATCATTTATGTTTAATCTAGCGATTTAAGATTTATAATCCAACAAACAGCACCGCCATTGACCATGGCGGTGCTTTTTTATACTTGCCACTATCACAATGGCGGCTCGAAAATAACAGTTTTGTCATCTCGCCTTAATCATTTTCATACCGTTAAGGTAAGTTCAAACCTTAACTGAAATACAAACAAGACTAATAGTAAGGTGCCTGGGCGTTATTGCTACCATCATAATAGCAAGCCGTACAGCGGCCCCACTTTAAAGCCATTACTTTCAATTACCGCCGAACAAAAAAATACGTAATTCAGGGGGGGAACGCAGCTACGTAGGCCAAATTATAGGCATAAAAAAACACCGCCCTAATTAAATTAGTGCGGTGTTTTTAAATTAAAGCTTTGCTAATACCCTGAGGTATTAAAGCAAATATTAGTCTTCTGCAACAACAGAAAGCTTAACAATAGCTTTAACTTCAGTGTGAAGTTGAACTTCAACTTCGAAATCACCAGTGTTGCGCAATGCACCTAATGGTAGACGCACTTCGCTTTTAGCAAGTGCAACACCAGCAGCAGTAACTGCATCAGCTACGTCGCGGTTACCGATAGATCCAAATAGCTTACCTTCGTCACCAGCTTTAGAAGCGATAACAACAGACTCAAGAGCAGTAATTTGCTCTGCACGAGCTGTAGCTTTCGCTAATTCAGCAGCTAACTTAGATTCTAATTCAGCACGACGTGCTTCAAAAACTTCAGTGTTAGCAGCGTTAGCAACAACAGCTTTACCTTGAGGTAAAAGGTAGTTACGAGCGTAACCAGCTTTTACAGAAACTTGGTCACCCAAGTTGCCTAGGTTAGCGATTTTATCAAGTAAAATAACGTTCATTTTATATTCCTCTAAATTTATGCAGTATTACTGATGTAAGTCAGTGTACGGCAGTAGAGAAAGATAACGAGCACGCTTGATAGCGCGAGCTAGTTGACGTTGATATTTTGCATTTGTACCAGTGATACGGCTAGGAACAATTTTACCACTTTCAGTGATATAGTTCTTCAAAGTAACGATATCTTTGTAATCGATCTCTGTAACGCCTTCTGCAGTAAAACGGCAGAACTTGCGACGACGGAAATAACGTGCCATGTGACAGTCTCCTAATTTTTCAATTCAACTTTGTCAGCATGTACAACCAAGCGATTCTGACCATTCCTACTCTGTTGTAGGTTAATAAAGCCTTCTACTTGAATGTCCATGCCGGCTTTCAGATTTTCTGCAACGCTGTTAAAGCGTTCACCACTTAATACAACTTGAATTTGACAATAAACGTTACGCAACATTTCTGCTTCATAACGTTGAGATTTGTGTTCCAACATCAATACCACATGGGCAATGCCTGCTGGGCTATCAAATCGTCTAGAACGCGTAATGGTTCCGGCTAATACCAAATTGTTTGTGGTCACAAAAAAACTTACTCAGCAGTGTTTTCAGCGCTTTCTTTAACTTCTTCAGTAGCTTCTGCACGAGGTGCACGCTCTTCAGATGAACGACGTGTATCGCGTTCGTCTTTAGCTTTAGCCATTGGAGATGCTTCAGTGATGGCAGCTTTAGTACGCATAACCATGCTACGCAAAACAGCGTCGTTGAAACGGAAAGCTGTTTCAAGTTCTTCAACAGTTTCTGCAGTAGCTTCTACGTTCATAAGAACATAGTGAGCTTTATGCAATTCGATGATTGGGTAAGCCAATTGACGACGGCCCCAATCTTCTAAACGATGTACTTGACCACCAGCTTGGGTAAGAATACCCGTGTAACGCTCGATCATACCTGGCACTTGCTCACTCTGATCAGGGTGAACTAAAAATACGATTTCATAATGACGCATTTTTTGCTCCTTACGGTTATCTAGCCTCGTTGTTGGCTCAGTCAAACCTAATAGAGGCAAGGAACTAATTAAAGTGACTGATTTAAGCCGCGGAATCTTACATAAACTAGAGACAAAATTCAAGCAATAACTGCCACTATTTAATATTGAACAGGAACGAATAACTAAAGGACTTAGAAGGCTTCACTCTTGTAACCAAAAGACTGCGCTAACAGTAAAGGCATTGATTTACTCTATACGTTTAATCTAGTTTGCGCTGATGGTGATTCTAGGTATGATGTAACTGTATACAATTTAACTTCAACCTAAAAAGTACGCCAAGAATAACAATAATGCCTAGATTTTTCACAGCAGCCTTTGTGCTCCTCTGCTCTCCAGCAGCCTTAGCTCTCGTTCCGCCCGACTATCAAGAACCGCCAAGCGCCTTAACATCTGAGGTTGAAGCAGGCTTCCAACTCAATACCGGTAACACTAAGTCGACCAGTTTTAATGGTAGAACCAAAGTGGTTTACGATACCGATGACATGCGACAAGAGAGCTTGTTTAAAGCCTATTTTGCGGCCGATGACGAAGAAACAACCTCAGAAAAATATGAGATACAACTTCAGTCAAGTTATAAGTTTTATAATGGCTATGCATTTGGTCGAGGGGACTTTACTTGGGATAAATTTGGTAGTTACACCCGAATATCAACAATATCGGGCGGTTATGGTTTTGATGCTATCGCCAACTCTAGTACGACATTAAGCCTCGAAATTGGTCCTGGTTACCGCTATAACTTACCTATTGCCACAGATAGCCTTATTTCCCCAGAGTCCAATAGCGAGGTCATTTTGCGTACGGCGGCAAAATTTGAACAAAAACTCCAAGAGTACACTAGCCTTAATGCCGATTTAACCTCTGAGATTGGTGAAGAAAACAATACACTAACCTTGGATATCAACTACAAAAACACACTCTTTCAAGACTGGGCATTTAAAGTTGGTTTCAACGTGAAATATACAGAAGTGGTGCCTGAAGGCTCACAACAGACCGATACCATTACCACTTTTAATTTGCTCTACACCTTCCAATAATAAATACAAAAATACCGATGGGTCATTCGACCCATCGGCATGTATAACGCCAATACGCGCAGAGCGTATTTATGCCGCTTAGTTAACTAAACGTTGTCGCACCGCTTCAAACAAGCAAATACCCGTAGCAACAGAAACATTTAAACTTGAAACACTCCCTGCCATTGGAATTGATACTAACGTATCGCAGCTTTCACGTGTTAAACGACGAAGACCTTTGCCTTCAGCGCCCATAGCTATAGCAAGCGGACCGGTCAAGCTTGCTTGGTAAAGCTCACAATCAGCCTCGCCAGCAGCACCAATAATCCAAATACCTTTCTCTTGTAGGCTACGCATGGTGCGTGCAAGGTTGGTAACTTGATATAAAGGAACGATTTCAGCTGCGCCACAAGCCACTTTACTGACGACTGGAGTCAGTCCAACAGAGTTATCTTTTGGAACGATAATACCTTGTACACCTGCAGCATCGGCATTACGTAAACAAGCACCCAAATTATGTGGATCAGTTACGCCATCCAATATTAATAAAAATGGCGTTGCTTCTGCACTGTCCAACATCGCATGAAGATCGTTGTCGTTAAGGACCTTTGCAGGCTTAACTTTAGCCACTATGCCTTGGTGCTGTCCGCCAGCAGACTTATCATCTAACGCTTTGCGTGAAGCATATTGAATCGATACGCCCCATTGCGCCGCGATCTCAAAAATAGCGGTTAGTCGGTCATCGTCACGACCTTGTAGTACCCACATTTCAATAACACGCTCTGGGCTATGTTTTAATACAGCTTCAACGGCGTGCAAACCAAATGTCATATCTTGCTTTTTCATCTATTTCTTACTCGTTTTACGCTTCGCTGGCTTGGCTTTTTTAGCCGAAGACTTTTTTGCAGAAGCTTTTGTCTTAGTCGTGGTGGCTTTAGCACCACTGCTTGATTTATTTTTAGCACCAAAGCGCGAACCAGCTTTAGGCTTGGCTTTGCTCTTACTGCTTGAACGCTTATCTTTAACTGCGCTTTTTTCTTTACCTGCAGCCTTAGCGCTTTCACGGTTCACTCGGTCTCTAGCAGTAGTGGGCTTGCTCGGCTTACGACGTTTGCCTCCTGCTGAATCACCTTCCATCATGAGATCGATTTGACGGTCATCAAGGTTGACCGCAGCAACTTTTACTTTAACGGTATCGCCAATTTGATAGACCTGCCCAGAAGCTTCACCGACCAAACGCTGGCGCATGTTATCATATTGGTAGTAGTCGCTCCCCAAACTTGATATATGCACTAGGCCATCAATAAACAGGTCATTTAAGCGTACAAACATACCAAAATGAGTTACCGATGCGACCACTGCATCAAATGTGTCACCCACATGGTCTTGCATGAACTCACATTTTAGCCAATCACTCACGTCTCGAGTTGCTTCATCTGCGCGTCGTTCAGTGGTTGAACACTCAATACCAAGCTGATCAAGTTCTTCAATCTTGTAGCAGTAGCCGCCATCAGCAGTCCACTGCTCTGAGCGTTCACCTTCTTTTTGCTCCAACAAATAACGGATCACGCGATGCAGAATCAAATCAGGGTAACGACGAATAGGCGAAGTGAAGTGCGAATACTCTTCTAATGCCAAGCCAAAGTGACCTTCATTATCTGGGGTATACGTTGCTTGCTTCATTGAGCGAAGCAGCATAATTTGTATCAACTCGGCATCGGGTCTGTCGGCAACTTGCTCCATCACAGCTTGGTAATCTTTTGGTGTGGGCTCTAAACCCCCTTCCATTGTCAAGCCACGCTCTTTAAGGAAATCCTTAAAGTTGGTTAGCTTTTGCTCTGAAGGTGACTCATGCACTCGATATAACACTTCACCTTTGTGTTTTCTAACAAACTTAGCCGAAGCTACGTTTGCTAAGATCATGCACTCTTCAATGATTTTATGTGCTTGGTTACGATTACGCGGCACAATTTTTTCAATTTTACGCTGCTCATTAAAGACAAACTGTGTTTCTGTTGTTTCAAAAGCAATAGCACCACGATCTCCACGAACGCTATCTAACGTTAGATATAAAGACTGCAGTGTCTGTAAGTGAGGGAATATTGGTGCAAGCTTATCGCTCACCTCTCCTCCCTCAAGCATATCAGCTACCTGGGTGTAGGTTAGCCGTGCGTGAGAGTGCATAACAGCTGGGTAAAACTTATAGCCAGACAACTTACCCGCAGCAGAGATAGTCATCTCTGCAACCATACATAGACGATCAACCTCAGGCATTAACGAACATAAGCCATTTGATATCTTCTCAGGCAGCATAGGAATAACTTGTGACGGGAAATACACTGAGTTACCTCGTGAACGTGCTTCCCTATCTAATGCTGACTCAGTACGGACATAATGACTTACGTCTGCAATAGCGACCCATAAACGCCAGCCACCAGACTTTTTCTTTTCGGCATAAACGGCGTCATCAAAATCACGCGCATCTTCACCATCAATAGTAACAAGCGGTAAATGACGTAAATCAATTCGACCGGCTTTGTCTGCTTCAGTGACTTCGTCAGGAATTTTGCGCAGCTTTTTCTCAATCAACCCAGACCATTCATGTGGTAAATCATAATTGCGTAGTGCAATTTCAATTTCCATCCCCGGCGCCATTTGCTGACCAAGAACTTCGGTTACTTTTGCAGCCGCTTTTATATAGCGACCTGGTCGACGTGTTAGCTCTAAAACAACGATATCACCTTGGCGAGCCCCAGCGCGATCTTCTTCAGCGATGAGAATTTCTTGAGTGATACGGCGATCATCAGCAATGACAAAGCCCATTCCAGCATCGAGGTGAAAACGACCAACTAGCGCGGCGCTGCGCTGCTCTACTAAACGTACTATTCTTGCTTCACGGCGCCCTTTACGGTCAACACCAGCTTTTTGTGCAAGTACCTTATCACCGTGGAAATACATCATCATGTCACGGTTATTAATATAAAGGTCGTCACCGCCCTCTTCTAACTTCAAAAAACCAAAACCATCGCGATGACCAATGACAGTCCCGGTCAGTAAATCCATTCTTTCAGGTAAGCCATAGGCTTTACCACGGGTAAATACTAGTTGACCATCACGCTCCATAGCGCGTAACCGGCGGCGGATCGCTTCAAGCTGCTCTTCACCTTCAAGCTTAAGTGCTTTGGCGATATGTTCACGAGTGACCGGGGACGTTTGAGAGCGCAAGTATTCTAAAATATACTCGCGACTTGGGATGGGATTTTCGTAGTTTTCTTGCTCACGCTTAATATGCGGATCTTGTATCATTCATCTTCCAAATTATTGGCACCGCTGCGACAGCGATGTTTATTGTTGCGTTCTTAGGTGCTCTTTTTTTGCCCTAGCAACTGAGCTGGGCGGCATTTTTGCCTCTAGCACCCTTAACAAATTAGCAGCTTCGGTTTGTACCGTTTCATCGCTAAAAACTTCGTTATATAGCCAATGAAAACCAGTTTCATAATCGCGGGGGCTACCATAGCCTTCACCAAACAACCGAACCAACATTATTCGCGCAGGTAGATCACCTGTCGCGGCAGCGGGCAACACATAGTGCACCGCACGTTCTTTATCTTTCATGACAAATTTACCGTCATGATAATACTCAGCCATTCTTACCATGGCTTCAGCACTACCTTGCTGTGCTGAGGTTTTTAACATCGAGATCCCGCGTGGTGGATTAGCCTTTACGCAGATCCCATAATTGAGCATTTCTGCCCAAAGATATTGATATAACGGCTGCTTGAGTACTTCAGCCCTTGCTTCAATATCTTCTACAATTTGACAATCGTCATCGGTAACTTGCTTTAAATAGCGTTTAGTTCGGATTAAATCGACTAGTTGTTCTTGAGTATAGACGTCAACCGCGCTGGGAGTAGCCACACTCAATAAAGGAGTTATCGATAATACAATAATTAACACATAACGAAGCATAATGATTCTCAGTGACAGTAGGTAAATTCAAGTACAAAATAATGCATCAACATATTTATATTTTGACTTTGCTCTGTCTTCGTCATCGGCAGTATAACGTATTTCTTGAGGACGACCTTCACATTAACTATTTAAGCTAACCGTGAACATGACATTATTCTTGATAATGTTTGTCTACTCTCTCAACTTTCGCGTTAAATACACTAATTGCAAGGCTCAAACAATTACACATTATACCCTAAAAATACGCCACTTATTGGCTATAACATGAGTCAGAGGGTTTTGCGTTGCCGCCAAGAGGTGGCTATGGCAGGGTGCTTCTTCAACGACTGACCCAAAACAATATAACGGGTGCAATAAACTCGACAATTAACCTCGCCCAATAAAAAGGCCGCTTATCGCGGCCTCTTCTTATTAACTAAACGGATTCACTAGAATCATGGTCTCGTTTCTATCCGGACCTGTTGAGATAATATCAATTGGTGTTTCTAATAATTCTTCCAATCGCTTAATGTAGTTAATTGCTGCCGGAGGCAGTTGATCTACAGAAGTCGCACCGAAAGTGTTTTCACTCCAACCAGGCAGCGTTTCCAAAACAGGAGTAACCTGTTCATAACCTTCTGCTGCTAGAGGTGTAGTTGTGGCAACTGTTCCATCTGGATATTGGTAACCCACACAGATTTTAACTTCTTCAAGACCATCTAAAACATCTAGCTTAGTCAAACAGAAACCACTAACACTGTTAATTTGAACTGCGCGCTTCATCGCGACAATATCTAACCAACCTGGACGACGTTTCCGACCGGTAGTTGCACCAAATTCATGACCTTTTGTTCCTAAGTAGTCACCAATTTCGTTTTCTAACTCAGTTGGGAAAGGCCCTGCACCAACACGGGTCGTGTAAGCTTTCATGATACCTAAAACATAATCAAGGTGACGTGGCCCAAATCCTGAACCCGTTGCAACACCACCAGCAGTAGTATTAGACGAGGTTACAAACGGATAAGTACCATGGTCAATATCAAGTAATGTACCTTGAGCGCCTTCAAATAGAATTGGTTCGCCTGCTTTGCGAGCCTGATCAAGCAATTCAGAAACGTCTGTGCACATACTTTTCAAGTAATCAGCTATACCAAGAGCATATTTTAATGTTTCTTCGTAATCAACGGCTTCGCACTTATAGTACTCAGTCAGCATGAAGTTGTGGTAAGCCATCACTTCTTTCAGTTTTTCGGCAAACAATTCTGCATTAAACAGATCGCCTACACGTAAACCGCGACGGGAAACTTTATCTTCATACGCTGGCCCAATTCCACGACCCGTTGTACCAATAGCTTTATTGCCACGCGCTTTTTCGCGAGCCATATCTAATGCACAATGGAATGGAAGGATCAGAGGACATGCTTCAGAAATTAATAAACGTTCCTCTACAGGTACGCCACGCTCTTTGAGCATGTTAATTTCTTTCATCAGTGCGTCAGGTGCAAGCACCACGCCATTACCGATAATGCATTTAACATTATCGCGTAAAATCCCTGATGGAATAAGATGAAGAACGGTCTTGTCGCCATCGATAACTAGTGTATGACCAGCATTGTGGCCACCTTGATAGCGAACGACATATTTAGCCTGTTCGGTAAGAAGATCGACTATCTTACCCTTGCCTTCGTCACCCCATTGGGTGCCGAGAACTACAACGTTTTTGCCCATTATTTGCTGCACGGTAGTGGTTAAAACGGGATTTTAGCAGATCTATAGGGGCGGTAGGCAAGCTATTTATGAAAAAATAATCAATATAATTACACCAACAATGATTAAAGAACCACCCACCCTTTGCAAAAGTCTTTGATTTTGATTGGAAATCTCCTTCAAAAATGCGCGCCAACGATTAGGGAATAAAAATGGACCAATTCCTTCAATAACGAGCATCAAACCGATCGCAAGCATGATTAACTGCAAAGACATAACTGAGCGTTTTCCCTGTAGAACAATGTGTAGATTTGAAAGTGATTTTCCACTTTAGTAACCTACTTTAACTGATAATGAAGAGCCAGATTTTACTGGATAAGTTAACTTTATCCCGTGATGTACATCAGGAAATCATTTTATAGACTCAATAGGCATTATTCACAACAATTAAACATCTCACCAACAAGCGAGAACTAAATGAATCTAGTGCTCTCTACTGGCTAAGCTGCACTGTGTCATTAAAACGACAAGAATAGAGGTAAGCTAAGCGGCTTAAACCTTATATCAATGCCAAAGCAAACAATGGCTCTAAATGACAACATCTGCCAATATGAAGAGCGTTACTCAATTTGCAACCTTCAGAGTATTCACGGAAAGTATTAGCTGGCACAGTTTACAGAACCTCATAATAAAACAGCCTTACTTTAGTCATTGATAAATCCTTCTCCTTAAGCAGCAAACTCTAGCTAAGATCATGGCTCGTCTACGCAACTAGGAATAGCGACTATTACCATTCAACACCTTGTTAAGCTACCTTCTTGATGGGCTGACGACGACATGGCAACTATGCTTGTTATAACTTAAAAGGGAGCATTCAGGAGAGCTATGGGGCTTGGGGCTACGAAGCAAACAGCTTGCCTATCTATCCACGCAAAAAACATGAATTTTGGGCAATAAAAAACCCAGCATATAGCTGGGTTTTTTGAACTCTGAAAGCGAAAATTAACGCTTTGAGAATTGTGGCTTACGACGTGCTTTACGTAGACCAACTTTCTTACGTTCAACTTTACGAGCATCACGGGTAACGAAACCAGCAGCACGTAGAGAAGGACGTAGAGACTCGTCAAGTTCCATCAACGCACGAGTAATACCGTGGCGAATTGCACCAGCTTGGCCAGTGTTACCACCACCCTTTACTGTTACATTGATGTCTAACTTATCAATCATTTCAACTAGCTCTAGTGGCTGACGAACAACCATGCGAGAAGTTTCACGACCGAAGTATTCGTCTAGAGGTAGTTTGTTAACAGTAATGTTACCAGTACCTACTTTAGCGAATACGCGAGCTGTAGATGTTTTGCGACGGCCAGTGCCGTAGTATTGAGTTGCAGCCATTGCTATAATCCCGTTTAGATATCAAGAACTTGAGGTTGTTGTGCAGCGTGGTTATGCTCTGTACCAGCGTAAACTTTAAGCTTACGGAACATGGCACGGCCCAAAGGACCTTTAGGTAGCATACCCTTAACTGCTTTCTCAATAATCATTTCAGGCTTATGATCTTGCAGCTTCTCAAAAGTAATCTGCTTAATGCCACCGACGAAACCAGAGTGTGAGTAGTAAACTTTGCCTTTAGCTTTGTTTCCAGTCACTGTAACTTTTTCAGCGTTAATAACGATGATGTAGTCACCGGTATCTACATGAGGCGTATACTCTGGCTTATGCTTACCGCGTAGACGAGTAGCAATTTCAGTAGCGATACGACCCAAAGTTTTACCTTCGGCGTCAACGACGAACCAGTCACGAGTGACTGTTTCTGGTGTAGCAGTAAAAGTAGTCTTCATTTTACAAAAACCCAATGTTAAAATTCTGTCTCACATGCTAATGCCATTATTGGCAAAAACACAAAAAATGCCTTTCCCCGCCCCTTCGAGCAAAGAATTAGGCTTTACAACTTCCACCTAGAGTGGTGGATAACGAGGGCAGGTGGCGGATTATAGACAAATCTGAGTTAAAAATCATCTAATTTTTAGATAAATTACCATCTCTTTTAAAACGTGCCAGCTAACCATCCGCCATACGGCTCTCTCGTAACCTCATTAATAGGTTCAACCACTATTAATGAGGCGCGGTATAGTATCTAAAATACCTTATGAAATAAACGCTAAAGCCATACCTAATTTAAGGCAAGTGCTCTAGCGCTAAATAATCGTGAGACTGCATCTCTATCAACCTTGAGCAACAACGTTTAAATTCAAAGTTGAGCAGGCCGTCAGTATAGAGTTCCTCTAAAGATACTGCCGATGAAATAATTAACTTTACATTACGCTCGTAGAACTCATCCACCATAGCTAGAAAACGACGAGCAATATCATCACCGGTCAAATGTTCGCCCATCTGCTCAACATTACTGAGTAGTACTGTATGGTAGAGTCTAGCCACCTCCATGTAATCTCGTTGACTACGAGGGCCATCACAAAGCGATCTAAAATCAATTAGCAACACTCCTTGCGCCTGTTGCCTAATTTCAATACTGCGGCCATCAATCGCTAAACTCTCACTGGAAACATCCGACTCAGGTGCCAGTTTATTAAAATACTCTGTTAGATTTTGCTCAGCTTTTTCGTCTAGTGGTGAATGGTAGATCTCTGCTTGCTCTAATGTCCTGAGACGATAATCAACACCAGAGTCAACATTCAAAATTTCACAGTGCTTATTAATGGCTGCAATCGCCGGTAAAAACCGAGCCCGCTGTAGGCCATTACGGTATAATTCATCAGGAATAATATTAGAGGTAGCAACTAAGGCAACACCTTCAGCAAATAGACACTCAAATAAAGTCCCTAGTAGCATCGCATCTGTAATGTCAGACACAAAAAACTCATCAAAGCAGATCACTTGATATTGTGCGGCCATCTGTTTAGCAATACCAATTAACGGATCTTGTTGCCCTTGCTGCAAGGCCAAGTCTTTATGTAATTGATGCATAAACCGATGAAAATGCGCTCGCAATTTTTTGTCACCTGGCAAGGCGTCAAAAAAAGTGTCCATCAAATAGGTTTTCCCTCGGCCAACTCCACCCCATAAGTACAAGCCATGCACTCGGGTTGCAGACTTTTTCCTAAATAACGAAAACAGTTTATTTCCGCGGGTCTCTTGCCCATTCAACGCAATGAGCTCGTCATAAACACGTTGCAGCTGCTTTACGGCCAGCTCCTGTGCTAAATCATGCGAAAAGTCATCCCGCGATAAGTCTTGCTGGTAATGCTGCCAAGGAGTTAATTGCGCCACGTAATTCATTCTCTTTTGGTAGGGGTACACACAAATCAGCCAATTAAGCTGCTTGATGATTAATTTTTAAAAACTATTTCACTAAATAGTATCACGGTAGAATGCTGCGATGTATATTTGACCTTGTCTCTCTTATTAACAGTTTTATTGGGAATTATTATGGAATGGGCATTAACTTTTGCTGCCTTTATAATAGGCAGCGTATTTGGATATGTAGGGCACAGTGTAGTAACCAGAAACAACAAAGATAAAAGTCAAAATAAGCAGTTAGAGCAAACACAACTTGAACTTAGCCAGTATAAACAAGAGGTCTCAGATCATGTTGACGACCATTATAAGCAGCTAACCGAGCTCACTCATCTTCTCAACAAGGTCAACGTACAATGGAGCGCATCAGCGACGTCAATCACTGCAACGAACTCAAACAATAGTCAATCGACTCTCGAAGCAATAGATCCCCCCAACACAATTGAAGATAGCACCTATACTGAAAAGGCTGCATCAATCTGAATCCATAAGGATAATACGCTGAAAAATTAACCTTTGTTAATAATGGCTGAACTTATTGATACTCGCTTGAGTCCGACTCAATAACACATGACAATACAAAGACTATATGATTTGTTTGCTAACTAAGATTGCCGGTTAGTATCAGCCATATATTCAATATTGACGACATTGGAGCAACGTATAAATGAAGACTAAATTATCCTTACTTTCAGCAGCCCTTTTAGGCGCAACACTCACGCTAGCCCCTGTGGTATCTAATGCTGCAATTCCTCTTGCCGTAGGTGGCGACCCGGTTCCGAGTTTAGCGCCAATGTTACAAAAAACAACACCTGCCGTTGTGGCCGTTGCCGTACAAGGTACTCACGTTTCAAAACAAAAAGTACCCGATGCATTCCGTTATTTTTTTGGTCAAAACGCCCCGCGCGAGCAAGTGCAAGAACGTCCGTTTAAAGGGCTGGGTTCAGGCGTCATCATCGATGCTAAAGAAGGTTACATTGTCACCAATAACCATGTTATTGCAGGTGCTGATGAAATTTTAATTGGCCTATCTGATGGCCGAGAATTGGAAGCTAAACTGATCGGTACCGATGCTGAATCTGATATCGCCTTATTACAAATTGACGCCAAAAATCTAACAGCCCTTAAGCGTGCCGATTCTGACGACCTACAAGTCGGTGATTTTGCCGTAGCAATTGGTAACCCATTTGGGCTGGGACAAACCGTTACATCTGGTATTGTCAGCGCTATGGGCCGTAGCGGCCTTGGTATTGAAATGCTAGAGAACTTTATTCAAACCGACGCTGCTATTAACAGTGGTAACTCTGGTGGTGCGTTAGTTAACCTTAATGGTGAACTAATCGGTATCAACACTGCGATTGTAGCGCCCGGCGGTGGCAACGTTGGGATTGGGTTTGCTATCCCGGCCAACATGGTCAATAACCTCGTTAATCAAATCATTGAGCACGGTGAAGTCCGCCGCGGCGTATTAGGTGTGTTAGGACAAGATCTTACCAGCGAACTTGCCAAAGGCTTTGGAATTGACACTCAGCATGGTGGCTTTATTAACGAGGTCATGCCCGATAGCGCAGCCGATAAAGCAGGTATCAAGGTCGGCGATATTATTGTTAGCGTTAATGGTCGTAAAATTAAGAGCTTCCAGGAGCTGCGCGCTAAAGTCGCAACCATGGGGTCGGGGACTGAAGTCGAATTTGGCTTGATCCGTGACGGTGACAAAGAGACCGTTACCGCCATTCTCGGTGAATCCACCCAAACAACCCAAGCCGAAGCAGGCGTAGTACATCCAATGCTACAAGGCGCTAAACTTGAAAACTCCAGTCGCTCGGGCGTCACGATTGTCGAAGTGGCACAAGGCTCTCCTGCTGCTGCTAGCGGACTAATCAAAGGTGATGTCATTGTTGGTATTAACCGTACTCAAGTTAAAAACCTTAAATCGCTTAAGTCGGTACTTGAGGATCAAAAGGGGTCAGTTGCGTTAAAAATTAAACGAGATAACACCAATCTTTACTTGATCCTGCGTTAAACAAACCTGAAAACAGCAATAGCCGAGCATAATGCTCGGCTATTTTTATTTTCAGAGTCTGTGCTTTGATATGCGCAACAACACAAACATGTTAATCTTAATCACCTTTTTAGTATCTATCTCCATACATGATGATAAAAGACACTCTTATTTATGTCGGTAAAGCTATCGCATTTGGCCTTATCATGGCTGCCGTTATCATAGTGGTGATGCCTTTTATTACAGGGCAAAGCCTCACTAATGGTTTAATGAGCCGCGCGGCCATGAGTAGCAACGAATTATCGTTCGCAACCGCAGTGCGTCGAGCCGCGCCTGCCGTAGTCAATATTTATAGCCTCAGCATTGACCAACGCAAACCATTAAAACCAAGCTCATTACAGGGCTTAGGGTCGGGGGTGATCATGAGTAAAGATGGTTATATTCTGACAAATTACCATGTCATTAAGCAGGCTGACGAAATTGTTGTTGCCCTGCAAGATGGTCGGAAATTCACATCTGAAGTGGTTGGTAGCGATCCCGAAACCGATTTAGCAGTATTAAAAATTGAAGGTGACAACCTGCCAATGGTTCCGCTAGGGCTCGATGTGCCAGCCAGAGTTGGCGACGTAGTTCTGGCAATTGGTAACCCTTACAATTTAGGCCAAACCATTACCCAAGGTATCATCAGTGCAACTGGACGAAATGGACTCAGTTCTGGCTACCTCGATTTTCTACAAACAGATGCCGCAATTAATGCAGGTAATTCCGGAGGGGCGCTGATTGACTCAACAGGGCAGCTCGTTGGCATAAACACAGCGGCTTTTCAAATTGGTGGCGAAAGTGGTACCAACGGCATTAGTTTTGCTATTCCTATCAAGTTAGCTCACAGCATTATGGGTAAACTGGTCAGAGATGGCCGCGTGATCCGTGGGGCATTAGGTATTGGCGGCGAAGCCGTTAGCCCTGTGATGACTCAAATTTTAAATATTCCCGATCTAACCGGAGTATTTATTACCAGTATTGATCCGACGGGCCCAGCAGCAAGAGCCCAGCTGCAAATTCGCGATGTTATGACTCATTACGAAGGTGAAGCCATACCCGGCGTAGAAATGTTGATGGACAGGATTGCAGAAACAACCCCAGGCAAAGAAGTTAAAATAACCGTCATTCGTGAAGGTAAGTCCTATGATGTGCCCGTTGTGATAGATGAAAAGCCCGTTATCTATAACTAAATGTGCCTAGCCAACTTAAAAAGCCTGCTTTATGCAGGCTTTTTGTTGGCGATTAAACGAGTTAAGACCCACTAAAGTTAAGCTAACACCTACAACTTAAACTAAGACATCTCACGTTCAAATCTGTAATGTTATCTTTAATAAGATCGGTTATCTTATCGATAACGCCCTATAATTTATAGCCCTTGACCATAGTCAAAGGAACCTTCCAAATACTAACAAATCGATTAGTGTGACTGGTGTATTTTGCCACCTGGTAGCCTACTGACATAGCTTGCGACATCCGCATGACACTCGCCACAAGAGTACTTAGCTGTGGACCATGGCATTTGGAACTTACCATTTCGACTGAACTGCTTTGCCGCTGGGGCTAAATCGATAGTAAACAGATGAGACTTCACATCTCCATAGACTGTTTTGCCATCTTTACCTAAGTGCTTAACAGCACTTTTGGCCAGTTTAGGCATGTGGCAATCGGTACACTCTGCAACAAATTCATGCGTTTTAACGGTGAATTGCTTTTTGTCCTCACCAGTATGGCAAGCACTGCACGCTTTGACAGCACCAGTATGCAAACCATCTCGACTGCCTTGGTTAACCGTCGACTTATGCGGGTCATGACAAGCAGTACAGCTCATATCACGCTTAACCCCAATCTCATCACCTGCTTTATAGTCACCGTGATTTTCAGGTACCACACCCAGCATTTCATCACCAGTTTGATGATGCTTTGACAAGCCGCCACTTGCAGCAATACGGCCACCGGCTTTACTGCCGTTTGGAAATGCTTTGTTATAATGGCTAACATAGGATGGGTAATCTTTTTCGCCATCGCGGGTATGACATTCTGCACATGTGACCGCTTTTCCGTAACCCAGATCAGCAGCTAAAAAGTCAGCCGTCATTCGAGCGGAAGCAACTTTAGTGATGTTCTCTGTTGAGGGAGCTTTTATATGAGCACTCGCTGCGCCATGGCAAGACTCACACTGGATCCCCTGTAGTGCAAAGGTGCCGCCCATACCAGGCAGATTGTCTTGACGGGCTAAGTTACGCTTATCGCCATATTCGGTGGTAGTTCGCTTCCAACCTGTTGTATGGCAATTACCACACTTATATTGGAAGTTCTTCTTACTGCCCTTGTAGTTCCCCATTACATGTTCATCATCAACATGATTTGCTGGGACATTTAATGTGCCGTCACTATTACGGATGTTGTACTGCACATTTTTGCCAGTAACAATGTACCCTTCAGCATCTAACCAACGCATCTTCCAGTGGTAGCCGCCCACAACATAACTGACCTCGTCATAACTTTTGGGCGCACCCAGCTTATTATTGGTAGTACCGTCACCAGTAGGCCCTGCAAAATCCAGCAATTTAATCGCCCCTGTAATCGTTGACTCTGGCGTATAGGGGAAAGTCGGTTGCTGGCCTTTACTCACTTTTTGAATTTTAAAATTGTGACCCGTTTTAATGAACGTTTTATGCTGTTCATTATGACATTCGGCGCATGCTGCTGAGCCCACATAACTTAAAACCTCAGCATTAGCTTTAGTTTTAATTGGGAGGTTATGGCTAGCCGATATGAGGTGGTCATTGTTACTACCACACGCGACCAACATGGTTATCATGCTAGCGAGCAGTAACTTTTTACTTGGAATTGGTCCGTTCATACATTCATCCTAAACATTGTCTTATTCTATTCGCCGTAATCAATGTATTGGCGATAGATTGGCCTCTATGGACTGACAACAAGTATTCAGGTAGTACTACTAAAGGTATAGATAACCGGAGTTCACCAAAATATACATTTTGTGAACTTAAGTTATCAGGCTTAAGTTAAACCATTGTTTACAAACCATTTAAAATCAGAAGTTGCGCAATAACATTGCAAAAAAGCAAAGCAGTATTTGTCAGAATATCGATGTTGATCTCCTTCTCATCCTCAAACCAACAAAAATGAATAAACAAATCCTCTATCGTCATCAAACAGTAAAATAAGAAATACACGCGGTTAATAAAGTTGAATATAAAAGAATAAGCAAATTGCTCCAATCAACAGCTGAGCGGCCATACTATATGAGCACCTGATTATTACGCTTAGTTTAAGTTATGGTGCTGCAATACAAACTGACCCGCATTAGTCAAAATATAGGTCTTTTGCTCATTTTTCATCACTAGGCCTGCTTTCTTTAGCTGCCGTAAATGAAAGTTAAATTTAGTATGATCTTCAATGTCGACTAAGCGACATAAATCCATAAATTTTAGCGAATGATGCGCTGCCAATATTTTTAATGATTTACGTCTATATGGATTCGCTAACGCACTATAAACCAGGTCGGGATCAAGATCAGTACGCCCTTTTAGCATCTGCTTTTCCGCTAAACTGCGTTTGATAGTCACTATTAGATCCAAGCTTTTAAAAGGCTTGGTTAACACACTATCGGCGCCCTTTTTCATTGCGTCCACAGCAGTGTCAACGGTGGCGTAAGCAGTAATAATCACTACCGCGATAAACGGTTGATGCTGACGTAAATACGATATCGCCTCAACCCCTGTGATCCCAGACATCAAAAGGTCAAGCAAAGCAATATCAAATTGTTGCAGCTCACTTTTAGCTATCGCGGCTTCAGCACTGGCTACAGCTGTTACTTGATATCCTTCAAGTTCCAGCACCTCAACCATATTACGCCTGAGCTCATCATCATCTTCTGCCAATAAAATTGAGATCATAAACATTGCTCCCGATAAAAGGTTACCTCTACGGTGGTGCCTTGGGCTAATGTACTTACAATATTCATTACACCATTATGTAACGATGCTATTTGCTCGCAAATCGCTAACCCTAAACCTGTCCCCTGCCCAACCGCTTTAGTTGAATAAAATAACGCCGTGGCATTTTCAAGTTGATGTTGGCTCATTCCGCAGCCAACATCTTCTACTTTCACAATGACGTTATTAACATTTTTTATAGCTCGAATAACAATCGGGTCACCTGCATTTGAAGCATCAATCGCATTACAGATAAGGTTAATAAACAGTTCTTCTAGCTTCACTTTTTCTGCATGTAAAATAATATCGTCAGCGCAATGCAACATTATTGGATGATGTTTAATTCGGTGAGATAATAATTTGACCGCAAGGTTAAGCACATCAATCAGTGCAATATCACTCTTTACGCCTGATGGAGGTCTAGCGTAACTCAACAACTCTTTACTAATCGTTGATGCACGCTCAATACCTAGTCGTGCCCGAACTAAGTAATGACTATCAACCTCACTCATTTGGCTATTTTTACGTTCCCACAGATCAAGCGCTAAGGTTGAAGACGCCAATGGGTTGTTAATTTCATGTGCCACGCCCATCGCCAACTGACCTATTGCTTTATATTTGTCTGCTTCAATCGCACGGGTGAGTTTAGCTGCTGTGGCTTGCTCTTTTTCCAAATCAAACACTTTAAGGCCTTTGAACAGCGCGACTAAAATCAATCCCCCAGCTAAGGTTCTTAATACAGGTACGCAGTGGTGTAGGTTTGTTGGTACGAGCCCTGACAACACACCATAAATCAGCAGTCCGGCACCACTGGTAACAAAGTACAAACCGTAGCGGTGCTTCTCTTGACGCAGGCTATTACCGTAAAACACCATCCCAATCCCCGCCAAAGAGGCGCTGCCAAAGCCAATAAAACCACGGGTATACTGACTCACCTCTACAAAGCCAATACGATTAATGGCTAGCCAATGTAGATCCGGGATAAGTAAACAGGTATAGCAAATTAAAATGGATAGAATAAGCCCGTGACCAATCAAAGCGATCTTCGGTGTTGTTATACTCAGTATTTGCCATGCAAAAACCATTAGTGCCACGTAGGATAATAGTAATTTAGCTAGCCCAAGCCACTGTGCGAGTAACTGATATTGCGGTGCAATTTGGTCTCCAAAGATGATCATATAAAGCTCTGACCATTCATGAAAAGCATGGGAAAAACCAAATATCGCTAGCGCCCACAAGGTCGAAGCTATTTTAAGTTGGCTGTAGCTAAAATTGCGAAACAACACAACGCAGCCGATAGCAAAAAAGACTAGGCCGTAAAATAGATAGATATTAAAAGTAATAAAAATGGGCATGGCGAGACCATAGCATTGTAAAAATCGCTATGGGTTGATCTTGTTCTGATTTAACTACCCGTAAAGTTGAACCAGCTCATAAAACAAAAAACCATTTAAGCTCTATAGCCTAAATGGTTCTTATTTAACAATATAACTGATTTAAGCTACGAAGTTATCCGCTCAACGTGGCCACCCAGCCCTTTAAATTTCAGCTCGATATGCTCATAACCACGATCTAAATGATAGATACGGTCAACAACGGTCGTGCCGTCGGCAACTAAGCCTGCAATCACCAAACTTGCTGATGCACGTAGGTCCGTTGCCATCACTTGAGCACCGTTTAATTTTTCAATACCGTGGATAATACAAGTATTACCTTCCAGTTCCACTTTTGCGCCCATACGGCTCAATTCTGGGACATGCATGAAGCGGTTTTCGAAAATAGTTTCAGTAATGGTCGCAGTGCCTTCAGCTAATGCATTGAGCACACAGAACTGCGCCTGCATATCCGTCGGAAAGCCTGGGTATGGTACCGTTTTAACATTCACCGCTTTTGGTCGCTGACCTTGCATATCTAGCTCAATCCAATCGCTACCGGTGGTAATTTTAGCCCCAGCATCTTCAAGCTTTGCCAGTACTGCTTCAAGCGATTTAGGGTCGGCATTAACACAGCGAATTTTTCCGCGAGTTACTGCTGCTGCAACCAAAAAGCTACCGGTTTCGATTCTGTCTGGCATCACTCGGTAATCACAACCGCTTAAAGATTCAACACCTTGAATACGAATAGAGTCACTACCTGCACCTTCAATTTTAGCGCCCATTGCAATCAAGCAATTAGCTAAATCGACAATTTCAGGTTCACGTGCCGCATTTTCAATAATGGTTTCGCCATCAGCTAAAGAGGCAGCAAGTAATAAGTTTTCAGTAGCACCTACGCTGATGATATCCATAAAGATATGCGCGCCTTTTAAGCGACCATCAACACGAGCTTTAATGTAGCCCTCTTTCACTTCAATTTTAGCGCCCATTTGCTCTAAGCCCTGCAAATGTAGATTCACTGGTCGCGCGCCAATCGCACAGCCGCCAGGTAGTGATACATCTGCTTTGCCGAACCGGGCAAGCAGTGGGCCGAGAATCAAGATTGAGGCACGCATTGTTTTGACTAATTCATAAGGAGCACAAAACTCATTAAGATTAGTGGTTGAGATACAAACTTTGTCGTCGCCAGAGCGAGTCACTTCTGCACCTAAACAACGCAATAACTCACAACTTGTATTCACATCTCTAAGGTTAGGCACATTAGAAAGGTTGAAATCAGTCTCAGCTAAAACGCCTGCCATTAATATTGGTAATGCCGCGTTTTTAGCGCCAGAAATAACGATGTCGCCAGCAAGCGCATTGCTTGCTTCAATTTTTAATTTATCCACTTTAACTCTCTAAATCCGCAATTACATATTAAAGACTTTTTCACGCTTCCATTGTGTTGGCGTGAATGCATTAATCGTAATAGCGTGTAACTCGCCGCTAGTAATGTGTTCCATTAATGGACCATAAATCGTCTGTTGCTGTTTAACGCGGCCCATACCGTCAAAACACTCACCGACAGCAACAATCTTGTAATGAGTCCCCTCTTGAGTCACTTTAACTTCTGCTAAGGATAATGCGTCTAAAAGGATAGCTTCTATATCTTTACATTCCATGGAACTATTCACCTTGCTGTGCTTCTTCAATAAAGAAGTCGTTTAAATCATATAACATTATGAATTTTTTCAACTGCTTGGAAGCTGATACGAGTTTCAAACTCGTGCCTCTGGCAGCAAAAAAATCGGTTAATTCGAGTAAAAATGCCACGCCAGCACTATCACAATATTCAATGCCCGATAACACGATTGTGTCAGTGTCGGGAGCCAATAACTCATGTCTTTCATCCCATAGACGTATAACGGCGCCTTGATCCAAATGGCCGCTTATAGAGCTCCTTGTACCTTGCTGCAGAAAACTAGCCATTATTTACCTTGCTCTGCAGGCGCTAATTCGATGCTGACCGCTGTACGCTCAACAAGCAAATCAATCACAGCTTCTATGCCTTGCTGGCGAATAAGGTTTGTGACTTCTGATTGATTAGACGCCAGCAAGCTGATACCTTCGGCAATCAAATCAAATGCCTTCCAGGTTCCATCTTTTAGTCGCCTAGCTCTAAATTGGAGCTTAATGTCAGGGCGACCAGCTTCAATCACTCTCACATTAACGTTAACCATTTTTTCGTCAGCAAAGTCTTCAGCTGGGCTAAATTCTATTTTTTGTTCAGTATATTCAGTAAATGCTTGGGCATACGTTGAAATCAAATAACGGCTAAACGCATCAACAAAGCGCGCACGTTCATCTTTTGTAGTTTCCCGTAAATACTGGCCTAACACTTTGTATGATGCATATTTATAGTCGATATATGGCATCAGCTCTTCAGTGACTATCACTTTTAAGTGGTCTGGGTTTGCTGCAATTAATTGTTTATCTTGCTCAAACCGTGCAAATGTTTTTTGGGCTACCACCTCAACCAAAGTGTATGGGTTGGTTCTATCAATATTGGCATCAACGCTATCAGCGGCATGCGCAGACAACCCCACCATTGCCATGATAACCATTAACATTCGACTATAAAATTTGTTCAACATATCCGTTTACTCCAACAACTAATCCTTCGAACCCATGCTATACAAAAACTGGCCTATTAACTCTTCAAGTACCAATGCCGAGTGAGTATCATCAATACTGTCGCCATCGGCTAACATCTCAATATCATCATCCATAAAGCCTGGGGACAAGCCCAAAAACTGTTCACCTAGCAAGCCAGAGGTCAAAATTGACAAGGTGCTAGTTTCAGGAAAAGACTGAAACTGTTTGTCCATTAACAAGGTTACTCTAGGGACCAATCTTTCAGGATCTAATTCAATGGCACTGACTCGACCAACGACCACGCCACCGACCTTAACCGGAGAGCGTACTTTCAAGCCGCCAACATTACTAAATTTAGCATAAAGGGTGTAATGACTATCCCCCGTGTTTACCTGTACATTAGCAACACTGAATACCAGTATTAAAAACGCTGCCAACCCTGACAATAAAAATAGACCGACTAAAACCTCAAGCTTCCGTGTCAACATAACGCATTTACCACTCTAATGAATAAATCTAAACAATAATTAACCGCAATCCATATGTTTGAACTTGTAAATCAGCTCCCAAACATTATCGCTGTCAGTAAAAAATCTAACGCCAGTATCGCTAAGCTCGATTGCACCACGGTTTGCGTTGTGGCTTTACTTATTCCCTCAGGATTAGGCGTGGCATAGTAACCACGGTACAGCGCTATCCAGGTTACGACTATCGCAAATAAAAAACTCTTAATAATACAGTTTACAATATCCTGGCGCCATTCAACTGAAGACTGCAATATTGACCAAAAAGCGCCGTTATCAATACCTTTCCATTCAACGCCAACGATATGCCCGCCGTAAATGCCAATGGCGGTAAACATCAGTGCCAGCAAAGGTAAACTAATCACACCAGCCCAAAATCGTGGCGCTATAACCTGCCGCAATGGATCAACAGCCATCATCTCTAAACTCGACAACTGCTCAGTGCTTTTCATCAGTCCAAGCTCTGCAGTTAATGCTGAACCGGCACGCCCTGCAAATAATAATGCCGTTACCACGGGGCCGAGCTCACGCAATAAACTTAACGCGACCATCGGGCCTAGGCTATCTTGAGCACCAAAGCCCACCAGAATATTGTAGCCCTGCAATGCCAGCACCATACCAATAAAGAGCCCTGATACTAAAATAATCACCATTGATTGCACGCCAATCACGTACAGCTGCTTAATTAGCAGCGGGGTGCCTTTACGTATTCTTGGCCGGTGTACTATCGCCCCCCAAAGCATGAGCCCTGCTTGACCCAGCCCAATAACGGTATCAATAGCACTTCTACCTAGTTTAGCAATTTGATTAATCAAGCCCACTTAGCAGTTCCTTCTTATAATCGGCAGCAGGGTAATGAAACGGTACCGGTCCATCGGGTTCACCACCAATAAATTGCTTTAATTGTGGATTGTCGGCTAGCCGAAGTTCCTCAGGCGTACCGTGAGCAATGATAGTTTTATCGGCGAGTACATAAACATAATCAGCAATGCCTAGCACCTCTTCGACATCATGCGACACCACGACTGAGGTTAAGCTAAGCGCGTCTGATAACTCACGTATGAGTTTAACCAATACCCCCATTGAAATGGGGTCTTGTCCGGCAAAGGGTTCATCATAAAGAATAATTTCAGGTTCTAGTGCAATGGCACGAGCCAATGCAGCTCTTCGCTGCATGCCACCAGACAACTCTGCGGGCATTAACGCTGCCGCACCACGAAGCCCTACAGCTTCAAGTTTCATTAGTACAATACGGCGAATAATAGCTTCCGGTAACCCTGAATGCTCCCTTAGTGCAAATGCGACATTATCAAAAACATTCATATCGGTGAATAAAGCACCGCTCTGAAACAGCATACTCATGCGCTTACGCAACGCAAATAACTGGCTGCGGCTACATTGATGTACGTCCGTACCATCAAAGATCACCCGCCCTTTATCTGGCGTCAGTTGACCACCGATTAATTTGAGCAGGGTTGTCTTACCTATCCCGCTCGGCCCCATTATCGCTGTTACCTTCCCTTTTGGGATCGATAAACTGATGTCTTGATAAATGACATGGGAGCCTCGGCTAAAGGCCATATTCTGGATTTCGACCAATGAATTATGGTTTTGAGTCATGCATATACCCTGCATTCGAATTAAGAAACATCCATTTTCCCGTACCGGAAAGGGAGAAATTGTACGTAATTGCCCAATCGTACACAACCAAATCAACACTATCTCGCCGCAATACTTTCATTTTTGTTCATTTACAGCGAAAATACGCAGCTATATTCCCAAATACTTAGAATCGATGTTATTTAATATATTTTTGTTAATCGCTGGCCTAGGCGCTTTAGTCTGGAGCGCAGATAAATTTGTCTATGGCGCTGCAGCTTTCGCACGTAACTTAGGCCTCCCACCCATGCTGATTGGTTTAACCATTGTTGCAATGGGCAGCTCTGCACCTGAAATGTTTGTGGCAGCTACCGCCTCAATGGAAGGTATGAGTGATACCGCTATTGGAAACGTGCTCGGTTCTAATATAGCTAACATCACTTTGATTCTAGGTATCACCGCTTTACTTGGAGCTATTTCTGTTAGCTCGCAAACTCTTAAGCGTGAAATCCCATTAATGCTTGGCGCTACTGTAATTGTTGGTTACTTCCTGCATGATGGCTTTTTTACTCGTACCGAAGGTATGGCGTTACTAGTGCTATTTTTCGCATTAATGGGCTACCTTATTTGGCATGGCCTAACCAATAAAAATCGCGACCAGCTTGCAACTGATGCTGAAGATGAGATCCCTGCCGATGTACCAACGAAAAACGCCATTTTCTGGTTGATTTTAGGCATGATACTATTGCCACTTTCTGCTGACTGGATGGTTCAAGGTGCTGTAGGCATAGCTAAAGCTTATCACCTCTCTGACCTAGTCATTGGATTGACCATTATTGCAGTGGGCACTAGCCTTCCTGAATTAGCAGCCTGTATTGCCGGTGTGCTGAAAAAAGAAGATGATTTGGCCATTGGCAATATTGTCGGTTCCAACTTATTTAATATTCTAGCGGTTTTAGCTATACCTGGCATTATCGCACCCGGCGCTGTTGACGCTGCTGCCAGTAGCCGAGACTTCTATATGGTGTTAGCAACCAGCAGTGCACTTGCAGTACTTATTTTAATGACAGGACGCGCTCGGCAACTTAAGCCTTGGCATGGCGTCTTACTCCTAATGACTTTTATCGCATACCAAGCGTTAGTTTTCCTATCTTGATATGGATGCGATAAATAAGCGATAAATAAATAGAGAGAGCAAGAAATGGTAGATGAACAGCAGTTACGCCAATGGGGCAACACCGTCATTGATATCGAGAAAAAAGCCCTCGATAACCTTTACCAATATGTCGACTCAAGCGAGTTTGCCCAAGCCTGCCAATTAATATTGCAGTGCACTGGCAAAGTCATCGTGATGGGGATGGGTAAATCTGGCCACATAGGCAATAAGATCTCAGCCACACTTGCCAGTACGGGAACGCCCGCATTCTTTGTTCACCCAGGTGAAGCTAGCCATGGTGATTTGGGCGTGTTGAGCAAAAATGACATCGTTCTTGCTATCTCTAACTCTGGTGAATCAAGTGAGATTTTAACCTTGATGCCGGTTATTAAACGTATGGGGTTACCGGTAATTTCGGTCACTGGTAAGCCAAACTCAAATATGGCAAAGCTTGCCCAGCTTCATCTTTGCATTGAAGTACCTGAGGAAGCCTGCCCACTTGGGTTGGCACCAACATCGAGCACCACGGCAACCCTAGTGATGGGCGACGCGCTAGCTGTGGCCTTATTGCAAGCTCGTGGGTTTACAGAAGATGACTTTGCCTTATCACATCCCGGCGGTAGCTTGGGGCGTAAGCTACTATTAAAAGTCAGCGATGTAATGCACCAAGGCAATGCTTTGCCGCAAGTGAAGCATGATATCTGCATTACCGATGCGCTATATGAAATATCCAAAAAAGGTTTGGGGATGACAGCGATTGTCGATGATAACCAAACCTTGGTAGGCATTTTTACCGATGGTGATTTACGCCGCGTCATTGATGCTGAAGTGAACTTACGCACCACCTCCATTGCCGACGTTATGACCAAAGGTTGCGTCACGATTACTGATAATGTTCTTGCTGCTGAAGCATTAAAAGTGATGGAGCAGAAAAATATCAATGGCTTAATTGTCACCAACGCACAAGAGCAACCTATTGGTGCTCTTAACATGCTCGACATGGTAAAAGCAGGAGTCATTTAACATGCCTAAACAAGGATTCTACGGCCCGATTAGCGACACAACCTGGGACGCTGCCAGCAAGATAAAATTACTCATTTGCGATGTCGATGGGGTATTTTCTGACGGGCTAGTTTATATGAGCAACACTGGTGATGAACTCAAAACATTTCATACCCGCGACGGTTATGGTGTTCGTTCAGTCCTATCGAGCGGTATTAACGTGGCCATTATTACCGGCCGCAAGTCAAAAATTGTCGAAGATCGCATGACGGCACTAGGTGTAACGCATATATACCAAGGCGTCGACAATAAACTTACGCCTTACAATGAGCTACTTGCGCTTTATCAAGTCAGCCCAAGTGAAGTCGCCTATATTGGCGATGACATGGTTGATCTACCAGTAATGAAAGAGGTCGGATTATCTGTTTGCGTGGCCGATGGTCACCCTTATGTTAAGCAACACGCCACCATGACCACGACCATTAAAGGCGGTCACGGTGCATTAAGAGAGCTAACCGATCTACTACTACTTAGCCAAGGTAAATTTGAATCAGCTCACGGGATGAGCATATGAATCGCGTCACATTTGCTATTATCGCTTTGTTTGGTACTGCACTCGCCCTATATTGGCAGGTGCAGTCTAAAAAGATCGATCAAACGTCAAACATCGATACTAGCAAACGCCCAAACTATATCATCAGTGATCTACGCAGCACTGAATACAATGAAGCCGGTATGATTAACAGCAAAGTGTCTGCCAAAAACATGGAACACTTTGAAGACGCCAGTATGACTTACTTTACTGAACCCGTTTATTTAATCTACCCAGATGATGGTAAAAGCCAATGGCGCCTGAGGGCGACCAAGGGTAGCCATAATAATTTAACCGGTAAGGTGTCGTTAGAAAACAATGTTATTATCGACTCTCTGAGCCCAGAAGAACCGATTCAAACATTGACAACATCCTATATGGAACTCGATCTCAATACCATGCAAATGACCTCTGATAAGCTCATAAAAGTCACCGGTGTTGAATTTAATATTCAAGGCACCGGTTTATTTGCCGACTTGAATGAACAAAGCGTAAAGTTGCTCAACAAAGTAGAAGGGATCTACGATGCTAACTGAGCCGTTAAAAACAAATTTATTCACTCACGCTATCAAGCAAAGCGCGGAGTAGAAGGAAGTTATGAAATACAACCAACCAATTATTGCAGGCCTATTATGCCTGCTTAGTGTCAGCAGCTATGCCAAAGTCGATGATTTAAAACAAGAAGTAAAAATCGCAGCCGCAAGCCAAGAAGCTGATATAAAAAACAATCAAGTGATTTTTTTTGGCCCGGTAGAAGTTACGCAAGGATCAATAAAAATGAAAGCGGCCGAGTTACGGGTGTTTTCTCACGAAACCAGTAAAGGCAAAACACTAGTGGCCACCGGTAGCCCAGCAACCTACTCACAAGTGATGGACAATGGTCTACCAGCGACCGCCAGTGCCAAAGAGATCCGTTATGAGCTAGCCACCCGCACACTAACCCTACTGGGCGATGCCACCTTAGCACAAGAAGGCAGCCAGGTGACCGGCAACCGCATTGAATACAATATTGGCCTGCAGCAGTTAATTGCCGAAAGTACCGGCAAAGGTAACGATCGCGTAATCACCATCATTCAGCCTGAAGCGTATCAAGAAGAGACGTCGAGCCCTGGCGCTGAACCGATTGAAAAGCAGGAACAATAATGAGCCAGAAAACACTAACCGCACGAAACTTAGCGAAAAGTTACAAGAGCAGAGCGGTCGTTCAGGATGTCAGTTTGTCAGTAAAGACAGGTCAAATTGTTGGCCTGCTAGGCCCTAACGGTGCGGGCAAAACAACCACTTTTTACATGGTTGTTGGCCTAGTGCAAAGCGACAAAGGGCAGATTTATATCGATGAAGATGATCTCACCTTAGACCCTATGCATTTACGCGCTCGTAAAGGTATTGGCTATTTGCCACAAGAGGCAAGTATCTTTAGAAAGCTTTCAGTACGCGACAACATCATGGCAGTACTGCAAACCCGCAAAGACATTAATAATTTGCAGCGCGAAGAACAGCTTGAAAGCCTGCTAGAAGAGTTTCACATTACCCACATCAGAGATAGCCAAGGCATGGCGTTATCAGGTGGTGAACGTCGCCGCGTAGAGATAGCTCGAGCACTAGCAGCCAATCCACAATTTATCTTACTTGATGAACCTTTTGCCGGAGTCGACCCGATATCAGTTATTGATATTAAGAAGATTATTCAGCAGCTTAAAAGTCGTGGGCTAGGTGTGTTAATCACTGACCACAATGTGCGCGAAACGCTAGATGTGTGTGAACACGCTTATATCGTCAGCCGCGGAAATTTGATTGCCGAAGGCACACCCGCTGAAATCTTAGACAATCAGCAGGTTCGTGAGGTGTACTTAGGTGAACAATTCAGGCTATAGTTACTCCAGAGTATGAGTATAAAATTTTTAGGCTTGAGCTAAGTATTCCAATATTATCATTATGTTGAGTCTTAACGCTCTCTTTAGCTACTCAGCGAGTTTCAACGTCTAATTACAGTTTAGGGAATTGCGGTAAGATGAAAGCGTCACTCCAGCTCAAAATGGGTCAACAGCTCACTATGACTCCACAATTACAGCAGGCAATCCGCCTACTGCAATTGTCTTCTTTAGAGTTGCAGCAAGAGATCCAGCAAGCATTAGATTCTAATCCGCTACTTGAATTAGATGAAGAGCAATCCGACGGCGAACCTATCAGCAATGAAGATAGAACGACCACCGATACCGACACCTATACAGAATCCGATAACGACTACAGCGCTAGCGCCGACATCGATCCACAACAAGATCACGCTGCCGTTGAGACCTCTGATGCATTAACGCAAGACTCCATGCCAGATGAGCTCCCAATGGACACAACGTGGGATGAAGTTTACACCGTATCTTCCAATTCAAATTCAGGCGGCATGCGTGATGACGATATGCCGTTTCAAGGCGAAACCAGCGAAGGATTATACGAACACCTTGAGTGGCAAAAAAACTTAACCCCATTTTCCGACAATGATCTAGCCATCGCCACTGCAATTATCGATGCCATCGATGAACGCGGTTATCTCACTCAAAGTTGCGATGACATTCTCGAAGCCATGGGCGACCCTGAAATCGAGATCGATGAAATTGAAGCCGTACTTAAACGAGTACAACATTTCGACCCTATCGGTGTGGCCGCTCGCGATCTCAGTGAGTGTTTAATTATACAGTTAGCGCAATACAGCCAAGACACTCCGCACATCGACAACGCTAGACTACTTATTAAAGATTATTTAGATCTCATCGCCGGACGCGACTTTAGGCAGTTAATGCGCAAGACCAAGCTCAAAGAAGATGAGCTACGCGAAGCGATTGGCCTTATCCAAACGCTTAACCCAAGGCCAGGGCTTGTGGTAACGCGCAGTAAAGACGAATATGTTATTCCTGACGTATCAGTGGCCAAAAAGAAAGGCCGTTGGGTGGTTGAGCTCAACCCTGACTACATGCCCAAAATTAATGTTAACCAGCATTATGCTTCAATGGCACGCAGCACCAAAAACCAAGCAGATGGCCAATTTATTCGTGGCCACCTACAAGATGCTAAATGGTTTATCAAAAGCCTTGAGAGTCGCAACGATACATTATTGAAAGTGACTAACTGCATTGTAAAATTCCAGCAAGGCTTTTTTGAATATGGCGACGAAGCCATGAAACCAATGGTGCTTAATGATATTGCAGAAGCCGTTGATATGCACGAGTCCACGATATCTAGGGTGACCACCCAAAAGTACATGCATACTCCCAGAGGTATTTTTGAATTAAAATACTTTTTCTCAAGTCATGTGAGTACCGATGACGGTGGTGAGTGCTCATCTACTGCCATCAGAGCATTTATTAAAAAACTAGTCGCAGCTGAAAACCAGAAGAAACCATTAAGCGATAGCAAAATGGCACAACTTCTGGCTGAACAAGGGATTAAAGTTGCTCGACGTACCATTGCAAAATATCGCGAAGCAATGATGATCCCTCCTTCAAACCAACGGAAAAGCTTATAAATAAAAATTAAGCACTGAGAGGAATTTTCTATGCAAATCAACCTAACAGGCCATAACATTGAAATTACAGCGTCTTTAAGAGCTTATGTACAAGAAAAGTTTACAAAGCTTGAACGACATTTCGATCAGATCAATAATGTGCATGTCATTTTGAATGTAGAAAAAATCCAACAGATTGCTGAAGCCAGAATTCACCTCAAGAAGGGTGAAGTATTTGCCACTTCGGAACATGCGGACATGTATGCCGCAATTGACTCTCTGATCGATAAATTAGATCGACAGGTTATTAAACACAAAGAGAAGCTGACCAAACATTAACGATGGAAATCCGCACCATCCTGCAGCCGGAATGTACAACCTGTGCGACTCCGGGCAGTAAGAAAAAAGTACTGGAGTTAATCAGCGACATTGCCGCTGTCCAGTACCCAAGCCTATCTTCACAAGAGATATTCGAAAGCCTTTTGGCGCGCGAAAAAATGGGCAGCACAGGTATAGGTAATGGTATCGCTATCCCACACGGGCGGTTGACGAATATCAACCACCCGCTAGGTATATTGATCAAATGTGAGACCCCAATCTCCTTTGATTCAATCGATAAGCAACCAGTAGATATTTTGTTCGCCTTGTTGGTTCCTGCCGACCAATGCGAGCAGCATCTGGCAACACTGTCTACAATGGCGGAAAAGCTTAACGACAAAGCAATTGTCAAAAAGTTGAGAAAAAGTCACAGTGAATCTGAACTATACGAGCTCATCACCCAATAATGACTGACTCAGGCCTTTAAATTAGCAAATTTGTCGTTGATAACTTGCTAATTCAAAGGCTTAAGTATTTATTACTATTATATTAATTTTCATATCCAACCGTTATAACCCTTGCTTTCAACGCAGATAAAGTTAACCTATAATTCAGTACGGTTGATATACATCAAACCTTAACTCTAAATTTCTCAGGTGTTTATTAAGATGAAACTCGTTCTAGTCTCTGGTCGCTCCGGTTCAGGCAAGTCAGTCCTGCTAAGGATGTTAGAAGATCTGGGCTACTATTGTGTCGATAATCTGCCGCTACCTATGATGGGAAGCTTAATTGAGCAATTATCAGGAAACTCAGAGTTAGTCGCAATTAGTGTTGATATACGCAACATGCCAGCCAAAGAGAGTGAGCTGGTAAAGCATTTAACTAACCTGCCTGAAGGTGTTGAGTTATTGAGCTTTTTTCTTAACTCAAGCGATGAAGTGCTACTTAAACGTTATAACGAGACTCGCCGGTTACACCCACTGTCTCATACCAATATCTCGTTAAAAGAAGCCATCGAGCTTGAAGGGCGTCAACTTGAGCCACTAGCCCAAATCGTTGACCATTACATTGATACCTCTAGCCTTAATATCTACGCTTTGAATGACCAAGTCCGTGAAATTTTACTCGGCAATGTCGATAAAGAACTGATGATCAAGTTTGAGTCTTTCGGCTTTAAGCATGGAATGCCCACTGAAGCTGACTTTATGTTTGATGTTAGGTTTCTTCCCAACCCACATTGGGAGCCAGATCTCAGGCCAATGACCGGACTTGATAATCCCGTACAACTATTTTTAAATCAACACCCTTCAGTTAATCAGCTCATTAGCCAAATTGAAAACTTTATCGACACTTGGTTACCAGACCTAGAGCGAAATAATCGCAGTTACTTAACCATTGCTATAGGCTGTACCGGTGGTCAGCACCGCTCGGTTTATGTAACTGAACGCTTAGCAGAACATTTCAAGCATGGACGCCATAAAGTCACTGCCAGCCACCGTGAGCTTAAAAATGCCAACGATTGAACGGCAAGTCACCATCTGTAATAAATTAGGTTTACATGCCCGAGCGGCCACAAAACTGGTCGTTCTAGCAGCAGAATTTGATGCAGAGATAACTATAATTCAAGGGGACAAGCAAGCCTCTGCAGTAAGTGTACTAGGCTTACTGATGCTAGAAACAGGAATGGGAAAGTCAATAAACTTGCTCGCCAATGGCCCAGATGCACAACCAGCATTAGACGCCATAAGCCAATTAATCAATGCAAAGTTTGACGAAGACAATTAGTCCCGTTATTTTCCTGTAAAATTTGCTATCTATAGTGCATCAATCCCCTTCACTTACGCTATGATAGGCGCCTTTTAAACGACCTTGCGAGGGAGCCATGCCGATTGAAGTCTTAGACAATGAAACAACAGACCAACGCCTCAATCAGCTAAATAAAGCTTTGGGTAACGGGATGTTTGTTCATGTCCGCAATATGTTGCAGGACATGGCCGCCACTGATATCGCTTTTATTCTCGAATCATCTCCACCCCGAACCCGTCAAGTCTTATGGCAATTGATTGACCAAGAGCATACCGGTGAAATTCTTGATGAGTTAGGCGAAGAACTTAAAGACAGCCTGATTACCCAAATGAGTCCAGAACGTGTCGCTAAAGCTGCCGAAAGCATGGACACCGATGACTTAGCTTATATTTTAAGAAGCTTACCTGACAGCGTATTTAACGAAGTGCTGCAGTCGATGAGCACGCAAGACCGAGTGAGGGTTGAACAGGCACTAGCTTACCCCGATGATACTGCTGGCAGTATCATGAATACCGATACTGTGACCTTAAGACCTGACGTCAATATTGATGTTATTTTGCGTTACTTAAGGATCCGCGGCGAGCTTCCGCCTGCAACAGATATGCTTTATGTCGTGGATAAACGCGACCGAGTGTTAGGCGGGGTTCGTATTGCCGATCTACTCACGTGTAACCCAGATTCATCGATCCGCGACATCATGGCTGACGATCTCGAAGCGATCCCAGTTGGTATGTCTGACAGCGAAGTCGCCCAGCTATTTGAACGCCATGATTGGGTATCAGCCCCCGTGATCAACGAAGACAACAAGTTGCTTGGTCGTATCACCATTGATGATGTGGTTGATGTTATTCGTGAAGACGCCGAACACTCGATGATGGGTATGGCGGGTATGGATGACGACACCGATACATTCGGTCCAGTGCTAAAAAGTACCTTCCGCCGCTCACTCTGGCTCACGGTCAATTTATTTGCAGCCCTACTGGCGGCATCTGTGAGCAATATGTTCGAAGGTACATTAGAGCAGTTTGCCACCATTGCGATTTTAATGACCATAGTCCCAAGTATGGGCGGCGTAGCTGGTAACCAAACATTAGCGCTGGTTATTCGCGGTATTGCCCTGGGGCAAATAGGTCAAAGTAACTCGCGCTGGCTTATCGGTAAAGAGCTGGCTATTGGCTTCCTAAACGGGGTGCTGTGGTCTATTTTAGTCTTTGCCGCAGTTTGGGCTTGGAAAGGAGATATCACTCTAGGAGCCACCATCGGTGGTGCAATGCTGATCAACATGACGGTGGCAGGGTTAGCCGGAGCTAGTATCCCGCTACTGCTCAAAAAAATGAATATTGACCCCGCACTTGCTGGCGGCATGGTTTTAACAACTGTCACTGATGTGATTGGTTTGTTTGCCTTTTTAGGGCTTGCGACAGTATTTTTACTCAATTAACTTTTGGCTTCATAACAGCAAAAATATAAAGCCACCTAAAAAGGTGGCTTTATATTATCTGACGGCCCTTAGCTTAACGGGCTAAGAATAATCTCTACACGACGATTTTCAGCGCGACCCGCCTTGGTCTCGTTACTGCTAATAGGTCGGTCTTCACCCACACCAAATGACGCCACTCTTGACGCTGGAAGCTGACGTAGCATCAAGTAACTGGCCACTTCACTAGCTCTGCGCTCTGACAGCTTTAAATTATAAGCTGCAGCACCTGAGCTGTCGGTATGTCCCATCACATTCAATTTAGTTTGATCATACTTCAGTGCGACTAACGCCACGCTATCAAGTACATTTTTAGCGCTTTGACTCAACACCGTTTGATCAACATCGAAGGTAACTTCATTCGGCATATGCAAAATAATATCGTCACCACTGCGGGTAACGCTAACACCTGTAGATTGTAACTGCTGACGCAGCTCCACTTCTTGCTCATCCATGTAGTAACCAATACCGCCACCCAGAGCAGCACCTGAAGCTGCACCAATTAACGCACCTTTACCTCTATCGCTCTTACTCGAAGAAATAACGCCAATAGCCGCACCAGCTAATGCACCAATAAGTGCACCGTTAGTCGCTTTAGTGTTTTCAGATTGATTGGTATAAGGGTTTGTAGTTTGACAACCCGACACTAGCATCGTCGCAACAAGGCAGCCAATGACGACACCGTTATGCTTCATATTCACAAGTAACACTCCTAACGACCTCCACAACAGTGAAGACGACAACATATTGAACTCATGGCTGACAGTATATAAGCAAGCGACTAATAGACAATGCCTACTCATCTAAGCGCTTTAAAATTATACAAATTATCAATCTTGCAAACCTTAACTAACACCTAAGGCGCACCATAACAGTGCACCAGTGCTCTGCATTGAAACAAAAGGAGTGATAGGTTGTGATCACGCAGCGTTATAACAACAATTAAGCTACTGATTAGTAAGGCTATTGGCAATTACGCAACTATGGCACGAATATAGCATACCTATATAGTAGTATGACAAACACTGAGCAGCGTTGTCATTTCAGCGGCAATAGTAAAAGTTATTATCAGTAATAATTTAAATGCATAGGACAAGGAAACCGATGAACATAGAAGACCGTAATATCAACATCATTCATGAAGTACAGCACAATGGTCGTTTATTATCGGATGTGGCAAGGCAGTATGGCACCTCAACTAAACATGTTTATCGACTTGTGAACGTCAATACTCCGCGCAAATCAAGTCGCGGTAAGACGTTACGAACTAATTTAAGCAATTTTTGTTCTCGAATTAAAAACCTAGGCCGTTAACCACTAAGTGACACAAACTACCTGAATCAGGTAACCTTTTCGCAGAGGTAAGAGTACATCGTTTCGCTCCCACGAAATTAAAAATTATCGCAAAGCAATGACAACAGAATAAAAATAACAATACACAATAATTAATTGCGCGATAATTTCACTTTTACCTCTGCAACCCTACACCTAAATTGGCAGGGACAGCCTCTATAACTTATAAAAATCATCGGCATCCCTCATATTCCATCGCTCTAAACTACACCAGCCAATTAATACCAGCCAAACTTAACAGCACTGTTAACTATGGCGTTCACCCATAAAAAAAGCGCCTCAACAGGCGCTTAAAATATCAATTTTTACATACAGTTGCGAGTTATAACGAATATGTTAAACCGTGCAATACGCTATGTTTACTAGAACGTGGTCAACCTATAACCTAGTGGCTCAGTGTCATCTTTGTTGAGCACCATAGTGTAATTACCCGCAGACTCAAACGTGACTGCATCTGATTGATACAGTAAAGTCAGCGTGTCATTATCATCTTGATACACCACACTAATTTCATACTCACCCGATGGTAGGCTAATATTTTCTAGCTCAGTAAACTCAATGTCATCAATTACATAATCTGTTGAGTCGATGGTTTCAGTAGGGGAAACAAAGTAAATTTGTAGGCCGTCATAATCATGGACCAAGTTAGCAAAATCAATTTCATGCTCAAATGCACGTGGGCGATGATCATGGGTAATGGTCATGCCTTTAGTTGCACCATACTCATCTTCATAAACCAAAATTGACTTACTTTCATCTTGGTTAAACGTCACCAGTAAGTTGTTAGCTAACTCTTCTTTACTATCTGTATTGGTGATCGTCACCCCATAATCATTAAAACCAATGGCCTCAAAGTCAGATAAGGTGTGTTTCTCTAATCCATAAATGAACTGCTGCTCATCTTTACTCGCGATATCAATATCGATGTTATCAACATCATTTAAGCTATTAAAGAATCGATACTCAGCAATAGCATCAATATTGGCATACGAGGTTGGCGTTGTTGTTGAGTCAACACTATCAATAGTGAGTTTTGGGGTTCCTGGTCCAAAGCTATTACGGATGATAAATTTGTAAACCGTGTTGTCAGTTAAGTCTAAAGCCGTCGTCGTAAACACCGGCTCGGTTTCTCCAACTTCTGTTAAATAAAGAACATAACTGCCAGTGTCATACATCAGCTCGGTCGAATAACCTTTATAGCTAACAGTATCAATCATCGTTGCTGCACTGAAGTCTTCACCTTCAAGGCCAAAGTAAACATCAAAGCTAGCTTCGTCTAACGCCGCGTGCGCCACTAAGACTTGCATCTTGCTGTATTCTTCGTCCTCATCATCGTTAAGCTCGTCCATATCAGTACGGGCAAATTGAATATCGACAACCTCTGGACTGGCATAATCACCTACCAGCATAATTAAATGTTCAGCTTCATTTTCCAGGTCAATTGTTGACTCGTATAACGATATTTCATCACCGTCGGCATCATAACCAATAATGTCGATATCAGCAGTACCGGTACTATACGAGTAACGCGGCATCGAGTCAGCATAGCTCACTGAGCCATACTGGTAATCGTCTAATTCAAGTGCTGTTGATGTGCTATTGGCAGAGGCATTGTAATATTGGATATATGCAGCATCAGTCGAACTACTATCGTCGTCTGAACTACAGCCGACCGCTGTTGCTAACACAACCGACAGACCGACGATACGCCATGGAATGGAATTCATTGTTTTCCCTTAACTAATTAATGACAAGCTCACGGCCTATTATGACCAGCTTAAGGTGTAAAGAACTGTCAACAACTGCAATGTTAAGGAAGGTTTGTGCTAGCTTTGTAAGCTAGCATGTAGTTTTGTAAACGGAGGTAAAAACTAAGGATTTCAATAGTTAACACCCGTCAAATGTAACAGATATAAGTTTTAAATGATACAAATTGAGTTTTATTTGCTTAAAAAAGGCGTCCAATATTTAGCACTTTTACCAACCTAACACTGCTGTTTAATCGACCAGCAACACCTTAAATTGGTTTAGTAACAGCTTGCTATCTAAACGACCATACTTAATGATGATGTCGTGTTTTCCGTCACCATTTAGATCATCCGTTTTAAGCATTTCCCCCTCTTGAGGAAGCTTAACTTGATACTTTTGCGCCGCTGTCGCAAACAGCTTGTTACCTTGTAAGCCTAAGTACACTTTTAAGGTGTCGTCGCTTTCAGACAAAATAAGATCCTTTAAGCCATCGCCGTTCATATCTGCCAACTTAACCACTGGCCCGCCACTTTGCCCCGAACTTAAACTAAAGTTAAGTTCAACGTCTTGGGTCATATTAGGCGTTAAAGCAAAATGGCCTTGCGAGTTCATTTTGAATAAATGCACGTCTTGATCGATACTGCCCGACAGTAGCGCACCGATAATTTGAGTGACGCCAATATCAAAACCCGACACCATAACCTCAACTTTCTCGTCATTGTCGATATCAACAAACTCTAACCCCGTTAGTGTGCCTTCAGCTTTTACAACACTGCTTGCGACTTTGGGAAACACCAATTTGCCTTGCTGATTTTGACCTAGGTACACTTCGTAATCATTGACCCGGTCAAACACCCCAGAACTTTTGGTGTAACGTAAAACCAAATCGGTTATACCGTCGTTATTAATATCGTTAAGTGCTTCTACCTTGTGATAAACCAGCTCACTTTGATCTAACTGCTCACCATAAGCATCGCGTCTGTTCCACCAATTAATATCGCTAATGGGCTGACGCACCGAAACATACTCTGCAACCGGACTAAACATACCGTTAGCGACTTGCTTATAAAGCGCTAATTCACCTTCACCCACCTTAACGATATCGTTTATGCCATCAAGATTTAAATCCGTGCTGTACAGCTTAGATTGTGTATACGTTGCCCCATTTTCAAACAATCGCGATTGCGGCTTAATCGCTAATACTTGCTGGCTAAAGCCGCCTTCTTTTTTCGCCAAAAGCAAGTGAGTCTGGGTAAAATCTGGGATGATAATGTCATCGAGGTCGTCACCGTTCAGATCAGCAATAAACTCACCTTGGCTTAAATAATCAGGCCGTGTGTTAAACGATAACGAGCGGATATCTGTAATGGCATTAATCTGCCCACTTTCCCCTTCAGCGCTAGGCTCAAAAAGGTGCAATTTATCTTGCGATAAAAAATATAGCTGCTGAAACATCCCCGCTTGCTGCTGGGTAATATCAAAAGAATGCAAAAATTGTGGCAGCTCTAGCTTAACGGTTAATTGATATTGACCTTGCTGCAACGCGTAAATTGCCATCCAGCGACTACTGAGTTGATCAATACCAAAAGTAACTAGCTCTTTACCCTCTGCGGGTAAGAGATCCGCTGTAATTACGGGGTGGGTCAAATTAAACGGGGCGGTAAGAGTTGACTCAGACAATGTTAGCTTAGTTGTTGGGGCAGCCGACACTCCAACACTGACAAATAAGGCCGTTACAGCAAGGTTTTTAGCAACAAATTCCATGTATGTGTTATTCCATTAGCAGTCATCCTGATATAAAGACCAAAGCTAGCGGGTTTGTGTTGCAAATAACAGCATATTTCATCATTTGTAACAGATCACATATGTCGCGATCGGTTAATCAGCCACCACATTTTTAAATATCCAATAGTTAGCGCCAAACCAATTGAATACTAAACCGGTTAACACTCCCGCACTAAACGCCATTACAGCCCCTAAAGGTGAGCCTTCAAACCATTGTGATATAAAATAAAAAACCGACAAATTAGCTATCGCTGCGGTACCTGACACCACAAGCGATGCCAGCACTTGTGCTCCCATCGGCGCTTGCACTCTATAGCGAAAGGTCCAGCAACGGTTAACCAACCATGACAGCACTACCGCAATTAAAAATGCGGCAACCCTAGCACTAGCTAACCCCCACCCCAATACGGCAGCGAACAAGTAAAACAGTGCGGCATCGACTATAAAAACGCCACCACCAACCAGCAAAAAGCGCCCTACGTGTTGGTATTGAGACCACAGCGCAGAGCCCCACTTTAATGACTGCGATAACACAGCAATAGCTCCCGATATTGATTGTCAGCAATGGCGCTGCAGTTTTCAAAAATACGATCTTTTGCGTTTGAACGCTTAACGACTAAATAAAAAGACGACTCATTTAAAGGGATATCCATAAGCGTACTAATTTTATCGGCTTGCCCTGCAGTGTAAAATCGAGCCGAAAAAGGCTGTGTTTGCCAATAATAAGTCGCCAGAGGTTGCGCTCGTTGCGCCAGTAACCACCGCTCACTTTTATTTATACCAGTGGATAAACTGATATAGCCCACCACCATAATCAGTAACGCTGGAACCGCTAACGCGACAAGGTGTAACATCGGTACCTGTGTATGCCGCCAAGCGTAAGTGAGTAATATCGCCAACGCGGGGATCCCAGGCAGCACATAGGCTGGAAGAATATTACCTGCAAAGGTAAACAGCACCATTGGTGCAATCATCCAACAAATGAGAAAACGCGCTAAAGCACTGTCTTTAGCAATACTTGTTGCAGGGGCGCTCGCACCGGGCTCTAGAGGAGCCGTAGGTGTTTCAGTTTTTATTTTATACAGCGCACGGGGTAAAAAGAACGACCAAGGTAGTGCGGCAACAATAAAATACCCCCAAATCGTGCCACGAGTCTGGTCGTGGGCACTGCCATATAAGTCGCCCTTCCAGCCACTATCGACAAACCTTGACCAATGCTCTCCCACAATAAAGTAATTTAAAAAACCTGGAGTCGTGTTTTCCGCTATCACATACCAAGGCATTGCGATCAGTAGCATCAACAGTGTGCCCTTCACCAATGGCACCCGTTGCCATAACATTAACCAAGGCTGGGTCAACCCGTATTGCCACAGCAGCCAAAGCCCTGTTCCGATGGCAAATATAACCAACGCCACCGGCCCTTTAGCCAATAAGCCTATCGCTAAACCAACGAAGCCCCAATAGCCCCAACGCACCTCTCCTTGCCAGCATAGATAAAAGCCAACCATTGCCATCGTTAAGCCAAAGGTCAAGCTCATATCGGTCATGACTGCGCCAGCGCTAACAATAAACACGATGGTGGATGCTAAAACAATCAAGGTTGCTAACACAGGTAGGCGCTGTTTTCGGGTGAAAATAGCCACAAGCCCAAGGGTTAGCATTGCCACTAACCAGTGTGGTAATCGTACAGCAAATTCTGACACGCCAAACCCTAAAATAGACACCGCACTTAACCAAGTATGCAATGGTGGTTTACCCCAAAAGGGAACGTCGTAATCAAAGAGCGGGGTGATCCAGTTGCCCGTTTCAACCATCAAACGCGCCATTTCACCGTAACGAGCCTCTGTGGTATCCATTAACGGATACCAAGGCATAAGCAGTAATCGAGTAAAGACCACCAGCATTAATACCGCAACGCTGCTTCGAGCTGTAGACCAACGCTGCATTAATTCGCCTCCAAATAGCGTACATTACTTGCCACGGCCGGTTGATGCTCACTGTGGTTAGCGTTAATGGTCTGCTGGTTGGGGTTAACCTGATTAACTGACTGGCGATAAGCCACTTCTTCAATCAAATACAGCGGTCGCTGCTTGACCTCTACAAAGACCCGCCCTAAATACTCACCAATCAAACCTAAAGCCAATAACTGCACGCCAGCCAAGCCTAACTGCACGACCATCATAGAAGCATAACCCGCAACGGCCTCTCCATAAATCAGCGTTTTAGCCACCACCCAACCTCCGTAAATAAAGGCACTACAGGCGGTAAATACGCCACACCAAGTCGCAATACGCAGTGGTTTAAAGCTAAATGAGGTAATGCCATCCATAGCCAAACCAAAGAGCTTACCGTAATTCCATTTGGTCTCGCCGACAAAGCGCGGATCACGATCAAACTCGATGGTAGTTTGCGAAAATCCTGGCCAGCTAAACAGCCCTTTCATAAAGCGATTCCGCTCAGGCATCGCCTTAATACAGTCGACAACTTGTCGGCTCATTAAACGAAAGTCACCGACATTTTCAGGCACTGGTGAGTCTGAAACCCAATTCATTACTCGGTAAAAGCAGGCTGCAGAAAAGCGTTTAAGCCAAGTCTCACCCAGTCGTTTACGTCGTTTCATATTGACGATATCAAAGCCTGCACGCCACTGCGCTAACATCAATGGAATTTGCTCCGGTGGGTCTTGCAAATCAGCATCTAACATAATGATTGCCAAACCTCTAGCATGCTCAAGCCCGGCAGACATGGCCGCCTCTTTACCAAAATTTCGACTTAACTTAATACATTGGTATTCATTTTCGGCTAGAGGTAATTGGCTTATTTGCTGCCATGAATCATCACTACTCCCATCATCAACAAACACAATTTCAGCACTGTCATCGAGTGCAGACAACACTGATGTGAGCCTTGAAATCAACGGAGCAATCATTTGTGACTCGTTAAACAATGGTACGATTACCGATAGACAAATTTCAGTATTGCACTCACCGTACGGCGTATAAGCATGTGTCATGAAGCATCCTAGGTATTATGTTTCCCTATAGCATGCCGTGGAGGAAGTGAAGAAAATGTCGTTGACATTTTTTCGACAAAAAAATGGTAAACTAAATCATAATCACCGACCCAATAATGGCTTACCAATGACACTAAAATTACTCATTATTGAAGACAACATCGACGTAGCCGGTATTCTTGGAGATTACTTTGAGGCACAAGGAGCGGAGCTCGATTTTGCCGATAATGGTGAGCTAGGTTTATCGCTCGCCCAAGCTTTTGACTTTGACGCCATCATTTTAGACTTAATGCTGCCAAAGCTTGATGGCCTAAGCTTATGTAAAGCATTACGCTCATTAGGCTGTACCACACCAATCTTGATGCTAACCGCACTAGATAATAAAACCGACTTACTCAGTGGCTTTGAATGTGGCGCTGACGACTACCTCGGAAAACCGTTTGATCTTGATGTTGTTGATGTACGAGTCAGAGCCCTCATAAAACGTCACCGCGGTAACGTGGCACAAGGCAGCCTTAAGTTTGGCGATATCGAGCTCAATATTGCTGAACATCAAGCGTATCGACAAAATATGCAACTGGCACTCACCCCAACAACCTACCAAATTTTATTATTACTGATGAAGCATGCGCCTAACGTCGTTAAGCGGGCTCAGATCATAGAAACGCTCTGGGGAGAAGCACCTCCGAGTAATGATATCTTGCGTAGCCATATGTATCAGCTACGTAATCAACTCGACAAACCCTTTAAAACCCCAATGCTTGCCACTGTGCCAAAGGTCGGTTTCCGGTTGGTCCTCGGTGACCAGCAATGCTAGACAGTTTGCTCAACAAGGTTCCAACCGCGTCCAGCTTACCGCATAAATTGATGCTGTATTTTAGTACCGTAGCCGTTATGATTGGCGTCACCATCTACTTCTCAATGTTTGCGTTAATGCAGTGGGTTGAAGATGAGGTAAACCAACACGAACTGAAAAGCAGTGCATCTTATGCTGTTAAGCAATTTAAGCAAGGAGCCACTGAACCACTGGCAATTGGTTTACGGATCAAAGCCTATCATTCTGCAGATTTAATCCCTGAAAAATATGGCGATTTAAGCCATTTTCCAATTGGATTCATTGGTGAGTCCGTCGGCGACAATCAGCTAAATTGGTCTGAAGAGCTCAAGGCTTTACTGCAATTTACCCCCGACGCTAAAGCAAACTTACATGAAGTGTTTCTCTATCGAGGCTCGTTTCACCATAATCACAAATTACAGCCACTATATTTGATAATGGAAAGCGACAATGTTGAACTTAGCGAGCACAAGTGGAACTTAATCAACCTGTTTATCATTTCATTTATCTGCGTATTGTTCCTACTTTTTGGGTTAGCAATTCACAAACTCAGTTGCCGTTTAGTTCGGCCAGTTAGTGAACTTAGTCAGCAGTTAAAGTCTATCAAGCCAAATAAAACCTTTTGCGTGTCAAAGCAGTCTGCCGCTGAATTTACAGAACTAGCAGAAAGCCTTAACCATTATCGCCAACAAAATGAGATGATGATTAAACAAGAGCAAGCATTTGCTCGTTACGCTAGCCATGAACTGAGAACCCCGTTAACCGTCATTAGCGGTGCAGCTAAACTGCAAGAAAAAAACAATGCGGTTGACTTTCAAACACGACAGCGGGACCGGATCCAGCGAGCCGCATTAGACATGCAACATACTATCGATGTTTTACTCAATCTAGTTAAACAAGAAAAGGCAACCGACTCCAACCATTCTAGGCTGTTAACCCTGGCCGAAATTGAGCATATAGTGCAGCCTTTGCAAACAGAGGCTAAGCGAAAAAACATTAATATCAACATTAATATCGAACAGGCCCCCGTAATAAAACCTGCACCGACAGTACTTAAAATGCTACTGAGTAACGTGATCAGTAATGCGATTAATGCCAGCGAAGCCGGTGATATTACAGTCTTAATAAACCAACATGAAATTGTAGTTACCGACCAAGGGCAAGGCCTAACGGAATCAGAGCAAGGGAATATGCATGGACATGGTTTAGGTCTATTAATTGTCAACAGCCTTTGCCAACGTTATCAATGGCAGTTTAATTTAACAAACGCGCAGCCAACAGGCTGCGTCGCACGATTAAGCTTTCCAGCGCTTTCACTTTAAGTGCGGCTAACTTGTTTTATACCGTTGCAGTCACAGCGGTATAAAACAATTAGACTAAGTGGAGGCCTAAACTCCGGCTCAAAAATACCAATAACACCTTAAAAACAGATGTATTACGATGCTACACCTCCCTCCTCCAGCGCTTATATTTACTACATCTAGTTGATTTTGGCTCAAAAACGACTTTACTAATATATGTCATACAAGGAATCGTCCTTACCGAAATCTAAACAACTTTAACGAATTTAATGCTGCACGATTCGTGCTCACAAAAATGGTTATTTAGACATATAGAGTAAGGCTTTAAAGCAAAGGAAGGCAGTTATGATAGCACTTCAAACGCAAGACATTGACATCCACGACGACATAAGCCAAAGCTGGCAAGAGATGGTTGATTTAATATCAGAAATATCCCGGGTCCCCGCCACACTGGTTAACCGCGCCTACCCGAAAGATCTTGAATTGTTAGTCAAAAGTAATACGCCCAATAACCCCTTTAAAGCTAAAGAGCGCAAGCGCTTAGGGATCGGGTTGTATTGCGAAGCGATTATTACCGGAAAAAAACAACTACAGATAAATGATGCAATGTTGGAACCCAATTGGCGAGACTCCCCCGCAGCGAAAGCAGGAATGGTGGCCTACCTAGGGTTGCCACTGAGTTGGCCTAATGGCGATATTTTTGGCACTATTTGCATGCTTGACTCACAGCCTATGCAATTTGATAACCCAACCAAGCAGTTGCTTACTCGGTTTCAAACAATCATTGAAACTGACTTAAAGCGGGTCTACCAACATGCGCAACTTCTACAAGAAAATAAACACCTTAGCCAACAACTGAACCAAACCTCTTTTGATATTGAACAACTCAAGCTGCAAGCAAAGCAAAACGCATTTGAGCAAATTTATCACGCTAACCATGCTAACGACGACAATTAAACCATTGCTGACACTGCTGATTAAAACGCACTACTTCAAGCTCTCATGCTTCGTATGTGTATTACTTTGGCGCTAGTTTATCAATAATCGCATTGCTAATTTTGCGGCTAAAAATAACGCTCATGTGCAGTACAACCCAAAAAGATCGATTATTCGCCATTGGCCAGATAGAGCTTTTACTTGGCACAATGGTAAAGTCGAGCGGGGTGCGATAAGAATATAACGCAATCTGTTTTAACTTATGTTGCGTCGCGTTTAGTTCAGCCAGTAGCGCACTGTTTGGCCTAAGCTGTACCATCGCCTTTGACGGATATGGCAAGTAAGCTAAAAGGCTACCGGCATGTGGGGCAGCTAAACTAAAGAAGTGTGTAACTCGGTTTGCCCCACCCAAACGCTGTAAATAATAACGCCCAACGATGCCGCCCATACTAAAGCCAACTAATACTATGTCATCGGTCAGCCCAAAGCGCTGTTCAATTTGATGCTGCAAGTTGCCTGCAGCGTGCTCAACCCCTAACCGCCCATCAAATGGTGCCACTGTTGGCGAAAAGCATTCATGCCCAGCTTTTGCCAGCTGGTTATGCATCCAGCGCATAACAAAACCTGTATTAAAAATGCCGTGCACTAACACAATTTTCATCTGTCATATCCTGCCAAAGTTGCTCAATCAAGGCCTCGCTAACGCCTATATACCATGACCAGTAAAGCGAAAAAAGTCTACATAAAAGCGTTAGTAACTATAGGCTCTGCCACAAAAATGATGCTCAACATTTACCTGGCAATGCCGAACAATGCCAACGCAACACACAGCCAATATTCATATTAAACACCACGCAGGTAAGGGCGGGTGCCAATAACAAAGCTCACAACGGGTTAAGCTGGCGGTTCTGTTTTTGATGTTAAAGCGCCTAGGGCAATATTTCTTGCGCTAAGTTTGCTATTATTAACCGCGTCCCATCTGCCTATATTTCAAATGAGCCCTGTATTTATGTCGATAAACCCATCGAACTCCACCCCTTTATCTGTATCGCAAGCATTAAGTGCCGCTATAAAAAAACGTTCGCAGTTTTTAGCCGATGCAAAGTGCAACAACACCGATTGTTATCGAATTTTTCACGGCACTGTTGAAGGCGTCAATGGCCTAAATATCGATAGGTATGGTAATGCCTGGCTTATTCAAAGCTTTCATCAGTCGTTAACCGATACAGAGCTGACTGACATCACGACACTGTTAACTAAAGAAGTGGCGTTACCCGTGGTGTATAACGACCGTTCAAACAAAAACTCACGCGTATTAAACAGCTTAAGTGATGAGAATGAAGCCTTCGCCACAAGCGAGCAACAAATGCTTGAAAACGGCATTGTGTTTAGCAGTAAACTGCGTCATGAAGGACAAGATCCATTACTATTTTTAGACATGCGTATTGGCCGTGAATACGTAAAGTCACACAGTAAAAACCGCACTGTATTAAACTTATTTTCTTATACTTGTGGCATAGGTACTGCCGCAGCGGTTGGCGGAGCGACGCGGGTCGTTAATATTGATTTTTCTTCATTTGCTTTAGCCGCGGGTAAGAAAAACGCAGAACTAAACCATGTTGAAAACGTATGTGAATTTATTCAAAGTGATGCATTTCCAGCCTTAAGACAATTAGCAGGCTTAAAAGTTGGTGGGCGTCGAAATCAAAAGCTGCCAGCTTACCCAAAGTTAACCACGACTCAATTTGATTTAGTTTTCTTAGATCCCCCAAGATACGCAAAAAGCCCATTTGGCATTGTTGATCTGATCAATGATTACCAAAGCTTATTTAAGCCTGCAATGCTAACCACTAAGCCAGAAGGCACCATTGTTTGCTGTAATAATGTGGCAAAAGTGGATCGTCAAGCTTGGTTTGACAGCCTAGTTCGCTGCGTAGAAAAACAGGGCCGACAAGTAACCAGCCATACTTGGTTAGATTGCCATCAAGACTTCCCATCGTTTGACGGTAACCACCCGTTAAAAATTGTTGCGTTAACATTAAGCTAATTATCGAGCACGACATTTAACGGCTTGTTTAAACACTCTTTAATAGCAATGGGTATAGCCATCAATAAATAGCGAGTTAATACTCGCTATTTTTACAGCTGATATTGATTAATACATTGGCTAACAATGTTTGCCAAACACTCAATTAATAAAATTAAAATCGTGTTCAAAGCAGGCAAATAAACATTAAACAGTTGCAGTAAATAGATCTAAATTTCAATCATAGCAAAACAGCTTAATAATCATTAATTGCATAAGCCACTAATTAGTTACAGCAATATTTATACAATAATGCATAGAGCAATAGCTTATGAGACGCACACCCAATTATTAAAAGGAATAACCTATGAAAATCAGTGCACGTAACAACCTTAATGGTAAGGTAAAGTCTATTAATGAAGGCTCAGTAAATAACGAAGTGGTTATTGAATTAGCACCCGGTGTTGAAATCACTTCTGTGGTAACTAAAAAATCATGCGAACAATTAGGTCTAGTTGTTGGTGGTGAGGCATACGCTATCATCAAAGCCAGCAACGTTATGGTTGCAGTCGATTAGAGACTCAATTGCGCCGTAATGCATTATTGCTTGCGGCGTTTAAGCCACCTGTCATGTAGCAAACAAAGAAAAATAACCACCAATGGCAACCATTGTCAGCCCAAATATCAGCATATATTTAACCCTTGTCGCCTGTTTATAAGCTTGGTATCCCTCATACTGAATATCAACATTATCAGATACCTCAAACCGCCGCTGTAGTGTCCAACTAAATAATGTTAATCGGTCAAAGTAAGCCATAAACCGACTATGCGATCCAATTAACCGCTCCCATTGTTCACGGTCATGTTGTTTCAATGCCCTATTCAAGTTAGGTAAGCTCATAAAAGCTACCCCTAAAAATAATACTAAAAGGCCAATTGTTAATATAGACATCGTCTACGACTCCAGCATCTAAAGATTGCACACCCCATTAAACATTGACCAGGAACCGATATAAGTAAAGTTGCAGAGACATAAAAAACCGTAGGCCAGAATTAAAAGAGAATGAACATACTGACTATAGTTAACTCAATTTAGGTTGATAATCATTGAATTTAAATACAAAAAAAGCCACCTACTCAGGTAGTAGATGGCTATTATATTTTTAGACTCTATCAGCGATTAATAGTAACTTTTTCGATAATAATCTGCTCTTTTGGCACATCGTCGTGCCCTGCTTGTGAGCCGGTTTTGGCACGACCTATTTTTACTATAACGTCCATACCTGCAGTCACCTTACCAAATACCGCATAACCCCAGCCAGCATTGGTGGTCGCGGTGTAGTCCAAAAATGAATTATCCGCTAAGTTGATAAAAAACTGTCCAGTAGCAGAATGCGGCGCGTCGGTGCGCGCCATCGCAATCGTGCCTCTTAGGTTTTTTAAGCCTCTATTCGCTTCATTCACAATCGCAGCTCGCGTTGGTTTTTCTTCCATCTCGGCTGTAAACCCACCACCTTGCGCCATAAAACCTTTTATCACCCGATGAAAAATCGTGCCTTGGTAAAAACCATCCTCGCAATATTTAAGAAAGTTCTTCGAACTAACCGGCGCCTTTTCAAAATCCAGTTCAATCTCAATATCACCCAAATTAGTCGTAAAAATAATCATATCCACTCACAAACCTCTTAATAATGGCCATAGTATACAGCATGGAATTTGCGTCACTCCATTAAGACCGTTACAGAGCCAAATGTTATTGCCAACCAACATTTCACTATTTCGCTCACAGTCGCCCCTTGAACAGTATAAAGGCCTCTAGAATTGAGCGTTGTAGTTGCTCGGCGTTTAAATGATTAATACCAATATTGCTTACGCTAACGTTTGCATATTTGTGTGTCCAAATAACCATAAATAGACCCAATTTTCTCAATATTGACCTTAATATAGGTTACAAAACATCCTCAGCTGTAATAGAGTGAATTTTAGCCATAAGTTGCACTAAGGCCCTGCCGCTAAAAGGTAAAATAAAGGATTATTGATAATGTTAAACTCGAAAAAATTCATAACATTAATACTTACCACAAGCTTTGCTCTAACCGCCTGTGGTGGAGGTTCAAATGACAACAAAGCTGGCACTCCTGCTACAGGTAACTCAGGCGGCAATCCAGCTATGGTCTGGGTTCAGGGGCAATTCACTCCGTATTTAGAGTTAGCAGGGCAGTGTAGCGCTAACCAAACGGGTACCACGTTAATCGAAAAGCTATGGATGCGATCATGGAGCAACGACACATACCTTTGGTATGACGAAATTATTGATCGAGATCCCGCGCCTTACTCAGTATCTGAGTATTTTGACCTGCTTATCACCAACGAGCTATCGGACTCAGGCAATGCAAAAGATGTTTTTCACTTTTCTATGCCTACCGATGAATGGGAGCAACTAAACCAATCTGGAGCATCCGTTGGTTACGGCTTCAATTTTCAATTGATCAATCGAGATCAAAATATCGAGCGAAATGTCACAGTAACCTACAACGAGCCAGGCACTCCTGCCGCGACAGCCAATATTGATCGCGGCGCAGTGATTGTCGAAATTGATGGTGTTAGCGTACAAAATGCGAATGACAGCACCAGTATTGATATCTTAAATGCTGGACTTTTTCCTAGCGAAACCGGCAAGCAAACGGTATTTACAATCCGCGATCTTGGCGCGACCGCCGATCGCGACGTCACCCTCACCGCGCAAACGATTGTGTCTACACCAGTACAAAACATTAAAACTTTACAGACAACCGACGGTACCGTGGGTTATTTACAATTTAATGCTCACATAGCCACTGCAGAGCGTGGTCTGTTTGATGCATTTACCACTTTAAGCCAAGCAGGAGTCGATGACCTTATTCTTGATGTGAGATACAACGGCGGCGGATTACTCGCAATGGCCAGCCAACTCAGTTACATGATTGCCGGTGAAACTGCCACTGCTAATCGCACCTTTGAATCAACCCGTTTCAACGACAAATACCCAACAAAAGACCCCGTCACGCATGAAACGTTAACCCCTATGCCGTTTATTGATGAAACTCTTGGGTTTAATTCAGGCCTACTCGCTGCAGGCTCAGCACTACCAACACTGGATCTAGAAAGGGTATATGTATTAACAACTGCAGGTACTTGCTCGGCCAGTGAGTCGATAATGAACAGTTTACGCGGAGTCGATATTGAGGTGATTCAAATTGGTGGCACCACTTGTGGTAAACCTTATGGTTTTTACCCAACGCCCAACTGCGACACGACTTACTTTACCATTCAATTTCAAGGCATTAATGATAAAGGCTTTGGCGATTATTCTGATGGACTCTTCCCCTCATCGAGCCCGACACTAGCCAGTGAAATTCCCGGCTGTATGCTTGATGATGATCTGTTTCATGCACTTGGCGATACCGATGAACGATTATTAAGCGCCGCACTTTACTACCGAACTAACGCGCGTTGCCCTGCAACGGTGGCAAGCATGGCTAAAGTTGCAGCCACTAGCGAGTTTATCGATGATGGATACATACTAAAAGATCCCCGTAACCAAACGGTGATTAAAAACAACCGTATCATCACCGACATTAAAGGCGCTTTATAATGCTGAAATTATTTGCCGGTACAGTGCTCGCAGTCTTAACCGGTTGCGGCGCAGTTGCCGACAATAGCAACCCTACGGCGCAGCACTCAAAAGTGATAATGACAAATACCACACCAGCAGTGTTAGTGCTAACTAACGCCGCGAGCACCAAACAGCTTGAAGTCGCCATTGCCAACTTGCTTAACGTCGATCCCATTAGCATAAGCGATACAGCATTTACACGCTCCAGCACGTTGGCTATCGAACGTGCGCCGCATAAAGACACACGCGGGCAATTAATTATGGGCCGAAGCCGTGAAATGCCCATTGTGGTACAGCTAGTGATCTATGCCGGCTCCTGCAGCATAAAGCGGCAACACAGCAACGAGATAACACCGTTACCAGATCTAAACTGCAAAGCTGAATAAGTGCGGTACCCCAACAACTATCACCGCCTTAGTAACAACGCAAACGTGCCGTTTAAGGCGGCTTTATATGCCTCATGTTGGCGCTATTTTGGTGATTGAGGTAAACGCAAAGTCACAGCCAAGCCTTATCGATACTCAAAGATAATACAATGAATTACCCAGCCATGATGATCTAAAATAAAACCGAGGAAAGTACTCTAATATTTGTCAGCCATTATGCATAAGCCAACATACTAAACAATTTTATTTAGCTAAAGCCGCGCATCATCCACGATGAATGGTAGAATCCACGCCTATTTTATTTAACAACTACACAAGGTAGCGCTATGAACCCTATACTTGCGATCTTAAAAGAGCACAACATTGATGACGCTCAAGTTAAAGAGCTGTTCCAAACGTTGACAGAAAACCCACTTGCCGCAATGGGTGTGATTACTCAATTAGGGATCCCACCAGAAAAATTACAACAGCTAATGGGGCTTGTCATGCAAAACCCAGCTTTGATCAAAGAAGCCGTTGATGAGCTTGGTCTAGATTTCTCGAAAGTTGAAGCCGCTAAAGCGCAGTTAAAGCCTTAATCACTACGGCGATATTGAGGCTTGATACTCAGCTCAATGCGCTGCATGTATCAGGCTAACAATGTGAGTGGAGTATGGCTTACAATTAAATACCTGCTCCCTCACGTTTTACGCTAAGCAGCTAACAATTAAGCCTACGCTACGCATAACTAAGCTCCCTCAATAAAACGTAAGTTAACATCCACTTTTACCATTGCTGCTTGACCACTCCACATTATTAATCTCACGCTAATACACGTTAGTCATTGGCGGATAAATGTTCACTGCGTCACAAAATCACACTATGTTCTGCCAAATTTGCATATAAAACTTGATCTTCAAATGACATTTGGCCATTTTACCAAATAACAAAACATTAAACGTCGCCGAGAGTCAAACCACACATTCGCGGCCTGGAGGTTCAAATGACCGAACAAGAACAACTCAAGCTAACCGCTCGCGCTGCAGTATTAAAGGCGTTAGCACACCCAACTCGGTTATGGCTACTTGAGCAATTACAGCAGCAAGAGCACTGTGTCTGCGACCTAACCGATGGTGTAAACGCCGATATTTCAACTATTTCTAAACATTTATCAGTATTAAAAAATGCCGGTATTGTTAGTAGTCGCCGCGACGGAAAACAGATTTACTACCGGCTTGAAACGCCCTGCCTGTTAAAAATGTTCAGCTGTGTCGAGGCCGTAATAGAGAAAAATGCCAAAGCGCACGCCGCACTTATCGACTAGCGATACTCAGTAGCGGCTCCATACACCAACGCATCACCTGTTAAAACAAACCAATGAAGGAAGTATCATGAAAATTGAAATATTGGGTAGCGGCTGTAAAAAATGCACTAACTTAGCGACCGATGTAGAAACTGTGGCTAAGCGTTTAGCCATTGATTTTGAAATTGAAAAAGTCTCAGACATGGGCGCAATTTTAGAGTATGGCGTGATGTCAACTCCCGCAATAGTGATTAACGGCAAGGTGATCACCGCCGGCACAGTGCCATCTCACACCGAAATTGAGCAGCTGCTCAGCCAAACCCGTCACGCTTAATCCGGTAGTTTTTCAGCAGGAATACTTGCCCCTGCAACAGAAGAAGGAATTTTCTATGAATGCGCAATCAAACATAACTAAATGGTTACTGCTGTTGGCAGTATTGGCAAGCTTAAGCTTGGTGTTACTCAATAGTCACGCAGCACCTAAAGCCATCACTTATAACGCCTCTGCTTTTGAGCTTAATGAAAACCAAGTACTTAACGTGTATTACTTTCATGGTAACGCGCGCTGCAACACTTGCAAGCGCATCGAAAAATACACGGTAGAAGCGCTAGAGCAAGCCTATAGCGAGCAGATGACCCAAGGGCAAATCAAGCTTAATATCATTAATTTGGAAACCGCTGAAAATGTCCATTTCATTCAAGACTTTCAGCTAACTAGCCGCTCGGTGGTGATTCAGATTGAGCAAGACGGCGAACCAGCGCAATACCGTCGCCTCGACAGAGTCTGGGAATTAGTTAAAAAGCATCAAGCTTTTAATGACTACATCTATGAGCAAATACACTCTTTCACACAGGAGTCTGCCGCCACGGCTAGTCAGTTTAACGTTAACACTGAGAGCGCCGCACATGGCTGAATGGATACTGATTTTAACCAGTGCACTGTGGTTTGGCGTGTTAACGTCAATTTCACCATGCCCCTTGGCATCAAATATTGCTGCAGTATCGTACCTGAGCAAGCAAGTTGACCGCTCTTCAAGATCATTTTGGATGGGAGCTTCCTACAGCGCAGGCCGAATGTTGAGCTATATCTGCCTTGCCATATTGCTGTTGCATACTGCGATGTCGGCACCGAGTATTGCCAGTTTTTTACAAAGCCAAATGAACATGATCCTCGGCCCAGTCATGCTGGTCGTTGGTGCCTGTTTACTGGGATGGGTCACTCTACCTAGCACTAACTGGTCGATTTCTAATAGCCTGCAGCAACGTTTATCCCAGCAAGGGCTATTAGGAGCATTTGCCTTAGGCGGCATATTTGCTTTGTCTTTTTGTCCAACATCTGCTGCGTTATTTTTTGCGTCATTGCTGCCCATTGCGGTTGCACAGCAGTCAAGCTTTTGGGTACCTGCAGCCTATGGCATTGGCACTGCTATGCCGGTCATTATTATCGCGTTATTGCTGCAACTTGGCACCGTAAAAATTGCCACTTTATTTAAGCAAATGACCTTTGTAGAACAAGTGGCTAGGTATTTATCTGGTGGTATTTTTATCGCTGCAGGTAGCTATTATTGCTGGTGTTATTTATTGCCATTAGTGAGGTAATTCAATGTTAGCTTGGTTTTCAGTATTTGCCGATTGGCTGGTTTACGACCTGTTGGGCTTGTCTAGCCAAACCCAAGCGGGGCAAGCGGTGCACTTCTTTGTAGAAGACACCAGTAAGATATTTATCTTACTTATCGTGATGATTTACGCCATTGGTTGGCTTCGAGCATCGTTAAATGTCGAACGAGTACGTGGCTATTTAGCTGGTAAACCCAAAATAATGGGTTACGGATTAGGGTCGGGATTTGGCGCTATTACCCCGTTTTGTTCCTGTTCCAGTATTCCGGTATTTCTTGGGTTTACCTCTGCGGGGATCCCTATCGGCATTACCATGGCGTTTTTACTGACCTCTCCGCTCATCAATGAAGTCGCCATTTTATTGTTATTTAGCCTGTTAGGGCTAAAGGTCACTTTAATATATGTGGTCACGGGTGTCGCCATTGGCATGTTCGGCGGCGCGTTACTCGACTTGTTAAAGGCTGAACGCTGGTTGCAACCCTTAGCCGCTAAAGCTTATGCCATGGGTCAACAACAATCAGTTAGCAACCCAGCGCTTACACCACCAGCGACAACTAAATCGGCAAGCATAGGTTGGCAGCAACGCCATCAATTTGCTAAGTCTGAAACCGTTGAAATATTTGGTCGAGTATGGAAATGGGTAATCATAGGTGTTGCGTTAGGCGCGGCGTTGCATGGATTTGTGCCTGCTGGGTGGTTAGAGACCAACTTAGGTGATGGGCAATGGTGGACGGTTCCGTTAGCAGTTCTATTGGGGATTCCGCTCTACGCCAATGCAACGGGCGTTATTCCAGTGCTAGAAAGTTTACTGCTGCAAGGCGTACCCCTTGGGACTGTACTAGCATTTTGCATGAGCACGGTAGCGGCGAGTTTCCCTGAATTTGTTATGCTAAAGCAAGTGATGCAGTGGAAATTGCTGGCTCTGTTATTTGTGCTGTTGTTAGTCTCATTTACTATTATGGGCTGGGTGTTAAACCTAGTGTAAAGCACATTTTTGATACTGTAATGGCTGCCGCGTTAACTGGAGCCATTACATTGCCACTCTCAAGGGTTACCGTTAATGCCCGAGCAGGTTAATTAGGTTACCGCTCTAAAACCTGCGAACTTAACTTTTGTAGCTTGTAAGTCACTTACAGTGTTACTGACTCGCTGAGGCGAGGCCAATAACGGTTTCACTGCTGTAGCTTGACCGCTACAACCACAGCCACCACTTTTGCCACCACAACAGCCTCCTTTTTTAAGGTGGTTGAGTGACTCCCTACCCGCCGATGCATCAAGCAACCTAAGGCTTAAATCGCGACTGTTATTTAGCAGTTGCTCTGTATCAAATTTGCTATCACCTTGGCTAACACTCATACCGGCGCTAAGTAGCTTACCTAACATGCGCTGGCCAATATGTTGCACAATCACAATATCGGTTTTTTGCTGCTTGAGCAGATCCAACATTGCCTTTTTGGCTCGGCAACCGCCCGCAACCGCAGGGTTGTCAAAACTGGTGACCAACTGGTGGTACTCGTTGAAAAAGCCAATACGCTGCGCTTTAGTAAAGTGGCTGGCAAGTCGACCGCGACTCATTGGCATAGCAATAATCATAAAACATCCTTTATTTGCTGTTCGTCGATAATGGCAGCACAAGCGCATGACCTTGGGTAATCGCCGTGGCGACCTTTTTGCGAGCACTTGCTAGTAAGTATCCAAATGTTTGCCGCGAGATCCCCATTAATGCAGCCGCCTCAATCTGACTTAGCTTGTTAACGTCCCCTAAACTCAACGCTTCAAATTCATCGGCATCGAGCTGAATTTTATCTAGCGTGACTGACGGAACCCCATTAGGTTTAAACATACTGTAGGGCGCACAACAGGATAAGTGGCGGCACTTTTTGGGTCTTGACATTATTGGCCTAATCAACGGATAAGAGTGTAAGCAACAAGTATTTACGTGCTGTTAGTTTATGGCGTACGCCAATAACTACATCATATGGTAGGTACTAAATAGCAAACTGTGGTGTGGTTCACAGTGGTTAATATTCGTGCTTGCTGAAACAAACTTGGCTGGCCGCCTCAAATAGAGCTAGTTTTGTATCTAGCGCACAGGCAAAAATGGAAGATTTAACCGATCAGTAACCCGGCTATTGGGGATCAACTGGCACCGCTGTGATTAGAATTGCCCCAGTAATTGACGAACACCATATAGTGGCAAATAAGCTGGCTAACATTTAATGCGTTTGCATTATTGGGGCTAAGTTACCAGCCGAGTGCTAGGTATTACAACTGGGTAAATTGGCGGATAAGATTATGATAAACATTGTGTAGCTCATCTAACTCTTTACGTTCGGTATTACCTTGCTTAATCAGGCGTTGAATCGTTTGATCTAACTGATACAAGTTTTGACGCAAACTAGTATCGGCGACCATACTTTGCATCCAAGTGATTGCCGCGACACGCTCACCACGAGTAACAGCGGTAACCTTATGTAAGCTACTTGAGGGGTACAGCACCGCATAACCTGCAGGCAATTTAATTTGCTGCTCGCCAAATTCAGTCGAAATAATTAACTCACCACCGGCGTACTCATCAGGCTCACTTAAAAAGGTCGTCATCGACATGTCACTTCTGAGCACGTCATTTGAATCTGGAATGCGCATTACCGCGGCGTCAACGTGGTAACCGTACTCTTCCGACTCTGAATAGCGGTTAAAACACGGTGGGAATATTTTATGAGGTAAGGCCGCCGAAACAACCTTAGGAGTATTGCCGATTTGCGCCAACAGCTTGTTAGCCAGCTGGCGCACAACATCATGACTTGCATCAGCTTGATTGTTATTTTTAACCGACGCTGCCATTCCCATCGCAGTTTGTCGGCCATCTATCCAAGGGACGTCAGCTAACTGCTGCCTAAACAAGCTCACGTCTTCATCGGATAAGATTTTTTCAATAACAATCATGATAATACCTTTAATTAAAACTCATAAGTTGCTGTTAAGTTTGCGTTGCGTGCACTACCTAAGTACATGAACGAACCTGAACGGTATGCCGCAGTCCAGTATTCTTCATCTAATAGGTTACCGACGTTAAGACGGAAAGTTAATGCCTCAGTTGCGTTATAGTTGGCAAACAAACTTACCACTTGGTAGTCTGGCACAACGATGCTGTATAGACCCGTGTCGGCGTCATAACCCGCGGCTGAATCTGGCTGACCACCGTACATTTCGCCTTGGTAGGTATAGCTACCACCAATCACAAACGTGTCGTTAATCTCATAACGCAATTGTAAGTAAGCACTTTCATCTGCAAAGTTACTTAGGGCTAGCCCAACGTTGTCTTCTTCAAACGAAGCCAGTACTTCAGAATCCATTAACGATGCTGAAAGCTGAATGCTCAAGGCGTCAGTAATGTTACCGACCATACCAATTTCAATACCTTGAACCCGGTTTTTACCGGTATTAAGGCTACCGAGTGTAGAGTAACTGTCGCCAACACTTTCCATTACGTCATCTTTGGTGATCTGGAAAACAGACGCTGAGAACATGACGCTCTCATCAAATAGCATCCATTTAGTACCCAGTTCAATATTTTCAACAATCTCTGGGTCAGCGGCACTAGCTTGTTCTGGTGTACCACAAAGGCCACCATAACCACAGTTAGCTCCCAAATCTGACTCGCCACCATTAATATTGGTTGCGGTGCTGTAGCTGGCGTAAATATTACCCGCTTCAGTGAGGTCATAAACTAAGCCAGCATGGCCATTATACATATCATCTGAATAGGCGTATAACAAATCACCACTTCGACCAGAGGTATCATTGCTGTAATCAAAACTGTCTTGCCTAACCCCAAAAAACAGTTCTAAGTCATCAGTTAACGCTACTGTATCCATAATATAAGCAGAGGTAGTATTGATGTCGTATAACGCGTCAGATTGACCTTCGGTGTAGGTACGGCCCATTAATTGACCGATATTGTCGACTTCATTTCCGTTACCATCAAGAATACAGTAACCGCCAGATACACCACGACGACCGCTAACTAAACAGTTGGTTTCATTATTATTAACGATGTCATAAACACCGTTATCAACCGTTTGCTCTGTGTATTCAACACCAAATACCCACTTATGCCCCATGCCTAGAATGTCAGCGTTCCAGAATAGGTTGAACTGGGTGCTCCAGTATTCAACATCTTGGCGGCCTTGGTGTGTACTAAGTGTTTGTGTATCAGCCCCCGGCGCGATGGGGTCGGTATCGGCTCGAGTAGTAGCACTTAAACCTGTTGCAATATAGCCATTTTCAGTACGACCCACGCGAGTAGCATTATATAGCGTTAAGTTATCGGCAATTTCATACTCTGTACGCAGAGTAAAGGTGCTCACGTCTGAACTTAAAAAATCAGATTCTTGTGCATAAACTGGAACATCTTCTACCGGTTTGCGGGCTTCGCGGTCAAAATAGCTACCTAAGTCGCTCACATCGGTTGCTTCTAAATAGTAGCCATCAGCAATAAAAGATAGCTCGTCAGAAGGCTCATACACCACCGATAACTGCGCGCCAGTTCTTTCTTCACTTATGCCTTCACGGCCCGGCTTGTCTTTATCTGCGATAAGAGCATTGACTCGCACCGCGACATCTTCAGCAATCGGAAAGTTATAATCTAAGGTAAGACGCTTAAACTCGTCGGTACCGATACCGGCATCAACACGACCAAAGTTGTATGCCGTTGACGCTTTTTTGGTCACACTGTTAACCGCACCACCCGATGAACCCCGGCCGGCAAACGTTGAACTAGGACCTTTGGTTATTTCAACTTGCTCAGTGGCAAAGCTTTCGCGAGTCGTCATACCAGGATCACGCAGTCCATCAACAAAAACATCACTACGCGCTTCGTGACCGCGAATAATATAGCGGTCACCAAAAGCATTACCGTTTTCACCCGTACCCAACGTTACACCCGCCTGCGCAGATAAAATGTCTCTTAAATCTGTTTTACCTGACTCTTGAATTTGATCTTGCGTTAATACCGTAATCACTTGCGGGGTATCAACAAGATCTGCTACTCGGCGTTTATCACCTGAGGTGTCGTAAAAATAAACTGAGCTTTTAACCCCATGCACTTCAATGCGCTCAATAGCTTCTTTTGACTTATCAGCCTTACACTCAATATTCTCACCTTTGTCACAGGTTTCAGTTTTTTTATCGGCGGCATACAGAGGTGTGCTACTAAAAAATAACGCAGTGGCAACCGCTTTTGCGCCTAAAGATATCGGAGTTTGATAGCGAGATTTCATCTTTAAATAGACCTTATTGTTAATACTTTGAAAGCGATGCCGCAGATTCTAACAATAAAATTACATTTAAAGCGAATGAAAATAGTTATTATTTACATTAATATTACATAAGTAAGAACCACTAGTTTGGTTTAACCCCGCCATAGCAGCGTTTATAGCCAAATAAACTCGGAAAATATTTTTCAACCTTTACAAAAAAAACACCTAAACAGTTAATTAATAGACATATTTAACCTTGTTTTTTGTATGGTTAATCATATGTCAGAGTTTAAAAATCAACCATCGCAGACAAAAAGTACAACCTTACCAACGGCAATAACTCATCACTAAGCAGGATTAGTAACGCTAAATACGATTTAAATTGTCAGTAAAAGGAATGAATCTCACCAGCGAACGCCCTTTAACCAACACAAGCAGTTACTATCAATTTTGTAAAACCACTTTAGCTGCAACAATATTTCAACCTTGTGTTTACTATGTCGAACATGATTTGTCAGCACAATAGTTTCAGGAGGCTAATCGTGATTTGGAGTGGCTAAGTTAAGAGTTATCGTCAATACGAATAAAGGAATATAAGTATGAGTACCGCAAAAATAAGGACATTTAAATCAGGCATCTGTGGGTTGCTACTGACTGTCGTCGCCACCAGCTTTGCGCATGCCGCTCCAACAAAAAAACCTAACACATCCCCCATGGTGTCATATGAATGTAGTGCAGACTCAAGCTGGTTTACTTCACCTAGCCTGCCCAGCGAGGTAAAACAAAGTAATGGGCCCGGAGACAGTTCATTTTGTGACTTTTACCAGTTTTCTTGGCAGACATTTGCTTACTTAATGGCAAAATCAACCACCCAACCTGCAGTACTTAACTTTCAAGACAGCAGCCAATTTAGTGTTCTAGAAGTCAACACCGATGGTAGCCCAGCTAACTCCTGTGACGACAAACCCAATGCTCACATGCTGTTTATTCGCTCGGCAAAACCACAAGAAAATGGCACCACCTTCACCATACCTGAACGTATTGGCCAAGCCGGTGGCGGTGCAACGATCTACGATCAAAATAAAAACGTAGTTTATTACGATGTGCGCTTTAGTAAAAATATGTGCCAGGTCGATAAAATAAAACAACAAGATAATTTTCCAGGAGGCACTACGGAGCTTAAAACTGCCTGGAAAGTTATGGGGGCCAATGATAACCCCAACGACTTTATCACCATGGAAGCCAACATTACTCCAGTCAAACCGGATGAGGTTAACCCCAATAAAACGTTACTTGGCTTGGTCGGGTTTCACCTCGCCGTCGCGACTCCAGATCACCCAGAATTTGTTTGGGCCACTTTTGAGCATCAAGTCAACGCGCCTGACTGCACACTGCCACAGACAACTACCGGCTGGTCTTTTGCCAGCGAAAGCTGTACTGCGAGTTTAAAAGCAGGCAAGACAGACTGTGACTTTAACAACCCTACCGCACAAACTAAAATTACCGGCGAGCCGACAGAAATCTGCCGCGTGCACCCATACGGTTCAGCGAAAGGCGACTTGAAATATGACGATAACGTAGGCTCGATAACCTCGCTTAATGACAATGTACAACCGTTTTTAACCGGTCAGTTTGCCGTACTGAAAAACTACTTTAACGTGGGTGCTCTTTGGGTTAGCGATATTAAAAAGGGTTCAAGCATCGACAATCAACGAGGCTCATTACGGTTAGCCAACACGGTGGCTGAGACGGAATATCAAGATGTAGATCTCAGCTCACCGTTTATCTCTAACTGTTTTGGTTGTCATAACTATGCAGGTACCGACAGTGGCACCAGTAATACAACATCAAATAACCTGAGCCATATCTTCGACGATATCGCCGTGGGTAATCAGTGTGTCGATGTACCTGCGGTTAATATCATCAATAGTCAGGCACAAGCAAAATCTACCTGCCCATCGACTTGTACTGACTCCTCACCAGACAAAAAGTGGAATGGACAATGGACCAATCAAGATGCCAGAACCGGCGCACAATTACCTAAAACAGTATGTGGTTGCTGTACAAAATAAGCTCTGGTTCAATGGCTAGGCTTAGTTATCAAACCTAACTGTCTGGTTTAGCGACAAAAAGCCACTAACCTTACTTTAGTCAAGGTTAGTGGCGCTAATCATTAACGTTAAAAGTAGCCTTTGTACTGCTGATAAACGCCTTCGCTGCCATAACTACACCAGGCAACACAACTAGAATTGATTTAAAAATCAAGTTGCAGTCACTCAACAACAATAAGTGATCCCGATCATTTATAAGTTATTCCCACTACATATTAAAATGAGAAGCCCCTTCTCAGAACAATCATCTCCTCAAGAATGACCAACCGCAACAAAACCAATAAAACTTTTAAATTCAGCACCTTGAAACCAATGACGAATACTGGCACAGCCTATGCTTTATTGTCTACATCAACGCGATACCCACCATTAAGATTTAACCAAATATCAATATGATTAAGGGAATATGATGAGTAATAATATTAAAAACAATCTATCCAGACGTGACTTTTTAAAAGCTGGCGGTGCTGCTACCGCTGCGACAGGTCTATCACTAGCAGGGATATCATCAGCAACAGCAGCAACCTGTTCTACATTGCCAGAAAAGTGGGACGAAACTTATGATGTGGTCGTTGTAGGTAGTGGCTTTGCTGGACTCTCTGCAGCGATTGAAGCGAAAAACGCTAACGCGTCAACGGTGGTGCTCGAAAAAATGCCAGTTCCTGGCGGAAACTCTACAATCAATGGTGGCTGTATTGCCGTAGTCGGCAGTGACGTGCAAAAAGCTAGAGGAATAACCGACTCAGTTGATGCCATGATGGGAGATATGTTAAAAGCCGGTCTAGGTCTTAACTACCCTCTCCAAGCCCGAATAGTTGCAGAACGCACTAACGAAGCTTACGAATGGTGCAAGAATTACCTCGGAGTGAAGTTTAAAGACAAAATCACACAATTTGGTGGGCATTCAATCCCTCGTAGCCTTACCACTCAAAACCAATCAGGTTCAGGCATTATTCTCCCAATGCTAGCAAAAGCAAAAGAACTAGACATTCATGTAAAAACAAAAGTATATGTTAAAAAATTAATCAATGACGAGCAAGGTCGCATTGTTGGACTAGAGGTCATTACACGCTTTAAACCAGGTAAAGAAACCTCTACAAAAACAAAATTCATCAAAGCTAAAAAAGGCGTAGTAATGGCTAACGGCGGGTTTGCTGCTGATGTTAATTACCGCTCAAGCCAAGATCCAAGATTAGACGAAAAACTTCGCTCTACAAACCACAGTGGTGCAACCGCTGAATGTTTAAAGGAGATGGTACGCATTGGTGCAAACCCAGTACAGCTTTCTTGGGTGCAACTAGGTCCATGGACATCTCCTGAAGAAAAAGGGTTTGGTATGGCTCCCCTATTTGCTACCTACTCAGCTTTTGCTCACGGGATTATGGTAAGCCCTAAAACGGGTGAGCGTTTCGTCAACGAACTTGCTGACCGTAAAGTTCGCGCCGATGCAATTGTTAAAACCGGCGACATCGGCATTGCATTTTGTGACTCTATAGGCGCATCACATTCTTCACATGTAATGGATAAGCTCTTAGGGCGTAAAGTCGTACTTACCTTTGATACCTTCGAAGAACTTGCAGCTCACTATAAAATACCGGTTAAAGCCTTGCTGGCACAAATTGAGCGCTATAACAGTTACGTTGAAAAAAATATCGACCCTGAATTTGGCAAGCCATTCTCAATGAAACAAGTTGCGATTAAAAAGGCTCCGTTCTACGCAGTTCGATTATGGCCTAAAGCCCATCACACAATGGGTGGGGTTGAAATTGATACTAAAGCACGTGTGATGAACATGGTAACGCGCGATGTCATTCCTGGCTTATTCGCTTGTGGTGAAGCAACTGGCGGTACCCACGGTGCCTGTCGACTCGGTACAGTTGCCGTACCTGACTGCCTCGTATTCGGACGCATAGCCGGCCAGAATGCAGCCAAAGCTTAACGCGTTTTCGCAGTGGCTGGCATCAATTGCAGCCACTTTTATCACCTTACAAAATTAACTAAACCCAGTATTCAACCTATTAATTTTGGCACTTAATAGTGACGACGTTTGATAAAGCATCTCATTATTGAGTTAACCTTCAATAGTTGCGAAAAGATTTGGCGCTAAAGCTCACTTTTAGCACTCAACATTTAGCCTCAATGAATGTTGCGGCTGTACAAAATGACATTCGCAGCCTTGATTTAGGAGCCCTCTATGGCTGACACCCGCATGACCATGATTGTTTTTTTAATGTCTCTAATTGTTTTTGGCCCCACAATCGCTTACGCACAAACCATGAAACCTCATCATAAAAATGCCGGCCTAGAGTGCAGCGATTGTCACATCACAAAGCCTTTTGAAGAAGTTTTAATGGACCAATGCCAGTCTTGCCATGATATCCCAGAGAAAAAAGAGGACTATCATGGTGCCCCAGATAAACACGATTCACCACATTACGGCCCAGAACTTGAGTGTGACAACTGCCATGCTGAACATGAAGAATCGGACAACTTCTGCAATAGCTGTCACGAGTTTGACTTTAAAGTCCCGTAACAAATGTTGATAACAATCTACTTTTAACTATATCTACCAGCCACTTAGACGCCACACTTTTGTTGTCGGCGTCCACCTAACATTGCGAGATTAAAACCCACTTTAATCAAGTCCAGCATCACAGAAAGGCCACTACGACAATGTTAGACTCATAACAATAACCTTCTATGATTAGTTGCCTATGAAGACATCACAATTAGATCTGCGCGAATTACTCGAGTTTAAGCCTAATGGTGGCACCATGAGTTTTCTTGGCAGAAGAACCTATTTATCTGACATGTTTTCACATGGGCTACTAAGAGAGAATGTACAAAGCATTGTCGGCATTGATACAGCCCGCACCCTAATTACACGCACCGCATTTATTCGAGGTTGGTTAGTTGCAGAGCAAATCAAACGAAAGATGCCCGAAGTTTGGGCTGAAGCCAGCGAAGGGAAGCTTGGCCCCATGCTCTGCTCAATGTTTGGCTTTGGCGAAGTACTCAGCAGCCACCGTACCGACGGTACGTCAGGGGAGCCTCTCATTGAAACCTATTTTATTAGCTCCTACGAAGCAGAGCAGCAACTATATTTGGTAGGGCAATCTCAAGATGTGGTATGTTGGGAGCAAGCTGGATTCGCCAGCGGTTACGCTTCACATGTGCAGCAACGTACCGTCTATTTTATAGAGACCCAATGCCAAGCTAAAGGTGACTGCCACTGCCACTTTATTGGCAACTACCTCGAACAATGGGGCGATGAAATCAGCCCATTCCTCCCTTTCTACAAAGGAATATCACACGATAACATTCAACAAGAAATACAAAAAACATTAAAAACTGATGACTGTTTTTCGCGTAATTTCAATACTGGTTTTGATAGCAGCAGCCTCTCTCATGCCAGCCGTTCTGGGTACCCAATGTGCTATAGCTATGCCATGCAAAAGTTGCTGGGAATGGCGATTAACGTTGCTAAAGTTCCCACTTCGGTATTGATTACTGGTGAAAGTGGGGTGGGAAAAGAAAAGCTGGTTAATTATATTTACTCTCATTCCGAAAGAAGTGACCGCCCTTTATTAGCGGTAAACTGTGCCGCCATCTCAGAAACACTCATAGACAGTGAGTTATTTGGGCATGTAAAAGGGGCATTTACTGGCGCAGAAACAAATAAAATCGGCCTATTTGAAAGCGCCAATGGTGGCACCATTTTCCTTGATGAAGTTGGTGAGATAAGCCTTGCAATGCAAGCTAAATTACTGCGTGTTATTCAAGAGAAACAGATCAGGCGAGTCGGTGATAATTGCGTTAAAGACGTCGATGTACGCATTATTTCTGCCACAAATATAGATTTAGCCGCCGCGGTCAAAGCTGGAAAGTTTCGTCAAGATCTCTATTACCGGCTCAATGTCATCGAGCTCACCATTCCGCCATTAAGAAACCGCTACGAAGATATTTTGCCGCTAGCGCGTTTTTTCCTAGAAGACTTTAACATCAAGCTACAACGGAAAATCACCAGTTTTAACTATAAAACAGCAGATCTACTGCTCAGCTATGATTGGCCGGGTAATATACGCCAACTAGCTAACACGATTGAGCGCGCGGTTGTGCTCAGTACTGGCCCACAAATCATGCCAGAAGACTTGCCTGAAGAGTTTCATAAAAATATAAGTAAGGCCTCAGTAGACAACGGAATAAAGCCGCTTATGACAATTGAAAAAAACTATATTATTTCGGTACTAGACACACTAAACAATAATAAAACACTAGCCGCCAAAAAACTCGGTATCAGCTTAGCAACATTGTATAGAAAGCTAAAAGAATACGATATGTAACAACCTCCAGGCATAAGCGTTATTTATACTCCTCTTACCATAGGCAACAGGGGCTTGCCCAGTACCGTTTGAACAACCAGTCATGATAGCCAAAGGTAAACTTCGGGCTATCATGGATTAGTGATTAACGTTAAAAGTAGCCTTTGTACTGCTGATAAACGCCTTCGCTGTCGCCAAGCCATTCTAATAAGTCAATATTGAAAAAGATTGAGCCATTATTATCACTGCGATGCACATAACCAATACTGTATTTATTTTTAATATGAATCGTCAGTCCATGCCCTAGGGCATCGACCTCTTTTCGATCATGGTAAACACTGGTCAACGAAAAACCGATGCCCGTTTTCCACCAATTAACACCAGCCCACTCGACGGCGAGGCTGACATCATCTTTATCGCCATCTTTCAGTTCATCGATATGCTCAAACACCAGACTGGGGCGCAACATAAATGCTTGCCACTGCGGCGGGCCAACAAGATCTGTTCCGTGAAAGTGATTTGACTGCAGCGCCGTTGTTAACCAAACATCAAGGGGCGTTTGGTAGCGCGCTTCTTTTATATAAGCTTTCCAATCGCTTTGGAGCTCAGCAAGCAATTGTCCGTTATCTCTTAACAGCTGAGCATTCAGTAACGCAAAGGCAGGTTTGATTGCACTATTTAAGTTGTCTGCAGCCTGCCGACAGCTCAAATCAAAAGCCGTTTTTTTACATTCGGCTTCCTCTTCATCGCCCAGATACCAAGTGCGATTATTGGCACCATGTGGCGGTAACTTAGCACGTAATATGTATTGCTCATCTCCCTTACCGCGACCTGCATCTTCAAATGTAAAACGGATTGGATTAACGTAATCTAGTTTGACTGAATATTGACTAAGTTGTTGCTGCCAAAGCTCAGTTACGCGATTAATCCCAGGGAAAACAGTTTCAGGATAAGTGGTTTGAGTCACCTCTTTTGCTAAAGCAGCATAATCAAATAATACTGCCTCAAAGGCGGCCGTTTCATCCTCTGTGACTCGCAAAACATGCTCACAGAGCATCGGGCCAACATTGCTTGATAACTCTAGGAGTGACGTGAATTTAGACTGGAAATTGCTCAGCTCAGCATCGGTGTATTCACAAACTATGCGGTCATTACTTTCTGTTTTTTTATCTTGCTCACTTGCTGCTACGCCCAGTGAGCACGCTGCAATTACAACAGCAAATACATTAATAATTTTCATTGGTTGTCGTCCTTAACTTATTACGCTTCGTCCACTATTTCCTTAAGTGTCTTTTGAAACGAATTGAGGGCTTTAGCGACCGAAACAATCGCCTGCACTTTATCTTGCGGTTCGTCATTGTCAGATAAATCATTAACTGCATCTTCGAGCTGCGCGTAGTTGTAATTGATGCTTGTTAACGCATGTTTCGCTACCCCCTGCTGGTATTGGGTGTCTGATATTGCGGGTATATCAAGTAGATTTGCAAATAGCGCATCCGCAACATCTGGCGCCGCCATATACTGCTGTAAATCGTGGGTATTAAGCTCTCGAATCGTGTTCACTTTAATCTGTCGTCCGCCATTTTCTATAGGGCGTTTATATTGCTTAAACCATGTAAAAGGGTCGAACTCATTACGCACATTAAACAGTAAATCGGTACAACCGCCAATATCAGAGGTCACAACAGAATGGTTAGGGTCGGCAATATCATTGAGTAAATTTAATAACCGACTGACGTTAGCAACCATCCAAATTGAGTCAATTTGAAACCGGTCTACGTCTAATTGAGGTACTTTTGCACTAATGTCAGCATCTTTACGAAACAATTTAGCCAATGTGTCATGTAACACCGCGGTGCCTAAACTATGCGAGATAATATGCAGCTTTCTATTACCTAATTCACGTTCAAGCATTAACTCATTAATTTTCTTGGCAAGATCAACGCGAATATTCTCTCCCCAATACATTAATCCGTAATAAATGACATCCATCCAATGGGTATAAAATTGCTCATCCTCGTCAAAGTCGGCAAAAAAGCTGGTCAAGGCAGACACAGCTTGCTCTCCGAGCCCCAACCCTTGCAACACACTAAGGTGCTTAACCAGCTCACCTGCTTTTTCTGCATCTTTAAGACGAATTTCATCTAAATAATCAGAGTAGTTGAATTGAAAAAACTCAACTTCATTATTAATATCAAAATCGACGAGACCAAAATTTTTGGCCGCTTCATTAAGCCCATCGGCAATTGCCTTTTTAGTTTCCCCCGGTTTATGAGTACCCATTCCATGTATCACCAATACCATTGGCTTATTCATAACTAACGCTCCTTGCGTAACTAACTGTATAAAAAACAATATCACCAAACCCTAAACTAGCGCAATACAGCAAAGCTAAAAATTGAGTGCACCGCAAGTAGATGCAAGATGAAACATGGGCATATAGTTAAAGTTACGCCTATCGATAACACATAAACAAGTTTGCTTACCGAGCTTTGTAGTGCCAGCTTTAGCCACTAGCGCGGCGATATGATCAATCCGGCACCTTAAAGTGGTTTGGGTTAAAGCATCAAATCGATCGTATTTTCAATCGCTAAGCTTATGCCACGGTATAGCGTTAATCGCTAATTTCAATTCAGCGCTAAATCACGTAAACTACGCGCTGTTTTTTAAGTCTCTTTTTAGGTAAATCATGATCCGTTTAAACCAAGTAAAACTGCCTCTCGACCACGATGAAGCTGCCTTACAAGATTTTGTATTGCAAAAGCTGTCTATCTCAGCAGAACAGCTGGTCGACATTCATGTGTTTAAACGTGGCTATGATGCGCGTAAAAAGAACCAAATCTGGCTGATATACACCTTAGACATCACCTTGGTTGAGGTAGACGAACCCGCATTGTTGGCATCATTTGCCGATGACCAAAATGTACGCGTCTCACCCGATACTGATTATAAATATGTCACTAAAGCCCCCGACGGGCTAACTGAGCGCCCGATTGTTATTGGTATGGGCCCATGTGGCTTGTTTGTAGGCCTGATATTGGCGCAAATGGGTTTCAAGCCCATCATTTTAGAGCGTGGTAAATCAGTTCATGAACGTGCTAAAGACACCTTCCGCTTTTGGCGTACTAGCGAGCTAAACACCGAGTCAAATGTCCAATTTGGTGAAGGTGGCGCAGGCACTTTCAGTGACGGTAAGCTGTATAGTCAAGTTAAAGACCCTGGATTTAAAGGCTTAAAAGTTAAACAAGAGTTTGTGGCAGCGGGAGCTCCGGCCGAAATTATCTATGTCAGCAAGCCCCACATTGGTACTTACAAATTAGTCACTATGGTCGAAAAAATGCGCCGCGAAATTATTCGTCTCGGCGGCGAAGTACGCTTTGAAACCCGTGTTGACCAGATCAATATCAGCGACCGTAAAGTGACTGGTGTCACCTTAAGAAATGGCGAAGTGTTAAACTCTAAATATGTTATTGCCGCCATCGGTCACAGTGCTCGTGACACTTTCCAAATGCTGCACGACCAAGGCGTATATATGCAAGCCCAGTCGTTTTCTATTGGTTTCCGTATTGAACACAAGCAAGCAATGATTGATAAAGATCGTTTTGGCAGCAACGCTGGCCACCCAATTTTAGGGGCTGCAGATTACAAACTTGTACACCACTGTAAAAATGGCCGTAGTGTTTACAGCTTCTGCATGTGTCCGGGTGGTGTTGTGGTAGCGGCGACGTCTGAAGAGCATGCCGTAGTAACTAACGGAATGAGCCAATACTCGCGCAGTGAACGTAATGCCAACAGCGCCATTGTTGTCGGTATAAACCCAAGCGATTTTGATAACGATCCGCTACAAGGTGTTGCCCTACAACGTAAGCTTGAACGTAACGCATACGTAATGGGTGGCAGTAATTACGACGCACCAGCACAAATGGTTGGCGACTTCTTGGCAGCGGGTGCCGGCAAACCGTTTGAAAACGTTGAGCCATCGTATAAACCCAATGTTAAAATGACCGACTTAAGCGATGCGCTACCGGCTTATGCTATTGATGCCATTCGTGAAGCATTACCGGCATTTGGTAAAAAAATCCGTGGTTTTGACAACAAAGATTCAATGCTAACGGGCGTTGAAACACGCACCTCTTCACCGGTGCAAATTAAGCGCGGCGCCGATTACCAAAGCGTTAACACCAAAGGGTTATACCCTGCTGGCGAAGGTGCCGGCTATGCGGGTGGTATTTTATCTGCCGGTATTGACGGAATTAGCATTGCTGAAGCTGTCGCACTCGACATGCTTAAAGAGTTTGAAAATAGCTAATTAGCCTCAATTAAGTGGCATTGTCGATAACGCCCTCAATAAACAGAGCAGCCCTGTAAATCGGCTGCTCTTTTTATATGTAACCTTACCTACCGGCAGCAATATCCTACGCCACGGCTTTAAATCTGCCAAGCTAGATAGCACGGGGCTTGTAATACATATTATGCTAAAATGTACGTATTCGATTTTCTATACGCTAGCTTCTGTATTTTAAGCCTAGCCGCACCAATTATTAAGGCCCATTATGAGCAAGCTAAATGCAGCAGAGCGTAAAGCCCGTGACAACGAACGTTTTTCACAACGAGTAGATGAACGTAGAGTAAAGGGCGAAGACGTAGTTGCTTACGCACTTGCCAACAAAAAAGCTTTTAAGTTTTTGACTAAAGCAGAAAAGCACAGCCTAAAAGAAAGACAAGCCGCGTTATTAGAAGAGGCCAAGATTAAAGAAAAACAACAACGTGAACTTAAAGAGCAATTAGAGTTAGAACGAATTCAGGCCGCATTTACAGAGCAGTAAACCTGCTAATATCGCCATCAATAGTACAGCACTATTGATGGTGAATTTATTTTTACTGAGCGCTAATCAATAGCGGCTAGTCACACGATGAATTGTAATCGCTTAGCTCAACTAACCCTCGAAGAATAAAGCCGTGATAGCGAGCTTTAACTAACTGAAACCCCATACTCGGAGCGTAGTAATATGTTACTTCTTCTGCGCCCGTCTGCTTAACCGGAATCACATTTAGCTCGCCCCAAGGCTCTATTTTTACAGTTTGTGGCGGTTTTACATGATATTGATAAGGCTCAATGCCATCTGATGCTTGACGGTGCAAAGCAAATTGCTGACGCCCTTGCAGCAAATATTGCCGAATTTGCACCGCTAAAGTATCAACATCACGCAGCGCAATGTCAGTAGAGGTATAGCGAGCAACATCGCCGTCGATATCAACATGCGACGCTCGGCCATTAGCACTAAACGAGACTTGCATGTTTCTGGAGCGAAATCCGCTAACGATTTGATGAAACTTATCAGTTAACCACTCCCCTTCATCCGTTGACCAATACAATTTCGCCTGCTGAAAATATTCGGTTCCTATTCCTAAAATACTGGCTTCGCTGTGAGTGGTGATCACCGCAGAACTCCCCCGCCAATCCTCGGTTCTGGCCATAGTGCCAGTATGTAAGCCACTGAGGTAAATGTTATAATTAGCAGTGCGAGTACACTCCACAAACACTGGAGGCATAGCGGTAAGCGCTGTTTCATTGGCAAAGACTTGTTGACTGCCAACCGCGCCGTGACCAATTACCGCCAACATCACGGCCGTAATCACAGCCAAATTTGTACGTAACCAGCTACGGCCAACTTGGATATTGGCACAAGAGGTAGCCGTCACCACTGACTTGCCAGTATACTCACAGCGTCTCCCCTTATTGAGCTTAAAAAACTTCATTTACATTAAGGTAAAAGTTAGTTTCATTTTCGCCCACGCCGATATCGAGACGTAAGTTGATATTGTCTTTAACTTTAAAGCGGAAACCTGCACCGTAAGCAGTTAATAAATCGTCGGTTAGCTGGTTAACTTTAGGTGCAACACTACCCACAGAGCTCCAAAACACCATGCCATAGCGCTGAAATACAGGTAGACGATACTCAACCTGCCCCATCATCATTTGCTCGTCACGATAACGGCCCTTTATCAGCCCGCGCATTGCATTAGAACCACCTAGATCAGGCAATAAGTTCCACGGCACATCACCCTCGGTAAAGTGCCCCTGTAATTGCCAAGCAATCAACCCCGGTGCAGAGCTCAGTAACTTAGTCGCACTTAAATCAATATAGTTTGCCAGTTCAATATCGTAAGTTGAAAACGAAGCCGACTCGTTGTTGTGATAAAGGCCAGCATCGATTTGAAGCAGCCAGCCTTTAGTTGCATTTAAACGGTAATCGCGTGAATCATAAATACTGGTCAGCACCACACCCGAGCTGAAATTGTTAGGCAGTATGTCCGTCGCATCGACAGGGGTTTCAGTGCTAACTAATTCAAGCTTGTCGGCACTGGCATAAATAAAGTCAGCGCCAACGCCAATAAAATAGTTGCTGGCCACCTCAGTCATCCATCGGGGTTTGAAGCTATACAGCTGCTCTTCAAACTCATGGTGGTTGGTGTCTAAATTCCCTTGTTCAATGCCTTGACCATAATAAACCGCCGCCTCGTTATGCAGCTCTAAATCGAGTAATAAACGTTGTTTACCCTCATTGAAAAAAGTCATGTTTTCAACGGCAACGCCGTATGAATTATTCATTGATACAAACGAGTTTAGTACTAATGATGACGGCTGTTCGGCGACGGATGCGTCGTCTGTTTTATACAGCCCAACCATTAATAAACCGACACCGAATTTTTTTTCTGGCGTGTAATATGCCGTAGGTAAATAGCTCATATCGATAGGCTTTGTTTCGTCAAATCCACCATCAGCACCAAAAACAGACAAGATGTTATCGACCCATGTCGGCTCCATGTTTTCAGGGGTTTCATACAAAGGGTCTACCGCAACGGCAACATTAGAAATAGCGTACAAACTCAGTAAGAAGATCCGTTTCATAAATACTCTAATCGATAATAAATAGCTTAAAAAGGCGCGGTATAACAGGAAGAGCGAGGTGAAAAATATCAAGCTTGTGATTTATCTCGACGACTCGCCCAATATAGTTTACCTATTTGAGCTGCGCATTTTAGCACCCCAAAATAATTCAACAATGATTTTTTAGCTTAGGTATTAGTCAATTACCGCTGCTAAGTTCAATTACTTAAGCAAGAGTCAATTATTTGCTAAGCAGGTGTTCACAGAGTAAAGCCATCCGATTGAGCCTATAACAAGCCCCCCACCGACTAAATAGACATGTAGTCACAATAAGTCGCACCGCCGAAATACAAAGTAATTGAAGTGAATTAATAAGATTACAGTCGATATTAACCTAAGTCACACCGTTCACAGTAATGCATAGAAATGAATCAAAAAAAGAGCCTCTTTTAATGAGGCCCTTTTAATCAAGTAACTAACGCTAATAACAAATTATTCTTCGTAGTGACAAGTCACACAAGCATATGGGTCAGGATATGCAGGATCAGTCATCCAATCGTTATTGGTACGGATCTTCATGTCATCTGGGTACATTCCCCAATATCCTTCCCAGTTAACATTTTCATTTTCTGCCAATACATCTAATTTAACGTGTGGCGCCCACTCTTGAAGTTCAGCTTCTAGTGCGGTAACACCTTCTTTATCGGCAGAGTTAACGGCAATAGACTCGTAAGCACGGTTATAAAGCTCTGGGTCATTCCCCCCGACGAAGCCAGATTCACCTTTAGTGATGTATTTTGACACTGAACCATGATTTTCAGGTATAAAATCTTCTGAGTGACACCAGTAACAACGAGCAAACTCACCATGACCGCTAGGAGCACCATTTGAGCCATGACACTCTGCACATTGGTATGGTGCAATGACTAACTCTGATGGGTCATCTACCGGATGAGACTGGATCTTACCGGTATCATAAATATCAACGAGCTTTGGATTTACACCTAAGTCAGGTGCTATGTCACCTTCGGAGTGAATCCCACTTAATGAGTGACAGTTACCACAGTTAGCAATTCCCCAGCCAAAATGTTCATCATCTAGCGGGTACTTAGCATTACGTGCATCATACTCAGGCCATTTGCCATCACCTGCGACACGTTTTGACTCAATCACTGGGTAATAATCGTACATGTGGAAGTTAACCACGGTCAGTGTATCGCCAGGATTGTTCATCAACCAAACATCACTAAATAAATGGAATTCTTGGTCGACAAACCAATCTTCAACATCTGTTTTAGCAGGATCACAATCAATCTCTTTGTATGCAGCAAAAGGTTCAGCATCGATCAGGCCATCAGGGTAATCTGTAGATGTATCAGTTGGATCTTGGTAATTACTTGTGCCGTTATGGTCACAGTAAGATTCCGAGATATCAACATGCCCCACTAAACCAGGCACTAAATATTTAGCATTAAAATCATTCAATGCCCAGCTAACACCAGTGTTGATCACGTAACCATGAGCACCACCTTTACGCTTACCATTGATTTCGTTAATCACGAAATGGTTAAGCTCAACACCCGATTCTAACTTACCCCAGAAAGAGAAGCCGACTTGCGCTAGACCTTGCTCATTAATACTCAACAGTACATCAGCCATCGTAATCGCTTTGTCTTTGCGGTAAATATCTGGGCGCAGGTTGTGAGAGCGAGCTTCAACATTGTTCAAAAACACAGGCGTCCCACCTGCAACACCAAATTCCTCAATCGGGATCAGCATCACCGAAGGGACAACAATGACCTCAGTATCTTCAGAGTAAAAAGTTGGCTTTGAATTACGGCGACGCTCAGCTTGGTCTAATTGTATTTGCTCCCGACGCTCTGTCATTGCAGGGCTAAATGACTTGAACAATACGCCAGAGTTATTTTCGACTAACACATCTTCAAGACGAAGGTATAAAGCTTCACCTTGTGCGTCGTAAAACTTCTCGCGGCGGAACTCACCAAAATCAATCATGTAAGTTGCATACCAATCAGGATCGCTTTCGTATTCGTTAGTACCGTCACCGTCTGCATCCCAAGTGACTTTCCACTGGTAAGCGTTCAATGTTTCGTCAAAGTTATAGGCAACATCAAAACCATTAACGGTATCACTCAAGTAAAGCAGTACATCAGAAAAGGTGATTTGATTGTCGTTATAGACCTCGCTCTGAATGTATTTGCCATCACCCGCAGCTAAAGAGGCTATTTTGCGTTCACGAAGATCCGCCGGAACAATCTTAAAGCCATTATCCGGAACGCCAGTACCTTGGAACTGTCTGAGCATGTCTTCACGCTCAACTTCATCAATATAGGCATAAAACGTATTTTCAATTTGCCAGTTTACATCTGGCCCCCAAACGTGTTCAAACGCCCCGGTACCGGTGGCAGGTTGAGTGACCTCAGGCTCTGGCGTGGGAGTGACTGCAGACGAATCGCTGTCGCTTCCACACCCTGTTAGCACCAAAGCTGACATCGCTATAGCTAAAAGTGTTTTATTTATGTTCATCACATAATCCTTGCTGTTGCTATTGTTATGTTGTTTATTCCTACCACATCATAAAATATCAACTCGAACACATTGCTTCACAAAAACACACACCTTAATCTCTAATCTACCTAATTGTGGTTAACATCCCAACTTTAATGCCAGAACGAACCTACTCCGCAACTTTACAAGTTTTATGCAAACACAATCGAATTTCATAGTAAATTAGCTGTTGATTTAGAATTCAATCTTGAAAATCTATGCAGTATATAAACAGGCTTTAAACTAAAGGTATTATGGATAAGCAACTATTAGATCAATTTAAATATTGCCGCGATGAACTCAATGAACTAAATAAGACTCTAGGCGCCTCAGATTGTGCCTTTGGTCTAGAGTTCGAGCAACCAACAACCTGGCTTGGAAGGAATTGGCTGAGTTCTTTTAAGCGTAGAAAGTCTATGCTTTTTAGCTCTACACAAGTGGGAGTGCTGTTTGCTCGCAGCCGGAGTTGTATGACAAAATTAGACCCCGATTTAATTAAATCTACTCAAAGCGTTATTCATATTTGGTTATCTGATGTCAGTTTAAGACAACAAAAAATGAAATCTGAATTACTCAATGAGCTAGGTTATTGTAAACAAATTTCGGTCTCGTTTTCGTTACCTAACTTTGATTACCTGAAAGGGTTTTATAGCTTTTTTTATCGTTTAGATTGCCCATTAACGGATGCTGAGCGCACCCAATTACTCAACAATAAGATGACCCATATTCAAATGCTTGGTTCACACATTGCGTCAGAAAGCTTATTAACGGGGCCATTTGAAGATTACAGCATCCTCAAACCATCAACAGTATCGATTATTAAGCACCTTGCTGAAGGGTATTCTCGCAAGGAACTATCAGATATTCATTACATGTCCGCTCGAGGCGTCGATTACCATATAGAAAAAGCCAAGGTGACGCTAGATGCTAAAAACACTTCGCACTTAATACATATCGCGCATCAAATTAAATTAATATAGCGTTGTTAGTGATGAGAATAACTACCATACTAAAGTTTGGTGAATGCCTTTCTAAGCCAGTGCTCAAGTATAAGAAAGGCATAACAAAAAAAGACTAACGCCTTGCATTTAACTGTGCCAATGTACTGATAATTGCACCAACAATATCGATATACAAACCACTACCAAAATCGATGGCCTTATCCAATGTTTCATACTTGCCGTTATATTCTTTCCACTGAAACCCAACAAAAGCACAAAATAAATATATTCCAATCCAGTGTACCAACGGCTTAAACTCACCACTTAACATAAACCAGCCGAATTCAGTCACCGCTAAACACGCTAACACTAGCAGTAGCATCGCTGTTAGCGAGTCAAATACTCGTGCAAAGCAAATAGAAACCGACATCATCAATACCGTAACTACCGCTACAAATTTAATTAATTGCGATATAATTTCAATACCATGCTCTGGTAAAAAGTAACTAAAAAACAGGGCGGTACCAATATTCATAGCACTGTAGCCAATAAAGCTGAATAACGGCTTATCGGACTTATATGCTAGCCAAAAACCAACAATAGTCGTCAACAGGTATGCCCCAATAACCCACAATACTTGCTCACTAGCAAAACTAAACTGAGGCAGATAATTTAGCGTTAAGTATACGCACAGGTATCCCCACATCAGTACCCCTGTGACAACAATATTAAACACTCTAAGACTGACGGCCCTGTCTTTAAAAAATAGCCACTTAAGGTACTCTAGTAACCCACGATCTTGCATACACCCTTACCTTACGCAAATATTGCTCATCAAAAAAAGAGGCAACATGTTACAGGATTAGCATAAACTAAACAGCTATACACCTACTGTAAACGCAAGTTTGCGAGCGCCCTCGCAACACTTTCAATGCGGCGTAACATAGGCAAAAATTCAATTTTAGGCATAGTACTGCAATCAACTTCATCAACGGGCTACTACGCTTAGTCAATAACACTTTGTTTTGTTACCCAAATACAGCTAGAGCCAACAATAAACCAACATGCGTCACTGTGTGATACATTTACTAGTGAACTTGGTGTTCAGTAAGATGTAGTCGTGATTAAAGGAGGTAATTTCGATGACGTTAGCAGCCGTAGTGCCAACAAGACATGCTCACGGATTCACATTAATCGAGCTCGTAGTGGTAATAATCATATTAGGCATACTTGCCGTTGTTGCCGCCCCTAAGTTTTTATCACTTAAAGCCGACGCATACAGTGCCAGCATGCAAGGCGTTTCAGGCGCCATTGGCAGTGCCAAAGAGTTAGTGCACTCCGCCTGTATGATAAGAGCTGAATGCGACGCCACGGCACCTGCAGGTAATAGCAACATTATGGTGGTAGAAGGCGCGCAAATTAGGCTTGCTTACGGCTACCCGCGCCATACTTTAGCGGGTATTGCTCGCGCTGTTAATATTGTTGACGGTGTCGATTTTGAAATCACCACCTACGACATTGCTGGTCGTAAAGGCTTGAGAATAAGGCCAGAAGCCGACTACTCAGTTAATGACTGCGAGATCCGCTATTCAGAGCCACAAAACCCCAATGAACCGCCGGTGATAGAATATGACTTAGACGGCTGCTAACAACTTCCAGCAACAAACACCCATTAAAAAGCCTTAGCACTTATTAATTAAGTCGCTAAGGCTTTAATGATCAGCTAAGCAATCGCGGCGTTGACGAGTCAACTCTAGCAGTTCTAACTAAGCTAGTCGCCGACACAACACAGGTTAAAGTGTAGCTTCGTCTCTTAACGCTTTAAACTGTTCTAGCAATGCGCGCTCAGCTTCAGTTAATCCCGTTGGAATGTCGACTTTGATTTGAACAAACAAATCACCAGTTACACCTTTACGGTCGGTTACCCCTTTGCCCTTAATTTTAAACTTACGTCCAGGTTGGGTACCCGCTGGTACTTTAAGCTTAAAGCGCATCTCCAGCACATTAACTTCAATTTCGCTACCTAATGCAGCTGACGCCATATCAACTACGGCAGTGTAAATTAGATCGTTTTCTTCGCGTTCGAGGTTCTCATGCCTGCGGGTAGCAATCGTCAACAGTAGATCGCCTGCTGGGCCGCCATTTACGCCCGCACCACCTTTACCGCTAAAGCGAATTTTCTCGCCGTCTTTGATCCCCGCGGGGATCTTAACCTTAATTTTTTTCGTTGTGCCATTAATTGGCAACTCAACGACCTTTTCAGCGCCCTGCACCGCATCAACAAAGTCGACCGTGAACGCAAAGTCTTTATCTTGCCCTTTTTGAGCGCGACTACGTCCGCCCCTAGCTTGCGAAAACATACTTTCGAAATCGCTGCCACCAAAGCCACGCTGACCAAAGCCGCCACCAAATATGTCGTCAAAGCCGCCATGACTGTAGCGCTGCCTATCTTGCCCGCCATTGGAAAACGCATCATGACCAAAATCATCATATTGTTGACGTTTGTCAGCATCGGTCAACACTTCATAGGCTTCTTTGGCATTTTTAAACTTGGTTTCTGCCGCGCTATCACCCGGATTTTTATCCGGATGGTACTTCATCGCCAATTTTTTATAGGCTTTTTTAATCTCTTGATTTGAGGAGGTCTTTGAAACACCCAGCACGCTGTAATAATCTTGTTTAGACACGCTAAACCCTCACTAATGTATCACTCAAAAAAGGGTCATGAATTGTATCTGCCCCCTAAAAAATAACAAGCTTATGTGTTTATGAGCATAAGTGACTATTTAGTCCAATCTTGTCTTGTGTACCTATTGTAATGCTATTTGATAATTTAAACTCGTCATCTGCAGTATTCTATTAAAGATATTTACAGGCAGGCGGCCTCAACCTGCACAATTAAAAGCCTCTAACCAACAGCCTCCGCCTAGCAATGATTATCCCTGCGGCTAAATTAGAGGGCTTGATTAGGTTTTAGTCCACTAACCTCTTGCACGACTCGTGGCATGGATAACTTACTTTTTTGGGGGCTCTAGCCGTTATTCAACCATGCAGCAGGACTCAAGTAAGAACAGAATGTCGCGTTTTTTTGCGCCGCGCGTTTAAAGATCACCCTGAAGTACAACTCCATAGCAAACTCTAAACACAAAAAAACCGATACTGTTAAGTATCGGCTTTCTTTATTTGGTTTTAAGCTTTAAGGCTTCAGACCAGCAAAGTATTTACGCAGGATAAATTGATTATGACAAGGCGCCTTGAGCGACGCGTAGTTTTTCTTACGCGAGCGAATGGCAACGCAGTAAGAATCAATTTAAACCAGTAAATTACATGCCCATGCCGCCCATACCGCCCATTCCACCCATACCGCCCATACCACCCATATCAGGTGCACCGGCTGCTTCTTGTGGAATTTCGCCGACCATAGCTTCGGTGGTGATCATAAGACCTGCGATTGAAGAAGCGTACTGTAGCGCGCTACGGGTTACTTTGGTTGGGTCAAGAATACCCATTTCTAGCATGTCACCGTATGTGTCGTTACCGGCGTTGTAACCGTAGTTACCTGTACCGTTTTTAACGTTGTTAGCCACAACTGAACCTTCTTCACCGGCGTTAGCCGCGATTTGGCGAAGTGGTGCTTCCATTGCACGTAGTGCAATGATAACGCCGTGTTTTTGGTCTTCGTTGATTACAGCAACTTCACCGATTTTGCTTGCTACACGTACAAGTGCAACACCACCACCGGCAACCACGCCTTCTTCAACTGCAGCGCGAGTCGCGTGAAGAGCATCTTCTACGCGGGCTTTCTTCTCTTTCATTTCAACTTCTGTTGCTGCGCCAACTTTAATAACAGCTACGCCGCCTGCAAGTTTAGCCATACGCTCTTGAAGTTTTTCTTTATCGTAGTCTGAAGTAGATTCTTCAGCTTGGATTTTAATTTGTGCAACACGTGCTTTGATTTGTGTCTCTTCACCTGTACCGTCGATAATAGTGGTATCGTCTTTAGTGATGATCACGCGCTTAGCTGTACCTAGATCTTCTAGAGTCGCTTTTTCAAGCTCTAGACCAATTTCTTCAGCAATTACAGTACCACCCGTTAAGATAGCGATATCTTGTAGCATCGCTTTACGACGGTCGCCAAAACCTGGGGCTTTAACTGCTGCAACTTTAACAATGCCGCGCATGTTGTTTACAACTAATGTCGCTAGCGCTTCGCCTTCAACGTCTTCTGCTACGATAAGCAATGGCTTACCGGTTTTAGCTAGACCTTCAAGAATTGGCAGCAATTCACGGATGTTTGATACTTTTTTATCAACCAACAAAATGAACGGTGCTTCTAGTTCAACACTGCCGGTTTCTGGCTTGTTGATGAAGTATGGTGATAGGTAACCGCGGTCAAACTGCATACCTTCAACAACGTCTAGTTCGTTTTCAAGGGCTTGGCCTTCTTCTACGGTGATAACGCCTTCTTTACCTACACGATCCATCGCTGTTGCGATGATGTCGCCGATAGATTCGTCAGAGTTAGCAGAGATGGTGCCCACTTGAGCAATTGCTTTGGTGTCGCTACATTCTTGTGAAAGAGTCTTTAGCTCAGCAACAGCTGCGATTACTGCTTTGTCGATACCGCGCTTAAGATCCATTGGGTTCATACCGGCAGCAACGGCTTTTAGGCCTTCTGTCACAATTGACTGTGCAAGAACTGTTGCTGTAGTGGTACCGTCACCGGCAGCGTCGTTGGCTTTAGAAGCAACTTCTTTCACCATTTGCGCGCCCATGTTTTCGAACTTATCTTCAAGTTCGATTTCTTTGGCTACTGACACACCATCTTTAGTGATTAGCGGTGCGCCAAAGCTTTTGTCTAGAACAACGTTACGACCTTTTGGGCCTAAAGTTACTTTTACTGCGTTTGCAAGAATGTTGACACCGTTTAGCATTTTTAAACGTGCATCATTTCCAAATAATACTTCTTTAGCTGACATGTTGATTATCCTTTAAATTCTTATAGGTCCGGCAACGTGGCTATGGCCTTGGGTTACCGGTGATTATGGTCGGGACTATTGCTGCGTGTAGGGTTAGCCTACAACTGCCATTAAGTCTGATTCAGATAAGATCAGGACTTCTTCACCATCAATCTTTTCTTTTTTCACGCCGTAACCTTCGTTGAAGATCACGATGTCGCCAACTTTAACGTCTAGCGCCATAACGCTACCGTTTTCAAGAATGCGTCCATTACCAACAGCCAACACTTCACCGCGAGTAGATTGCTCTGCTGCACTACCTGTTAGCACGATGCCACCAGCTGACTTTGATTCAACTTCTGAACGTTTAACTATGACACGATCATGTAATGGGCGAATATTCATCGATGGATGCTCCTATTGTTTTAGTCTCCAGCGTTTTTTGCTGGTTATTAAAGATTTAACGACTTAGACGGTTTGAGCCTTAGCTTAAACAAAATGCCGCTTTATGTTCGAGATATGGGGGTTAAGATGTGTAGTTCCAAGTCCCATTTATAAAATAAATGCTATTTTTTTTACCTACATTTTATATAAATAGAATTAAGCCTGCTAGAATCCTGCGTCAAAGCATAGACTAGGCCACACATCCTCATGAATGACAGACACGGGCTGCTGACCCAGCCAATCGGTCGTGTACTGCTAAAAATGACACTTCCTAACCTGATTGGTGCGCTGACTATTCTTGGGTTTGGCATTGTCGACACATTTTTTATCAGCCAATTAGGTACTGAATCATTAGCAGCAATTAGCTTTACCTTTCCAGTGGCCTTAATTATTGTCAGCCTGTGTATTGGTATTGGTGCGGGCGTATCGACCTATTTAGGTCGACTAATTGGCAGTGGTCAACCCGATAAGGCTAAAGTGTTTTTGCACGATGCTTTGCTGCTAACTTTTTTGTTAACCACTCTTATTTCAACATTTGGCAGTATTCTTGTTGAGCCCATATTTAGTTTACTTGGCGCTAATGATTCGAGTTTACCGTTAATAAAAAACTATATGTTAGTGTGGTTTTTAGGCGCACCGATGCTAACGTTACTTATGGTGGGCAATCAAGCACTAAGAGCCACCGGCGATACTAAGTCGCCCGCAAAAATCATGTTGTATTCGTCTATTATCAACTTCGTATTAGATCCACTACTCATATTTGGTATTGGGCCTTTCCCACGCATGGAGATCCAGGGGGCGGCTATTGCCACGGTGGCATCTTGGATGGTTGGCCTCGTATTTGCGATTAATCTGTTAGTTTTTAAAAGTAAGGTTGTTGATTTTCCGGATGTAGATATGCAACGGATTAAATACAATTGGCAGCAACTCGCACGGATTGCTCAACCCGCCGCACTGATGAATTTATTAAACCCTGTGACCAACGCTATTCTCATGGGAATGCTAGCGCGTATGGACCAAGCGGCCGTGGCGGCTTTTGGTGCCGGAACTCGGCTAGAGTCGATATTGTTGATGGTGGTTACGGGGCTGTCGTCAAGCCTTATGCCTTTTGTAGCGCAAAACCTCGGCGCTGGCCAACATCAGCGAGCACAAGGCGCGCTAATGCTGTCAATTAAGTTTATATTTGTGTTTCAAATGGCCATGTATTTACCACTAATATTACTTGCAGAACCCATTGCTAGAATTTTTAGCCAAGATCCTACCGTAATTGAATGGCTAAGTTTTTACATTATGATTATGCCTGCAGCTTATGGTCCATTGGGCGTTATTATTTTGGTAGGCACTTCACTAAATGCCTACCATCGACCGATGTATTCTTTATTGCTCAATATTTGCCGGCTATTTTTACTGATGCTGCCATTGGCGGCTATTGGTGCATATTATGGCGGTATAAAAGGTCTGTTAATCGCGCTGCCAATTACAAACGCCATTATGGGCGCTGTTTGCTATATCGTAGCTCGCCAAATTTCAGAGCCCCTTCACATACCTCAACACAATTAGGAACAACCAATGCAGGTGCTTAAAAAAGTTTTCATAGATGAAGATTTCACCCAACAAGATTTACAAGGAGCTAAGTTTGAGCATTGTGAATTTCAGCGCTGCAGGTTTAACCATTGTGATTTAACCGATGCCATTTTTTTGCATTGCAAGTTTATTGTTATCGGTGAAGATGAAGGTTGTGATTTTAGTTTTGCCACTTTAAACAGTGCAAGCTTTAAGCACTGTAATTTAAGTATGAGCTTGTTTAATGGCGCGCGCTGCTTTGGCATTGAAATGCGCGAATGTAACCTACAAGGTTGCGATTTTGGCCGCACCAGTTTTGCCAATTATATTACCGCTAAAAGCTATTTTTGTTCTGCTTACATTACCGCTTGTAACTTAGTTTATGCAGATTTACATGGCGTATTGCTTGAAGAGTGTGAATTGTTTGATAACCGCTGGCGTGGTGCGAATTTATCAGGTGCATCACTAAATGGGTCAGACTTAAGTGGTGGTGAGTTTTCAGCAGAGCAATGGGGCACTTTTACGTTAACCGGAAGTAACCTAACTCGCTGCGAGCTTGATGGGTTAGACCCACGTCGAGTGTCACTACAGGGTGTATTCATTAACCAGTGGCAACAAGAGCAGTTATTAGCCCCTTTAGGGTTAATTGTCACTCCAGATTAACCCTAACGCTGTTGGCGTATTTATTCGCCATGAAATACTCTGGAGCGGTTAACCGACCGCTCTAGCGCAGCCTAAACTTAGCAAATAAGCGCAACAATGCTGTTCATATTTGCCTACACCACACTAGCGTGAATTTTGATGACACCACCTGTATTTACCCGCCCATCGCTTACGCATATATTATGTAGCGGCCTACTTTGTGGCAGCCTGTTGGCATGCACTTCAAACCACAACCCGCCCAGAGAGTCACAAGAACATGCCATAGCTGTAATGGTTCAACAACTTGATAAGGCGATAACAAACCCGCAAACCAGCTCTATTACTATCATCAGTCAATATGGTCGCGACTCACGTTATTACGTTATGGTTCGGGGCTGGTTAATGCAGGAGTTGTTGGGGACAAAAAGCCAGCTTGAAGCATATCGCCAGCAAGATGAACATCAGCGCAAGCTGCAACAAAAAGTGCTTTTGCTGCAACAAGCCCTACGGCGCATTGACCTTGAATAACCCATACCAAGCCCATGGGTTATGAGTCACAATATCGCCGCTTAGAACTGACTGTTCTGCTAGCGGTTTATACGTACTAACATTTTGCAATGTCTTTAAGTAAGTTTTCGCACTGGCTAGCAATACTAAAGTTTGACGCGGCATAATCGTAGGCAACTTGCCCTTTGCTGCTTTTCCAATCTTCTGTGAACGCTGTTTTAATCTCGCCATATAAGGCGTCAACTAGAGCTTCACCTTCGCATTCAGGAATAAGGCTCCCAACTGCTGGCGTAACAAAGTCTCTGGGGCCGCCAGAGTTCACCCCAATAACGGGTGTGCCGCATCCTAAACACTCTATCAACACTAAACCAAAAGGCTCGTTTCTTGATGGATAAACGCCAATATCAGCAACGGTGTTAACGGCTGCAATTAATGGTTGTGGTAGCGGCCCTAAAAAATAGGTTTGCTTTAGCTCTAACTCGTCATAGGCCATTTTATGGTAAAAGGCGATTGCGTCTTTGGGGCCTGAGCCCATAATTAACGTTGCGACATTAAACTCCTGCTCATATTTTTTTGCGGCACGAAGTACAATGTCGAGCCGCTTCCAATCGGCGAATTTGCCACAAAATATCACCACTTTGTCGGCCATTGTATTGATTGCTCCGACGGTGGTTTGACTGACGATGTCAGTCGCTTTAAGCGTAGATAAAAAAGCCGAACGCTCACGCTGTAATTCTGGCGTTGGTTTAAACACCTCACTAGAGTATCCGTTGGGAGAGATCACCAATTTATTTTGGGGGTACTGGTCATAGATCTCGATAAACTTTTCGCGCTGCTCATTTGATATCGCAGCACACAGATCCACTTGGCTATTTGGGCCAAACACCCCCTCGCGCTGCATAAAGCTCAAAAAACGTAATGGATACGCTGGGTCTACCCCCTCTTTTTCATGGGCAAACATCTTTAACGCCGTACCGTGTACAAAGCACACTAGTTTAAATACAGCTCTGCCTTGTGTTCGCCACTTGTTTTTGATGCGGGTCATAATTAACGGGTTTAAAAAACTATGGTGCGCAATGACGGTGCTGATCGTTGAGCCTTCTCGTGCCTCAGCCGCCAGCATGGCCTGCTCGGTTGCAGCCATTAAGTAGTCAATATAGTCGTTGAATACAGTTTCGGTCATAGAGTGAAATCGATAAGAGCTGACCGGCGAGATAGACTCACAAATAGGAATTTCATGATCCAATTTTAAAATTGTTACTAGCGGATCCTGACTCGTTTGGTGTGATGATGGGTACACCGAATAACAAACGGTATCTTTCATGCCGTTATAAACATTATGATGGGATTCATGTAAAATCCCAGAACCGGGAGCAAACTCGCCTTCGCGTTGCCAATTGTTGGTGCCGAGTTGAAAAATGATGTGATTAGACATTTCAAATCCTTTTGTTAAATCAGGTTATTACCCTTAGTTTAACTATAGAACCTATTAGTCAATAAACACGGTTAAAGTGTAAAAAAATGGGTTGAGCTAAACGTTCCCCAAGAACACTCGTCGCTATTGCCAGGAAATAATATCAGTATGAAAATCGCCATAAAGGCCGCCTTGTTATCCGCCATTGTTTGTCCTGGTGCAGGCCACTTTTATTTAAAACGCCAAGCGGTGGGCAAGCTAATTTTTGTCACTGCCATTGCGGCACTAACGTATTTAACTTGGCATGCATATTTTCGAGCGCAGTTAATATCAGAACAGATCCTCAATGGCGAAATCCCGTTGCAACTTAACGCCATTTTAAGTGCTATAACACAAGCGCCTGTGGGCGATGTGGCAACGGGGATAAATGTGGCCAGCGCTGCGTTTATTTTGGCTTGGGGAATTGGTGTTGCAGATGCCTATCGCATTGGCCGACAGCAAGACCATAAACAAGGTTGAATGAAAAGCGATAAACAAAAAAAGGGCTACTCAATGAGTAACCCTTTTTTGTGATAAACGCTCAACAGCTAAAAACTAGACTGACTAGCCGCTAACGTTTTAGAAAAATCATGCTGTGTTGCAGGTCTAATAGCTTGTTGTACTTTTGCTGTAGGGTTGTTCGAAAACTTGTATTCAACCAGTGCTGCTGTCGTTTTTGAAAAATCATGACGACTTGAACTACGTGAAATACTGTTTGATGGCTCAGCGGCCACATTTTGTGAAAAATCATAATCGGCGCGTGCGGCTGCGGTTTTAGAAAAATCCGGACGCTCAGCCATCGCTGATGCAGAAACTAAACTTACAACTAATGACAAGGCTACGCTGGTTAATACTTTCATACACGACTCCAATCTTATTTGCCCATTTTATTAACAATAAGTCTATGTCATATATCGACAACAGAAAACAATAAAACGACAATTAACGCATTTTGATACAATTTACCCACAAAACCTTAAAGCTCATCACAAAACTTCGCAATCACCCGCTATGTTTAGCGCATTTCAATTTTGTTAAAACATAAAATGAATTACCACTGTATGGGTATTAATATGACGGTAGCGTTATACCGATAACAAAAAAGCGCTGAGGTTTACCCCAGCGCTTTGCTGTTACGACTTAATATGACTGACTAAATCGGTGATCCCGGCGGCATGGGCACTGGAGTTATTATTAACTTCAGCTCGGGGTTATCGAGCCCTTTTTCAATACCTTGTTGCAACCATATAAAATGTGCAGCCTCGTAGGCACTGGCTCGTTTAGCTTTACGCTTTAACTGCTTAACCGTGTAATCGAGTCGCCCAGCTAGCTGTGCTTTAACTTCTGCGCTGGTGCCTTGATGGTGGTAAGCTTGCAGTAACACGTCCACCATGACTGCGTTAACGCGCATCCACACGCCCAATTGTGGGCCTGTTGGTATATCGGCAAAAACGGTACTCGCAAGCACTTTATCTGTCACATTAACCACCGACCATTGCTCTTTATCGTTCAAATAAGCTTGGTTTACGCGGTTAAGTCGCTGCGGCACAAATATCGTTGATAGCGTATGACGGCTTAATACCTCAGCCATTGCGAGCGGGTCGGCAACCACGCCAACACCGGAATGAAAACTTTCGCGAGTCGGTTGATAATTACCAGCCTTAGGCACCAGCTTCTCTTGCAGTGACTCTGAAATAGCCAGCTCGCTGGGCGCTAACGTTAACAATAACGCTTGCAATGCTTGCTGTTGCAACGCAGGAGCCAGATAGTGCCATGTTTTGCCTTCAACGCCGTCACCATAGTAATAGTCCGTACCACCGATAAACTTAGCGGCGGCAGTGATTTGAAATCGAGTGAGTAGGTAAACAGGCACAAAGGCGTCACTTAACTCACCTTGCGGCTGCTCAGCTAGCAGGGCATTGGCGTTAAAGTCTTTTATCGCTTTAGCGCGTACTGCACTTAAGCGGGTTAACTCTGCGACGGGATCACTACCGTTATCCCATAAACTGGCGTAGGCATGACTCGCGCTATCGCCCCTTGAATCTGCCTCTCCAATATATCTCAACCCTTTACGGGCCACATCAGTTCGCATATCGGCTAAGGTGGTTAACTCTTGTTCCTGTGCTGAAAACTGGCTGTAACCGTAAGCAACCGTGTATTTGTCCCAGGCACCAATACCTTCGCTATAGGGCGCTGCAATATCAATATTACTGCCATTTATGGTTACCATTGGATGCGGATAATCCATGACCGAAGCATGGTTGTTACTTGACGCGGCAAAGTTATGATCCAACCCTAAAGTATGTCCAACCTCGTGCGCGGCAAGCTGTCTTATTCTGGCAAGAGACAATGCCATGGCAGCGTCATCTGCAGCGGCTCGGTCTTCCCAACCCGCGGTGAGTCCACGTGCAATGAGATGATCTTGCCTAACTCGTTGGCTGCCTAAAGTGACGTGCCCTTTAATGATTTCACCTGAGCGTGGGTCGGTAACTGACGCACCATAAGACCAGCCTCTTGTGGCACGATGTACCCATTGGATCACGTTGTAACGCACATCTTGTGGGTCAGCGTCTTCGGGTAATAATTCCACTTTAAAGCCATTAATAAAACCTGCAGCGCTAAAGGCTTCTTCCCACCAGCTTGCTCCCTCAAGCAAGGCTGAGCGGATAGGTTCGGGTACGCCAGGATCTAAATAATAGGTGATAGGTTTAACCACCTGACTCGGCGCCGCGCCGGGGGTAGTTTTTTCTAAGCGATGACGAAGTAAAAAACGCTGGCGAATATCTTGGTCAACTGCGGTGCCATAATCAAGGTATTCATTAGACAGGTAACCGCTCATTGGGTGGTAGCTGCGCGCTTGATATTGGGTGTCTGGTAACGCAATGAAAGAGTAACGTAAGCGCACAGACAAATGCTGCGCATCTGGGGTTACTTGGGCGACATAATCACCTGCGGTTGCAGCGTTAAAGGTTAGCAGTACATCTACATCGCTATTACGTTCAAATGACTTTACCCCTTCAGGTAAAATCAGCGATTTTTCTTTATCTAGCTTATATTCGCCTTGTTCAGTCTCGGCTAATACTTGGCTAATGCCGTGCAGGTCGTTCACCACCAGCTCGTTAATGGCCACAATATTGCGTTTGCCATCGAGCACTTTACCGCGCCATAAGACCGATTCAGCAAAGGCTTCTTTAACAGCTCTTTGCTCGGCGGCGTTGTCGGTACTGGCGCGAAAGTCAGTATTAAGCTGCTTTAAAATAAGGTGGGGACCATGGCGCTCAAATTGTACCATTCGAGTTTGGCCTAACTGACCTCGGTCGAGCCCAATGTCATTAGACCCAACGCCATGCGGCAAGCTGGTTAATAATAGAAACGGCTGATTGAGCTTGTTGGCTTCAATATACAATTCACCCGACGAAGCGGCGTAAAACAGATTAATGAAACCTTCAGCTGTTTGACTAATTTTAATAATACTTTCACTGTCGGTAGCAGCATAAGTACCGGTCAATGGCATTGTGGCTAATGCAAGTGCCAACACAAGCTTGTGGGGTTTCATGCTCTCTCCTTGAACTTAATCAATCGCGATTGATGCAATACAATCGTCTTTATTGTTATTAGCTTAATTAATAGGCTTGCACTATAGCAAGGCTAACTTAATCGTCGCCCGATAAACTGTCAGCAAAGATGATCCGCACCTTATGATTTACGGCCACATTCACCAATCCAATGACTCAAGGTATCAAATAGCTCGTTAAGTACAATAGGTTTGGTGATATGGGCATTCATTCCGGCAGATAAACTCTTTTCTCTATCGCCCGACATAGCATGCGCGGTCATTGCAATAACCGGTAGCACCTCTGCTGAGTATTGCTTACGCAACTCTCTGGTGGCGGTCAGTCCGTCCATCACTGGCATTTGTATGTCCATCAGTACAGCGTCGTATTGGTTAGCGTTAATCATGTCGAGCGCAATTTGACCATTTTCTGCCACATCAACAGTATAACCAGCGCTTTTAAGTAGTTCGGTTGCCACCTGCTGGTTAATAAAATTATCCTCAACTAACAACACATAACCGGCGATATCCTCAGTGGCTGCTTCATTCTCTTCGGGGAGCTTAGCCAAACTTGGCGTATCGGAGAACGCCGAGATGATTTCGTCAAACAATGACGACGCTTTAAACGGCTTTTGCAACAGAGCGTGCACATTAGCTTGCTCAATATTTTTATGCATTGGTTCAGCGGCATAAGCGGTCATCATGATAATCACCGGACGCTTAGCTAGCGTGCCGTCAGCCACCATAGCGTCAATTCTGGCAATCACCTCTATACCGTCCATTTCTGGCATCATCCAATCAAGCAAGATAAGGTCAACGGGGTTCTGGCTAAGCTTATATAACCCTTCTGGCCCACTGGCTGCCGTTTCCACCGAAAAGTGAAAATCGCGCATGACACTAGAATAAATTTGTAATGCTGTGGGGTTATCATCGATAACCAAGGTCTTTAAGTTACCTAAGGTTTCAGGCACCACTAGCGGCAACACTTCGGCCTCTTCGGCAATTTCAAAACTAATAGTAAAGCTAAAGGTGCTGCCGACACCTATTTCACTTTCAACCTGCATTGTTCCACCCATCATCGACACTAGGTGTTTGCTTATTGATAACCCTAACCCGGTACCACCATATTTACGTGTGGTCGAGCCATCTGCTTGAGCAAAGGCGTCAAACAAGATCGCTTGCTGTTCTTTGCTGATCCCTATACCTGTATCGCGCACCCAGAATTTCAGCGTAATACGATGATCGCGCTCTCCGACATCTTCACAACCGAGCTCAATCTCGCCCGACTTGGTAAACTTAACGGCGTTAGACAACATGTTAATGAGTACCTGCCCAAGACGCAGTGGGTCGCCTTCTAAAATCAACCCAGCAGTAACCGGCGCATAAAGCAGTAGCTCTACGCCCTGCTCTTGCGCTTTAAGCGCGTTCATATCAAGCGCATGTTCGAGTACTTGGTCGAGCGGGAACGCCACTTTTTCAAGCTCCAACTTGCCGGCCTCGATTTTAGAGAAATCGAGAATATCGTTAATAATGCGCAGTAATGAATGCGCAGAAAAACCGGCTTTTTCGAGGTAATCTTTTTGTTGTGCCGTGAGCGATGTGCGCTGCGCCAGCTGCAACATACCAATAATCGCATTCATTGGCGTGCGGATTTCATGGCTCATGTTCGCCAAGAATTCACTCTTGTATAGGTTAGCCATTTCAGCATCTTGCTTAGCCTCGAGCATGGCAACTTCGTTACGTTTATGGCGAGTGATATCTTTATGAGTACCGACCATACGTTTAGGTTGGTTAGTTGATGTAAACTCAACCACTCGCCCACGAGATAACACCCAATGGTATTCACCATTTTTGGCCAACATTCTAAATTCTATATCGAACGCCCCTGTTGGGTCGTTCAGGTATTCATTACGATATTCTTGTACTCGAATACGGTCATCCGGATGTACCAATTCATCAATTGTTGAGACTAATGCCGGAAACTCATCACTTTTATAGCCCAGCATTGAGTAGTAAGCAGGATTACAAATAATTTGTTCTGAATCTAAATACCAATCCCAGAGACCATCTTCTACGGCGTCCATAGCAAGATGGTAACGCTCTTCCGACAAACGTAACTGCTCGGCAGATTCGTATTCCCGCGTAACATCGCGCCATACAGCAATCAAACCTAACAGCTCATCGCGGCGGTTATAGAATGGAATTTTAAGCGTGTCGAGTAACACTTGCTTACCCGCCAGTTCGACTTTTTCTTGATAGCGTATGGGCTCACGACTGGTCAGTACGCGAGTGTCTTCAGCGCGAATGCGATCAGCTTGCTCTTTAGGGATCAACGCATCAGAAAACTGGCCTACGATCTCATTTTCAGTGTAACCGAGCATGCGTTCGGCGGACTTATTACACCCAAGATAACGCCCTTCTTTGTCTTTAAATGCAATAGCTTCGGGGATCGAGTCGAGCAATGAGCGCAATAACGCATATTCTTGTTCTCGGCGCTCTGTAGTCTCTTTAAGCCGCTCAGTACGCTGGGCAACGAGCTTATCAAGTCGCCGATTTTGCTCAGCTAAATGCCGGGTATATTGTTTATTTTCTTCAAAAATTCGACTCACCAGCTGAAACCAAGGGCCCCAACCTTCGGTAATTTTCTCTGGTGGTTTAATCGGATCCGCCGAACACTCTTCTAGATGTGTTAGCAAGCGGGTCGCGGGATTGACGAATGAGCGACGCGTTTGCCAATGCACCAGTGTGACCAAAATCGATAGCGCTATCACAACCAGCACAAACGACAGCTCTAGTTTTTCCCAAGGTTCTTGAAATAAATCATCAACATCTTGCAAATACAGCAAACGCCAAGGTGCATTGTTGAGCGCGACCGAGTGAATGTAATAACCGTTGCGAATAATTCCATCGTGGGCGTCAAACAATTCTGACTCGGCGATCGAGTGCAGCTCTGACGGGATCTTCTGGCTAATATGGTAAACCCGATTAAATTCAGGGGTGTCGATGTCGCTGTGAGACAAAATATTGTTTTCTTGATCCAGCAAAATTACCGTACCAGGCATTTTAAAGTAGAGCCGGATCTGACGAGCTAATGACGACAGGGTCATATCAAGATTGATTGAGCCAATAAACTCGTCTTGAAGATAAATGGGCACACCAAGAGTGGTCAGCAAGCCATGCTCTGTTGGTTCCACATATGCTGGGCTCCAGGCAATACTGCGCTGCGGGTTCATTGCTGGAGTGACCAACTGAAATTGCTTTTTATTAAGCAATTCATCGCGAAAACGTTGCTCGTCCGACGGCCACGGGTAGTAAGACATAATTCGACGTTTCGAGATGTAATAAATTGAAGATGCTTTTGGCGCAGCTTGAGTCGCTACTGGAAATGACAATGACAGCTCAAACAGCATTTCAAGCTCTTGATAAAACTTGTCGCTACGCCCATCAAGAGAACCCGCACCGGTGATACGCCCCATGTTGGTAAAAGGCTCACCACTTTGCACATAGTTAGGTTCTAGCGTGAAATACTGGCCACTTTCGTTAAACTTTTCATATTGAGGTAAACGGTCTTTACGTACTAATTCGCCCAGCTTTAGGTGGTCAATAGCCACATTGCGTAAACTTTTAACGGCTCGAATGCTCGACTCAAGCAGCAGATCGATTTGAAGTACATGACGTTCAACTAAATCTTCTCGCTGTTCTACCACTTGCGTTTTTTGGCGCTCGTAAATAATCCAAGCGGTGGCAAGGGCCATAATAATGACCCCAATGTATGTGTAAAAAACAGCTTTACTATAATTTTTTTGTATCGGTGACTTTAGCTGAGGAGCCGGATCAGTCGGTTTCATTTACAACCCTTGGTAATACTTATTCGAAATGCATAATCGTTAGTGCCAATACCTAAAAAAATTTATCTTGGCATGCGACCAATAGTATCAGGAAGATAGCTTATTGGAATACTCAATATTAGCCTAAAACATAGCGATTAAGCTGACAAAACAGCTGAAAATATTCAACTTATTAAAGTTTATATTTGTTCTCACTTAAAATTCATCAAATGCTGAGGTGTTGGCGTTTTTTATGGCAAAAAAATTTGGCTAATTGCCTGCCAAAATTGGGGGCTTTAAACGCCAATCTACTGCACATACCCACGCTCTGACCTTTAACTCATATCAGCTATGCAAGCTTACATACCAATTCGCTTTGGTAGGCTTTGCCGCATAAAAGCAACAATATTAGTACTGTAGTGCGATTGAGTGACCAGTGTAGAAAAATACTCAGCCAAAACTGGCTAGATTATGGACTATTACCAACAGAATTAAGCTAATATTAGTGGGTACAATGTCAAAATGTGTGGGATTGGTATAACATACGCGCCCCTTGTGATTCACCCTGTAAATGAGAGTTTTTAAATGCCGTTTTCCTTAGGTCAACGTTGGATAAGTGATACCGAATCAGAATTAGGTTTGGGTACCGTTGTGGGTATGGAAGGCCGTATGGTCACAGTACTTTTTTCAGCAACTGGCGAAAATAGACTTTTTTCACGTTCAGAAGCCCCACTAACACGTGTTATCTTCAACCCTGGCGATAAAGTAGAGAGCCACGACGATTGGAGCCTTACCGTCACCGAGGTAGAAGAAAAAGATAACCTTATAATTTACCACGGCACTCATAACACCACTGGCGAGCAAGTCAGCTTGCGAGAAACCCTGCTGAATCACAACATTCGCTTTAATAAGCCACAAGATCGCCTTTTTGCTGGTCAAATTGATCGCATGGACCGTTTTGGAGTGCGCTATAAATCTCAATTATTGAGAAACAAACTAGCCACCTCTGACCTATTGGGCTTACAAGGACCTCGGGTTGGATTGATCCCACATCAACAATGGATAGCTCACGAAGTCGGCCAGCGTTTTGCCCCCCGTGTATTATTAGCCGATGAAGTTGGCTTAGGTAAAACCATTGAAGCGGGTTTAATTATTCATCAACAATTGTTGACTGGCCGCGCAGAACGTATTTTAGTCATTGTGCCTGACACGCTTCGTCATCAGTGGTTAGTTGAAATGCTTCGCCGCTTTAATTTGCGTTTTTCAGTGTTTGATGAAGACCGTTGCGTTGAGGCTTATGCCGACAACGATAACCCTTTCTACACTGAGCAATTAGTCATTTGTTCACTAGAACTTTTACGCAAGAAAAAACGTTTAGAACAAGCGTTAGATGCCGACTGGGACCTAATGGTTGTAGATGAAGCGCATCATCTTGAGTGGTCAGAAGACGCACCAAGCCGTGCCTATAAAGTGGTTGAAGCATTAAGTGAAGTCGTACCTGGCGTACTATTACTAACGGCAACACCGGATCAATTAGGCCACCAAAGCCACTTTGCGCGCCTGCGCTTGCTCGATCCCGATCGTTTTTATGATTACCCCTCTTTCTTAAAAGAAGAAGAAAGCTATAAAGATGTTGCGATTGCTGCAGATGCGCTAGCCAGTGGCGAGTCGCTGTCAGATGAGTCGATAACCAGCCTAACTGAACTGTTATCTGAAAAAGATATCAGTAGCAGTATCAGCCTAATACAAGACACTAACGCAGCCGATGACAGCCGCCATCAAGCTCGTGATGAGCTATTACAAGAATTACTCGACCGTCACGGTACAGGCCGCGTGCTTTACCGTAACAGTCGCGCCTCGGTAAAAGGGTTCCCGACCCGTAATTTACACGTTCACCCGCAAACAATGCCGGAGCAGTATGTTACCGCTTCACGTGTTAGCGCAATGATGAACAAGCACTTAGACACTAACGCAAAAGTGAGACAAGTTTTGAGCCCTGAAAAAATCTACCAAGATTTTGACAGTGGCAGCGCCAGTTGGTGGAAGTTTGATCCACGAGTTGATTGGTTGATTGACTTCCTCAAGACAAATCGCAGCAAAAAAGTGCTAATTATTGCCAGCCAAGCCGAAACCGCGTTGAGCTTAGAAGAAGCCTTGCGTACCCGAGAAGGTATTCAAGCGACGGTATTCCACGAAGGCATGTCGATTATCGAACGCGATAAAGCGGGCGCCTACTTTGCACAAGAAACCGGTGGTGCCCAGGCATTGATCTGTAGCGAAATCGGCTCTGAAGGTCGTAACTTCCAGTTTGCTAGCAATTTAGTGCTATTTGATTTACCGCTAAACCCTGACTTACTTGAGCAACGTATTGGTCGTCTAGACCGTATTGGCCAGAAAAATGACGTGGAAATCCACCTTCCATACCTTGCAAATACTGCTCAAGAACGCTTAATGCAGTGGTACCATCAAGGACTTAATGCCTTTGAATGCACCTGTCCGAGTGGCCACATTCTATTTAATGAATTTTCAGCTGAGCTGCTTGAAGTCTTAGTCGATACCGATGCAACTGCGCTTGAAACACTTCTTGAAAACACGAAAACACGTTACCAAGAGCTTAAAGAGGCGATGGAGCAAGGCCGCGATAAACTACTTGAGATTAACTCTCATGGTGGTGAACGTGCCAATAAATTAGTGGCCAGCCTTGCTGCCCGCGATGAAGACACGCACTTAATTGGCTCGGTTATTCGCTTGTGGGATATTATAGGTGTTGAGCAAGAAGACAGCGGCGAGAACGCCATTGTACTGCGCCCAACTGAACACATGATGTTCCCGACTTACCCTGGGCTACCGGAAGACGGTATTACAGTAACCTTCGACCGTGACGTAGCATTGTCGCGCGACGATATTGCGTTAATTACTCAGGAACATCCATTAGTTCAAACCGGCTTAGACTTAATCACCTCTTCAGAAACCGGCACCACCAGCGTTGCAGTTCTGAAGAATAAAGCGTTACCCGCAGGGACGATTTTCTTAGAGCTAATTTACATGGCTGATGCGTCGGCACCAAAATCGAGCCAGCTATACCGATACCTGCCACCAACACCGGTGCGGATCTTGCTCGACAAGAATGGGAACAACCTGTCTGAAAACGTAACTTACGAAAGCTTTGACAGACAGTTAAGCGCGGTAAACCGTCACATAGCAAGTAAGTTAGTTGCAGCGTCACAAGCTGTTTTGCATCCGTTATTTGCCAAAGGCGAAGCCTTTGCTAACGAAGAGCTTAAATTACTGACTGAAAGCGCACGAGCAAAAATGACCCAGCAATTATCAGGTGAGCTTGAACGACTAAAATCACTAAAAGCGGTTAACCCTAACATTCGTGAAGAAGAGCTGACCCACTTAAGCGACCAAATGAGCGAGCTTAACCGTTACCTAGATGGCAGCTTATTACAGCTCGATTCTGTACGCTTGGTGTTAGTTAGCCACGCATAAATAGAAACGCCATACAAAAATAGATAGCCCTGCTTAATCAGCAGGGCTTTTTTGTATTTACGGCATGCTCATCGCGACACTGTTAGGGCAACACCATAGTCGGGTTAGTTTTATACTGTAGTAATCATGTACTATGTACTAAGTTATCAATTGTGGTGTTGTTCAGCACAATTTATCAGAGCAATTATCTGTATTAAGGTTATATTTACGCATGTCTCAGCATCAGTTCAACACCTATTTTAGCCTGCCTAGGTGCCTTTGGTTTCTGCCTTTTGCATTGATATGTTTTACGGCTAATGCCGCCGAGTTCAACTTAAATCATGTCACCGAAAAAGAGATTAACTACCTCAGCATTGATGATAAACAATACCCCGTTTTATTAAGATCTTGGCAAGGTAAGAAAAAACTCGGGTTGGCGATTATTGTGCCGGCATTAGGACAAAGCCCTGATGCTGCAGGCTTTAATGCCTATTTACGCCGCCAGTTAAACAACGCTGGTTGGGCAACACTATCGATTACCCCACCACTAAAAACCGCTTACCCGAACCACGTTACCCAACCTGAAGATGTAGCTAAGGCCGGCACACAGCAAATGAGTCAGCAAGCTGACCAAGCAATGCCAATATATAACGCCGAGCAATTAGCGCTAAATACAGAGCAACAACAAAGTTTTTTAACCAATAGCCTGTCACAACTCGATGAGCTAGGACAACCGTATCAAGGTAAGCGGATTCTGATCTGCAGTGGAGACAGTGCGGGACACATTATTGAGCTACTCAGAAGCAGTAAGCTACCGGTGCCAGACATACTTGTCGTGATTAACCCTTATCGCAACAACCCCAGTAATAACAAAATTCTGCCATCACAACTGGCCGAAATTACAGTTCCAGTGTTAGATATTCAATCAGAAGATGGTACTGCCGCATCAAAAAGCACGCAACAACGTCGATTTGAGCTGTCGCCACAAAATGCGCCACTGCGTTATCATCAGCAAAAGATGTCGCTCGACCTTCAGCACCAAACAGGCTGGAGTAATGGTAAAAAGGTCATTGAAGGGTTTGCACTACGCATCAATAAAGCCTACCCGAATAGGTAGGCTTTAGCAGAGCGAAACAAGAAAAGTTAGTCTTTACTAAGTTTAAGTGACCAAGCAATTAAGACCACGGTTATCCCCATGTAGAGTAGCTCTATGCTCGTTGCGGGCTTCATTTCTGCAAAAAACGAAAACACCTTGATGATAAGCATCATCAATATCACTTTACCCAATTTACTTTTGAGTGAGTCGATACTGGTAATGATTAAGATTTTATCGCCCGGCTCACTTTGACTTGCTTCATTCAAATTACTAATAAACAACTCATATAAACCAAAAGCAAAAATAATCAGCACTGAGCCCAGTAAAAACGTATCCAAAATCTCAATAACAACCATAACTAACTCGTTACGAATACCATGACTGCCAGTCAATACATATTCCCAGACTAGTTGCACCATATGGAAAACATCTTTCAATCCCATAGCAAAAACAGCAAATGCACCTAGAATACAAGACAGCACACCGACCATAACCGACAGCCTACTACCCCATAAAAACCGTTCAAAAAGCTCACGCACAATCAAGTTTTCCAATAATGTTATTAATAGCAAAAGTGTAAAAGAAGCCTCTCAATCCCTCAGATAAAAGATAGCCACTTGTGACACAAGTCACTAATATACCGCCTCCCTTCCTTCTACCAACCAGACTGTCTCTCTTGATAATTTTTTTGCGGGTCTTTAGATTGCCTTATCGCTGCAATAATTCGGTTTTTGCCCGCTAATAATCGCACTTGGTAAAATGACTCACGTCGTAATAATTGCCTAATGGATACAGTCCAGCTTTTTTGAATACTCTGCTTTATTGCCGCATTGGCATCGGGAGAGGTTTGCGCTAAACGAAGAGCCAACGTTGTTGCGGCCGCCATAGGGTCTTCTTCAACTGCGGTAAGCAAATTATGAGATAACGCCACTGGCGCTGTTAATACGTCTGCAGTCATGGTTAACAACAGCGCCTGATCTTTTGGCATCAACTCTCTTAAACCAACAAACCCTGCCATATCGGGCACTAAGCCCCAACGCGCCTCCATAATAGAAAGCTTACAATCGGGGGCGGCGATCCTAAAATCAGCACCTAACGCTATTTGCATGCCACCGCCATAGCAAACACCTTCTAGCACCGCGATAACCGGCACCGGCAATCGACGCCAACCAATAGACACTCGCTGCGCTAAATTGGCACTACCTGGAAACCACTTAAACAGCAATTTAACTGCATCAAATGGTGATTTACTGACACTCTTTACATCCAGCCCTGAACAGAAGCTGCGCCCCTCACCAAATAATATAACGGCACGCAACGCTTTATCTTTTTTTAGCTGCTTAATACACGCATCAATCTGCTTAAAAAACTCATAGTTTAATGCGTTGTACTTGTCTGGGCGATTAAGCGACACGTAAGCTATATTGTTTTCCTTTCTCACGCAGACTAAATTCTTGCCCATTATTAAATCCTTTTTTATATTCTGCTGGTCAGTCCAGATAATTAAGTTAACACATTTGGTGCATTTCGTTAATACCTGTAACATGTAGGGATATTTTGACAATCGCCAAAAAAATGTCGATTAATACCTTTTAATTAGGGCATGATAGCGATATAAAAATAGAACGTTAAAATTTAAAAGCCTTTTTTATTAGTGGAATAGCAAACAAATTGAATTGCAACTACGTTATAGCTGTTGCAAACTATTAGTCGCTTTAATGAACATATATAGTACTTTAGTCTATGTTATTAATGTTTTAATGCTGAGTTTTCACGATATTAACCAAGACTGATTTAAGACATAAGCACTAGGAAATAAGAAGAATAATGCCAATCTCTGTACTCATATGTGATGACTCTGCACTTGCTCGCAAGCAAATGGCTCGTACACTTCCAAAAGAGTGGAACATTGAACTCACTTATGCCACCAACGGTGCAGAAGGAATGAAAGCGATCCGCCAAGGTAAAGGTGAAGTCGTTTTTCTAGATTTAAATATGCCCGTTATGGATGGCTATGAAGTTCTTGAGGCTATCCAAAAAGAAGACTTACCCGCGCTGGTGATTGTGGTGTCAGGTGATATCCAGGTCAAAGCATATGAGCGAGTCAAAGAGCTAGGCGCATTAGACTTCATCAGTAAGCCGGTAAGCGCCGATACAATTAGCCAAATTTTACAAGAGTACGGCATACTCGAGCTCGCTGCGGGTTACAGCAAAACCCCAGAGCCAATGATTAAAGTCGATTTACGTGACGCTTGCCAAGAAGTCGCAAACGTTGCAATGGGCCGCGCGGCCGACTTACTGTCTAAGTTATTAAATGTTTTTGTGTTATTGCCTATACCTAACGTCAATGTGCTTGAAGTTAGCGAGCTGACAATGACCCTTAAAGCAACTGAAGAAAGCGGGACCGTGTCAGCGCTATGCCAAGGTTTTATTGGTGCCGGCATTGCTGGCGAAGCATTATTGCTGTTTCATGACTCGTCTTTTCAAGATATGGCAAAGCTAATGAAGCTGGAAAATCCTGAAGATGAAACCACTGAATTAGAAGTGATGATCGACACAGGTAACGTACTTATCGGCGCCTTTTTAAATGGCATTTCCGAGCAGCTCCACATGACATTCAGCCAAGGGCACCCTGTCGTACTAGGACGGCACTGCACCGCTGACAACCTCATCAATGAAAATGCCGATAAGTGGAAACGTACGTTAGCAATGGAAATTAACTACCGTATTAAAGACCACAACATCCAATGTGATTTATTGCTGCTATTCACTGAAGACTCTTTGCCTACGCTTAACCATAAGCTTGGCTATTTGCTCGATTAAACGGAACATAAGATGGCAGACGACCAAAACACAATGAACGAATTACACTGGCTGATTGATATGGTGCAAACCATTGAAGTTGGTTTAGTTGTGATTGATAGGGATTTTACTATCCAACTGTGGAATGGCTTTATGGAAAACCACAGTGGCGTCTCGCCTAACTCAATTAAAGGCAAAAATCTATTTGAGCAGTTTGACTACTTACCACAGCAGTGGCTCAAACATAAAATGCAATCTGTGTTCATGCTAAAAAACCGAGCTTTTATCAGCTGGGAGCAACGACCATTCATTTTTCAATTTAAAAATTATCGCCCAATTACTGGCCGCGCTGATTTTATGTACCAAAACGTCACCATTTTACCGCTAACGTCGTTAACCGGAGAGATCACCCACTTAAGCATGATTGTTTATGATGTCACGGACATCGCTATCAATAAATTACAGCTTAAGGCCGTCAATGAAAGTTTAGAGGTACTAAGTCAGGTAGATGGTTTAACGCAATTATTTAACCGTCGGCATTGGCAGTTAAGTTTACAAAAAGAGTTTGACCGAAATAGACGCTACGGTAATGACACCACTCTGGTCATGCTTGATATTGATAAATTTAAAAATATTAATGACACTTATGGCCATTTAGCCGGTGATAAAGTGATCCAAAAGATCTCGCAATTAATCCAAAAGTCATTACGTGAAACTGACTGCGCTGGTCGATATGGTGGTGAAGAGTTTGGCGTGGTATTAGCAAACACACCTGCGGCAAATGCCCTCTTTTTTGCAGAGCGATTACGTAAAAAGGTCGAGCAATCAGAAATACATTTCGAAGATGAAATTATCAAAGTAACCATTAGTATTGGAATTTGCGAAATTAAACCTGACATAACTAGTAGCGAAATGTGGCTATCATTTGCTGACCAAGCTTTGTATAAAGCCAAAGAATCAGGCAGAAACTCCTGCATTACTCATCAGCACGACTAATAAGTAGCGCTGTAAATATTAAAAAAGCCCATCAATGATGGGCTTTTTTAGTTAATCAGTGGCGGTAAAAGCGAGCGCTTTAATCCAACTCATCTTCTTCGTCATCACGGACTTCTTCACCATCTTCATCGATAAAGTAGGTGCCCCATCCGTCATAATCAATTTTTTGCTTAGCCGCTAATTGGATCAGTTTTTCACAAGCGCTATCAAGCAAGTCAACTTCAAGCGGGTGTGACGCAACAGCATCAAAACAAAAGATAACCGCGCCGTCTTCGAGTTCCATCTCTTCAGCATCATTCACTTCAAAACCAAGCTTAAAAGCCTCTACAGCGGCTTTTTCTAAGCGATCAAAATTTGTCGACGAGAAATGGTGCTCAATGGTGTAATCAGCATCCGCTAGTGAACCGTCTGCAAGTATTGCGCTAACAATCTCGCGGCTCTCTTCTTTCTGTTCGTTTAACAGGCGTTCAATAGACATCAGTTGCTCCTCAAAAATTTCGCGAAGATTATACCGCTTTAGCCATTAATGCAGAAGCTTCTTGATTCAACAAAACCAACTTTTCAGCCATCAAGCTATGGATTTGGGCTGATAGCGCTTTGACTTGCGTTTTATCAACGCCTTTGGTCTCTATCGGTTCCATGATTTCAACAATCACAACTCCGTTGTTCCAGCGATTTAATTTGATGTGACTTTGGTTCGATGCTAACACCGGCACCATTGGAACACCCGCTGCGACTGCAGTGTAAAAAGCCCCTGCTTTAAAAGGCAGTAAACCTCTACCGCGTGAACGGGTTCCTTCCGGAAATATCCATACTGATAAGCATCGCTCTTTAATTTTTTTGGCCGTAGCAGCCATGGTATCAAATGCCTTGGTACGGTTTTTCCGATCAATCAGGATATTACCTGACAACCAGTATATTTGACCAAAAAATGGGATCCACGCTAGGCTTTTTTTACCTAAACTCACCGTACCTTTAGGGACAACTGCAGTATGCGTAAACATATCAAAATTGTTTTGGTGGTTGGCTAAAAACACGCAAGGCTGGTCGCCTTTGGCTTGTGCATTACGGGCAATAATTTTAATACCCAATACCGGTGCCGCCCAAGAGAATATTTTGGCGAACATATGCACATTATCACGGTGACGTGGGCGAACAATACAAGCTAACCCACCAATTACAAAAGCTAAAATGAGCATGATGGATAAAATCAAACACCTAAGGATCAACAGCACTACAATCTCCCACGATTAAATTGGCGCCAGTATATCCAGCAAGGACTAACGACTCAATGTTTAGTTTACACATGTAGCCTGAAATTTACTCACGTGCAAAATACCTAAACCATTTTGCCTGACAAGCCTTCCAATAAGCACATACGCTTTAATGCCGCGCATTCTACCCTATAGCGAGTTAGTTCAAGGTCTGACCTCAGCGCAATAACGGTAACTGATATCGGCTTTTAACAACCAAAATGAACCGAAAAACAATAGCACTGATGGCAAGTGTGGCGACAATTGCCGCACCGCTAGGCAAATCAAACTTAGCCGAGAGGAGCAAACCAGCTACATAACCCACCAGCCCAACAGTATAGGCCCAACACAGTTTAAATCGGCCACGATAATGATTAACCGCCAACGCCGGTAATATTAATGAGCTAAACACTAAATATACCCCAACAAGCTCAACGGATAAGGTGATGACGATGGCAAATATTAAGTAAAAGCCACGGCGAGCAAGAATATGTGGCTTAATCGCCAACACAATAAGTATCGCTGCATAAATAACAGCCGGTAATGCTAGTTGACTCCAGCTGACCCACAAAATTTGCCCCGACATTAGCTGCTTAAGCATTTCAGCCCCATGAGGGTCATTCGATAACAGCAACATCGCAGCCACCGCAGCTAATACATAAAAGCAACCAATAATGGCTTCCAGCTCATCGGCCATACGCTTAGATAACCACGCAATAAAGCTCGCACCGCTAATAGCAAATAGCGCTGGCATCCACACGTTAGCAAACGGCATTGCCTCAATATATTGATTAAGGTGCGCGACAATTGCGCCCAAAGCTGCAACTTGTGCGATCGCCAGATCGATAAAAATAATCCCACGTTTTAGCACTTGTTGACCCATAACAACATGGGTCGACAACACCAATATACCAGCCACTAATGCAGGCAGTAGAATGGATAAAAGATCCAGATCAAACATTGGTATGCACTCAGATTAAAGGTTATAAAATTAACGGATTAATGCGCTAGCGAATATGGTCAAACACGTCCGCTAGCGCAGTATTAAAGCGCTACTTTGCCGCCAGCAAAATGTCTATCACGCTGTCATACAAGCTAAACAGGCTTTCGCTTTGTGCATTACCGCCCACAGACATAGGCAGCACTAACACCGGCAGGTCTGCGCGTTCAGCTAACCAGCTAGCCCCGCGTTCACTTTGGTATGAGGCTATCGTAATTGCCAATATGTCATCTTGCTGAGTACGCTTAAGTAGACTGGCTAAGTGCGCGCTACTTGGTGGGATCCCCGGTTTGGGTTCAAGATCGGCTACTTGCTCAATGCCCAGCCACTTAAACAAGTACTGAAAACTGGAGTGGTAACCAATCACCTTTTTACCCTGAAGTGGCTTTGCCTTTTGCTCCCATAGCGTTATGGCTTGATTCCAGCGCTGACTAAAATGAGCAAGATTAGCCTGATACTGCACTTTAGAGTCTGGATCAATTTGGCTTAGCTTAACCGTTAACGCCTGCGCGACGCCAAGCAAACGCTGCGGATCAAAATGCAAATGCGGGTTTCCTTTGGCGTGCACATCTCCCATAGAGCGATCAACAGATGCCATTTGCCCTAAAGTTTCAATGTGTTCAGCAGCAAAAAATAAACCTTTATCTGTTGAGCGCACCTTGGCATTGGCCGACTTCATTTGCAACATTGGCAACCAACCTATTTCAAGGTCGGCTCCAGCACAAACCGCAAGATCGGCTTGACGCATTTTAGCGATTAAACTGGGACGCGCCTGCACTTGATGCGGGTCTTGCATCGCGGTCGTTGCCGAATAGATCTTGGCCTCAGGTGCAAGCTCTTTTACAAGTGCGCCGTACTCAGGCTCACAGGCAAATATGTTCAACTGCGCCTGAGCGTGACTCATAAAACCCAGCGAAACCGCTAAAGTCAGTGCTTTTAACACCGTCGATTGAATAGATTTAGAATTGATGCGCACTATGGGCCCCCAAAGTCATCACATATTGCAATGTGATCACGTTATCGTCTTCAAATCCATCAAAGTTAGTACCTTGCTGGTTAGTGTATTGCAGGCGTACTGTAGAAAAATGGCTATGGTGCCACGCTAAACTAACTTCGGTCTCTTTCAATTGCTGTTCGTCAAAATGATCATCATGCATCGATAACGCATCAACTTGGCCATAACGCAAACCGGCAGACCAATGCGGCGATAACTGATAAACGCCGCTAACATACCAACCTTGCTGGTAGTCGTTAGACTCATGATGATCATCATGGTCTTCATGCTCTTCGTGGTCTTCTTCTAAAGGTTCAAAGTCAGTGACTCTGAAATATTCACCACTAAGGGTTAAGTGTTGATATTTGTAATTACCGTTCGGCGCCCACTTATAAACAAAGTCAGCTACATAGGTATTTTCACCTGTGTACTGGGCACTGTGCACATGTTCATCTGACAGCACTTCAAGCTCATCCTCATGCTCGTGCTCTTCTGCCGTTAATCGGCCATTCTCATTACGCAGGTAACTTAACCCCGCCTGCCAAGAACCATTTACCCCAGCATCACCACCAATTTTAGTAAACGCAGTATAAACACCGATAGGCTCATATTCGCGCTCACCATGCTCATCGGTGGCACGCATATCGTCCCCTTTAAAAGCTTCAGCGCCCATCGTCCAGTACAAATCAGTTGGGGCAACATAGCTTAAGCGTAAGCCATCATCGAAATAGTGACTACCTAAAAAAGCGCGATAAGCAGCGGGGCGTTCAGAAAATGAATCTGTGTGAACATGCTGATTATTAAGGTAACCAATATCAGATAAGAAACGGCCCGCCCGCATTGACAATCCATAGGGCATCGCCAATGTTTGAATAAATGCCTCTTCAAGCCCTAATTCAGTTTCACCATCATGCATCTCGATCATCGCGGTTAATTTACCAAAGAACATGTCATCAATATTGGCGCTCATTGCCAATTCAGTATGGCCCAAACCAAAGCCCTCGACACGCTCAGCCATTGGTCGTTCAGTGTTTTGGTAATAGCCATCTAATACTGCACTTATGGATGGGTTCGTTAAGCTAGAATCTTGCGCATAAGCGTTAACAGACAGGATGGCGCATGCAGCAGCTACGCCAGTAAGGCGCATAGTTGAAATAATCATTTTTTTCTCCGAAATACAGCTAAATTAAGCTTTCCCAAAGGAATGCTTAGTCAAATAAATATTATTTTTTTGAGGAATACTTAGGCTGTAACGGGAGGCGCGCGGCTATTGAAGAAACTCACATGATGTGAGGTGAACTTTACAAGGACGTACTCTAGGCTTTCTATAAACTGGCGTTGTACCGCTATATTAAACTCAAAGCTAGGTAGCAGTTTATTAGCCTGGTGTTGGTGATAACACAGAGTACAATGGTTTTGAGCGCCATCATCCAAATGACTCAGATCATGAGCGGACGCTGCAAATGACAGGCACAGGAATATGGCAATAAGCCCTATTACCAGTTTCTGTTTTACGCTACTCAATTGAATCAAAGTGCTAACCTTGCCGATAAATAACGCATTAATCTTTATGCAGTTCAACGCCTAAGTCAATAGACTGAATTGATAATGTAGATAAATATTAGTTCATCTTAAATTGCAATTAATGCTCACTTAAGCTCGCACCGTTAACATTGTCGTACTAACATTGATTCATAATGATATGAAACAAGAGTTTATTTATAAATAAGGCGTAAACATCATGTTTGAACTTCTTCGCTCTAACTTAAAATTCATTATCATGGCGACATTATTTTTTGGCGTGGTACTGGGCGGGATTTATTACGTTGAGGCGTCACTAGAATCACAAGTGCGGGTTGTAGAATAACCCTACACTTATTTGCGCGCGTCATCACATCGCTGTTTTCAAAAATAATTGAGCAGCCTGATGGCAGTCAGCCTCACTTACTAGCGGTATTTCTGACGCTGTTCGCTGGTATCCTCTATTTCTGGCGTTTCGGTTACTTTGATGTGATCCATCATGTGGCATACCAGTAACAACATCACCGCAAATATGCTAACGGGTATGCAAAAATTACGCATACTGTCATCAAAATATCCCCACACCATCGCTATAAACCCAATATAAAAGCTGGCCATTTTCACGCGCGCCATCGCAGCACTTCGACCTAACCATGCTTGGCAAAGTGGACACTGGATCTCGGCGTTCAAGCCCTTACCTCGTTGGTTAACAATGCGGTCAATGGCGAAAGGTTTAGAACAATGTGCACATATCACTGGCGCTTCTCTCTATCAATAAAATACAACTAAATGGCTTATCTGCTGCAGACACAGACCTCTTTCAGCCTGCAATAAGCCGGCGATTCTAACAGAATTAATGACCTTTGCGGCTTTTATTCCGTACGACATCGACAAAATGTGAATAACAAATCGACACTTTTAGCAGCGAGTAATAACATGGTGCATCATAAGAACAAAGGGATATTGAAAATGTACAAGCTGTTTGCACAATTACTTTTTCTAAGTTGTTTAACACTCACTTCACTGGCATCAGCAAATGATATGCCACTGACTAGCGAATTCGATAAGATCCAAACTGCGATTGATCGTGACATGGCAGTGCTTGCTACTACCAAAGGTGAACTAAAGTCTTTCGTTGAATATCGTATTAGCCGTAATGCCTCACTCTTGCAAGACAAGCTAAAGCAGCAAATGGCTGAAACTAGCCCAAACTTCAGCCTGCTAATTCCCTATATCGTTAAGCAGCTAGACTTTATTCACCAAGCTGAAGACTACTTTGAATCACAGAAACAAGCTTTAATGGCACAAGTTGGCGCTGATAATGACCGAAATATCATGCTGCAACTGGTTCTAGTTCAACGCCAACAAGACCAGCTTTACATCGCTCAAAGTCAACTAATCACGTGGGCGACATTGGCGGGTGTGGACGTTGAAGAGCAAAAACAGCAATTTTTAAATGCGCTAACTAAGCGCGCTGACGACTTAGACAGCTTTGCGCACTATAACCAATCACGTTTAGCTCAAGCAGTTAGCGATGTGACCATTGCAGGCAAAGACGCAAGCAGCGAGCAAACCGCCATCGTGGTGGAGTTAAAAGAACGCCTCGAGCAAAGTGCTGTCAGCTTATCGACTGCCATTGAACTGCTTGATAAATATGGTCAAGACGCAACACTGTACAAGCAAACTCTGTTCAGTACTTCGGGCGATATCACTCAAGATGTACTCAATTTTGATGTTGCTAGCAGCTTATTAAGTGACTGGATGTCAGTAGCCAAAACACAAGCCCTTGAAAACGGCGCGAATGTGGTGTTTAAGCTCATTATGTTTTGTTTGATCCTGTTTTTATCAAGCTTGATAGGTAAAGTCGTCAAACGCCTGGTACAAACAACCGTCAGCAACAGCAAGCTCAAATTCAGCCTGCTGCTGCAAGACTTCTTTATTTCGTTATCGGGTAAAACCGTGTTCGCATTAGGCTTACTCATAGGCTTATCGCAACTGGGGTTTGAGCTTGCGCCATTACTTGCAGGCTTTGGTATTGCGGGGGTGATTATTGGTTTTGCATTACAAGACACCTTATCAAACTTTGCGTCGGGGATGATGATCCTCATTTATCGCCCTTTTGATGTGGGCGACCTGATCAATGCAGCTGGGGTAACAGGGCGCGTTAGCCATATGAGCCTAGTATCAACCACGATTAAAACCTTAGATAACCAGCGGCTGATTATTCCCAACAATAAAATTTGGGGTGATACCATTAATAACATTACAGTTGAGCAGCAACGCCGCGTGGATTTAACCTTTGGTATTGGCTACAGCGATAACATTGAACACGCCGAAAAAGTGTTAATCGACATTGTTAGCGCACACCCTAAAGTGCTCACCGACCCCGAACCCATTGTAAAACTACACACATTAGGCGAATCATCGGTCGATTTTGTGGTACGCCCATGGGTGAGACCTGCTGACTACTGGGACGTATACTGGGACATTACTCGCGAAGTGAAAATGCGATTTGATGCAGAAGGTATTAGTATTCCGTTCCCTCAACGCGATGTGCATATTTACCAAACCAGCGACTAATACTTAGCGATAAAACCATAAAAAAGCGCCAGCCGCATTAACGGCTGGCGCAAAAGTCGTATAACGACGCACACCAACGACAGCAAAAACAAAACTAAGTCATTGATACAAATGCCTCACCCTAATGAGTAAAGGCATTAATTATTATTGTTTATAAATTTACCCTAGAGATACACGCCCAACTTGGTCGGTAATCGTGGCGGTTTTTAAATCTACAAAGAAATGATCGGCAGGTAGATTATTATTGAACCTGTAATAGATCCGCGCGAAAGCTGCAAAACGTTTATGGATAATTGATAGATCCCAATCAGCAGCATAACTCTTTTGATTTTCTACAACAGCCGGTCCAATTTCAGCATCACCATAATCTTGAGCCCAATTTACATTACTAAGATTGCCATCTGCATCATTAAGTTCAAACAACTTAATCACCACATTAATAGGAACAATGAGTTCATACTCTAAATCATCTACCGCTAGCTCATCGCCGTTACGCAAATACAACGTTGCTAAACACAGCGAATGAAAACCAATATTCATCATGCGCTGACGATTCATTTTGTAGGTTTCAAGATGTGAGTTTACTAGGCTCAATGCGTTATCGAGATCACCAGCTTGTACCGATGACAGCGAATCGAAAGCCGCGATCACTTCTGAATCTGTCGCTTCGGCGGTCATGGCAGCGAGCAAGGTCGTATAATCATCACTGCTTAGCGTTGTTGTTTCTTTATCTAATGCCGACAATGCCATCACCCAATACAGCGGTGTTTTAGCGTCATATAAGTCCTTCATATCCGCAGCCCAGCCACCTTTTAACTTAATTTCGGTGAGCACTTTAAGGTGTCTGAACATAAAGTCACGGTAATCAGTGGCTTCTAGCATCTCTTCTAATAAGGGTTCGGCTTGGTTTACCGTTGCTCGGTAGTCGATCTCTTTTTGATAGTAAGGAAATAGGTGGTCAAAATCAGGCACATCTTTAACCGTATGAGTTGTTATCTCAAAGGTTTCAGTATCATGGCAGGTTACCAATTTATAAGACGGAGTGTACGCCGCCAAAGAAGGCGTTTGAATGTTTATCAAAGAGCCGTTTTCATTACTACGAATGGCGGTGTCATTGACATGAATATGTCCTGCAAACTGCAACTTCACGCCTGCGTTGATAAGTTGATGCGCAGTGTCATCACTTGGAACTCGTTTATTGTTATACGAACTGTCATCAAATAGAAAGTAGAAGTCGTTAGCGCTGTCATTGAGGTACTCAATCGCTGGGTAATGGCTAAATACAATTAGCACTTTACCTTGCTCTTCTGCACGCTGGGCAACATCTGCAAGCCACTCAAAGACTTTTGGTTTATGTGTTTTTCCGTCTTCCCAGCCTTTCGCATCATGATCCCATGCTTCACCAACACTATCTTTAGGTAGGTGAATATTCATATCAACAGAGCAAAGCCACAAACCATCCATTGGCTCGACAAGGTATGACGCATCAGGACACCAACCACTGTGTTCACCATTGCGCATAATCAAACCGCGCTCAGCAAACTCATCCGAACCCCATGGCGTTTCGTAATGTAAGTAGCTGCTCTTATTTTTAAATCCATGCTCACCAAGCAGGTCAAACATTTCAGCATAACCAGCGCCTTTCATACCTGCCGTTTGGTGTTGAGCAACAATTAAATCTGAAGCAGTAAAGCTTTTGTTGCTATCGCTGGTGACTTGGATTCCGTCCCCAAAAGGTGTGAGAAAAGTTTTGGTTTCATCTGATCCAAACGGCTCATTAGGATCGTGGTTACCGTTACACAAAAAGAACTCAAAATTGTACTTTTCTATATAAGGTTTAACGACACGATTAAATCCTTTCAGCGTATCGATCTGCCCTTCATCAGAGTAATCTCCCACCATGCAGATATATTTAATTCCTTGCTCGCCCAATTGCTCTAGCGTGGCAATAAATGCAAAGTAGTTTTCATTAAACATACGAGTGGAACGGACAGAATCATGCAAGGTGCGTATTGTGACTTCATCGTTATAGCTGGAAAAATCGAAGTCACCAAAAATGTCATGAAAGTGTACATCTGCAAGAATCGCAACTTTCATGTCAGCATAGCTCTTCACGGGGTCATCACTGTCCCCACTAGAACACGCAGTTATCACAGGAGACATCGCAGTAACCGAGGCCACTGTAGCTCCTTTTTGTAAGAATGAACGGCGGGACAATTTCTTATTTAAATTAGACATACTGCTCTCACATGTTGATATGATTTGGTGGCAAAATACCTCATATATATGACATTTAATCGCACGTTTCATTACAGAACGATGACGGACTATATTAGCCTTGACACAGCTCTCAATTGTGAGAGCAAGATTGTCGATAACGCCATCACTTGATTAATTTATATAGAGAAATCGAAAATACTAGCCCGCCTAATTTGCTATGAGTTATCTATATATGCCGCTAACGATAGTCAATACTTGGCCACATGTGCCCCTCGATAACCGTTTACTCTCGGAGTTACGCTCCGCGATAAATACTCCGACGTTAAGGCCATAAAAAAGCGCCAGCCGCGTTAGCGGGTAGCGCTTTTAATTGACATATTTAGCTCAGGGAGCAGATCTTCCCAAGTGCGAGGTTACAAGCTAATCTAGGCCGATAATTTCATCATTGGCGTCAATATCAATATTAATGTAGTTTGGGCGGACCCCAAGACCTGGCATAGTCAACACTTTACCCACTAGAGCTGTAACAAACCCCGCTCCCGCATTGAGGCGTAATTCGTTAATGGGCAGGTCAAAACCGCGTGGCACACCTTTAACGCTTGCATCGTGACTTATCGACATTGGCGTTTTAGCAATACACACCGGCATATGGCTATAACCATGCTTATCTAACCACGCCAATTGCTGCGTTGCCTTGTCTGACATGGTGACGCCAGCAGCACCATAACCAACCTCAGCAAGGGTCATTAACTTGGCCTCTAAGCTCTGCTCTGCTTGATACAAACACTTAAAATTCGACGCGGTTTGCGTAGCAGCATGTACCAGCTTGGCTAGCTCAGCGCCGCCTGCAGCGCCATCAGCAAAGGCAGTGCTAATGGCGCAGCCAAAGGCTCGTGTGCTGGCGATTTTAGCTTGTAACCAATCAAGCTCTTCAGCGGTATCGGTAGGGAAGCGGTTTATCGCCACCACAACGGGGGCGCCGTATTGATGCACATTATTAATGTGCCATTCTAAATTGGCAAAACCTGCTTGAAGTCGAGCTAAATCGGGTTCATCAATTGCAAGCTGTGACTCAACACCACTATTGGCTTTGAGCGCTTTTAACGTCACCACAACTACCGCTGCAGAAGGCGCATAGCCAGACTCTCTAACTTTAATATTACTGAATTTTTCAAAGCCCATATCAGAGCCAAAACCAGCTTCAGTAACAACCACGTCAGCCAATTTAGCCGCAATATTATCAGCAATAATCGAAGAGTTACCATGGGCTATATTGGCAAATGGCCCTGCATGTATTAAACACGGATCACCGGAAATAGTTTGCATTAACGTGGGTTCGATAGCCGCTTTCATAATGGCGGTCATCGCACCAGCAACGCCGATGTCTTCAGCCGTAATCGGGTTAGCATGAGTATCCAGCGCCAGCACTAATCGACCAATCCTCTGCCTGAGGTCATGAAGGTCTTGGCTTAAAGCTAGAATCGCCATCAACTCAGATGCCGCGGTAATGTCAAAGCCAGATGAGTGAACCGGCCCATTAACCGCACCAAAGCCGACTTCAATCTGCCTTAAGCTTCGCTCATTATGGTCAACCACTCTGCGCCACAAAATATTTTCGGGGTCGATATTAACGGCACTTAACCCTGACGCTTCAGTAAAAGCCTCTGCGCCTAATTTTGTTTCATGGAATAGACGGGCATCAATAGCCGCTGCAGCAAGGTTATGAGCACTGCTCACCGCATGTATATCGCCAGTTAAATGTAAGTTTAACTCTTCCATTGGCACCACTTGTGCGTAGCCACCGCCGGCTGCACCGCCTTTAATACCAAATACGGGTCCCATACTGGGTTGGCGAATACAGCCGCACGTTTTAACCCCAATCGCATTCATTGCTTGAGTTAAACCTATGGTTGTGACCGTTTTGCCTTCTCCAAAAGGAGTCGGAGTAACAGCGGTAACAATCACTAATTTGGCATTGGGCTTATCGGCTAAACGCTTTGCGACTGACAATGACACTTTGGCTTTGTTTTGCCCAAACAGAGATAACTCTGTCTCGTTGATCCCGAGCTTAGTGGCGATGTCTGCAATTGGCTTACAGGCATGGTCACGAGAAATTTGAATATCTGACAGCATTATGTGTATCCACTGTTTTATTTTTATGTAGGGTAAAAGAGCGAGTGCAATATAGAGGATCTAATGCGGCGGTAAAATAGCCAACCAAGGCTATTTTAGCCTTTTGCAATCTACATCAAAAAAGTAAAATAAATGCACTGATGCAAACTGACTTTTTACACCAATTACAACTTAACAGCGCAAAGGTTATCGAGGTGAAGCTTTACGGTAAATAGGCAGTTCAGCAAGCCAAACTGTTATTGCCATACGGCAAAAAGACGCTATAAAAGCGCCTTTTTCAACAATAAGCTTGGCTTACAAAAAAGTCACGTCGCCGGTTAAATGGGGGCGACGACCTTTTTTATCGCGTAATTCAAATATGAGTTTGTCTTGCTGCATTTCGGCGGCAAAAGTCACATCGGCAGGCATGAATAACGGCAATTTAAAGGCAACGTCTATTTTGCAGGGCTTGTTGGCGATTTGAGGCATAATCTGAGCAATACAGCGACCTTTAGACCACATGCCGTGCGCCAAAATTCGGTCAAAACCAAAACGCTTAGACAATAATGGGTGCAGATGAATAAGGTTGTAATCGCCCGATGCCTTAGCATAGCGACGGCCTAAATCTTCACTAAGGCTCCATGCTTGAGGCGTATCCCAATTAATATCCCCTCCCTTAGGCGGTCTAATTCGCTTAGTTTTACCTTCTATTCGGTAAAGGTAAGTCGACAGAGACTCCCACACTAGTTCACCGTTAACAAACGCTTTTGATAGCAAAGCAAACTCTAGTCCTGAGTCGGTTTGCTCGCTGCTAACCAATGAGCATTCAAAATCATATTGCTCAAGTATGGTCGTTGGGCGGTGCACTGTAATACTGTTTTTTAAATGGATCATCCCTAACAACGGAAAGGTAATACCGTCATGAGTAAAAATCACTGTATGCAGTCGAAAGGCCATCACATATAAAGAGGTGGGTGGCAATGTATGCCCATCAAACTCAAAACCACACACATTGGCATATTGCTCAATTTTGTCTTTGGCCAATGCGACATTATTAATGCTGACATGGATCTTCGGTAACGGCTGCTCATCCCAGCCGGGCTTACGCCCAAAAAAGATCTTTCTGTAAAGCGAGAACAACGACGGCATAGCCTTTAAATTAATACAATAGTCTTTACTCAAACTCATCAAACCTTACATTAAAACAGTGACAAAAAATAAACGAGCGGCGGATTATACCTTAAATAGATAAAAGACGATAACGCCATATAATATCGCTTTACTTACAATTAACTACCCAGCAATTTTGCAGTTCAACTTCCTGCGAAGACAAATATGACTGCACACTTTGACTTCCCACTAAATGCCCAGCACCAACCACAACAAACAATGACTGCTCCGTGCTTGCAGTACTTAATAATTCAATCATTTTTGCTGCCATATCACGATTGCGATCCCACAACATTTTTTTGACCATTTCAGTATTGTCTTGCTGTAGCATTTCACCTTCGATCAAAAGAGCAAGCTCGACATTGTCCCCTCGGCGCCAGGCTGAAATAAGGCTCAACATGTCGTCATCCGGTGCTTCAATCGCTTCTCGCACCATCTCCCACTGTGTTTTGGGGCTAAATGAAGATAACAACTCAAACTGAAACTCTGTGCTTTCTAACTCATAAACAGCTCGATGTTCTGCTCGGCTAACCAGAACCGAATCAATGCCATATTCAGCGCTATACCCCAGCGCACTGTAGCGCCCAACACTTAGCTGCATTGATTGCAGCCACGGAGCATAATGGCTCAAGGCTTCACAAAGGCGCGCCTTATCTTGGCAGTAGTTAGCTAAAACAACTTGGGTGGTTTCGTCTATCGGTAACGGCTTGGCACCGTATTGTTGCAGTAAAGCTTGCACATCAACGCCGCGAACATCGGCTTCAACCACCAATGCTTGGGACCGTTCAAATGCCAGCTCTATTTGCTCAGGTAGCGGATAAAAATCGGGTTTACCAATATGGATAGAGCCCAACAGATAAGCGGTTTTCCCATGGTATGTGACTTTATAAAACGGCGGTTTATCTGTTGGTGCGGCATTGACTGTTGCAGGAAAAACCACATTCAAAAAACCAACAACCAACAATAAACTTTTCAGGATACTTGTTGCCGACATACTTGCCCCTTATAATTCAGCAAATTTCAAAATGAGAGGCTGTTATGCCACACACACAGGTTATCGAGCAACTAAAAGCCAGTTTGCAAACCGCCTACCGCCAAGCTATTGATGCTGATGCAAGACTGGATCAATTAAAAAAAGCCGGTCATGTAAAGTTTACAACTATTTTCACCGCCGAAGAGGGTTTTTCAACATCAAGTAACCGCTTTGGGCCTTATGTAAAAGAGCTCGCTTTAGAAATGGATGCCTTAAGCCACAATACAGAAACCTTAGCGGCAGCACTAGAGAGCTATGTTCCTAAACTCGCTTTACTACTGCAAACCATGCAGGCGTTTAAATCTAACAGTAAATAGCAGCGTTCACTGGCGTTAACACACGGCTAACTAGCACTGATAAAAGTAGCAAAAAAATAGGCTAAACCAGCAATGGTCTAGCCTATTTTTATTGGATTACTTTTACACTGTAAAACAGTGACGCGATTTACGATATCAAAAACCGATGCTTTAACTTATAGCTGAGGTTCTATGGTCTTTTTTAACCATGACTTTAGCATTTCTACCTCATAGCGGTTTGGTCGGTTGCTATGGCTGTGTGTTGAGTGCATAAAGTTAAAGTCGAGCAATTTTTCATCGCCTACAATGACAGTCTTATTGTCTTCAATGACTTTGTAGCTAAAGGTCATACGCGGTGGGTAAAGATCTTTTATCACACGCAAATCATGGGTCGTAGCGCCAAATGAGGGTCTAACGTCACCGGCTAAATCTAAATCAGTCACTACCATTTCAAGTTTTTGGTTTGGCTTTAAAAGCTTAGCTGCTTCTTTGTTTAAACCTTTAGTGATATTTTCAAATGTGCGCTTCTCAAAGCGAGACTGAATATCGCTACCCGCCTCAACGTCCTTGAAGTTCTTTGGCTCTTGCCATTCAATTTTTACAATGCCGTCTTCAGTCACGGGATTTTCAACTACTTCATCAGCAGCCCATGTAGCAGCGGATAACAATGAACCTGCTAGAACAAATCCTGTAACGAGTATGTGCTTTAAATTCATATTAGCCTCCAAGGTCGAACAAAAAAGTAGATATTATATTTAGCATCATAAGCGATTTAAGCTGAATACCTGCTTAACACAATCAACGGATATCACCGTGTAATACATTAGTAGACCACAGTATAGGGCGTTTTGTTGCATATCAAGCCGCCAAAATCGGTTGCTTACAAGTAAACCAACGCCTAAGCTAGCATTTTTTATGGCCAAAATTATGCTATTGCCATAATGTCGCTCATGTTACGACTGGAATTATTAATGCAAAAAATCACCCCAATCGTGTTTGTTATTTTATTATTTTGCGCTTTAAGCTGGGCAATTGTCAGCATCAATCAAACGGAAAAAAGCCTTGTTGATGATAACTGGTCATCTTTCATTTATAAAAATGGCTATAACTCTGGCGGATATGACAAACAAGATAACTTTGATAATTACCAAAGCTGTAAAGAGTTTTCACAGCAGCAATCACAAAAGCTGAATAACGCCACCTGGGAGTGCGGCCTTAATTGCCGTTTTGACGCGAAACGCCAAGGGTTTCACTGTGACAAAATGACAAACGACTAACGAGCCAACATGGGGTTAGCTCATTAGTCATTGCACTTGATTGACGCATAGCTCGAGTTAGAACGGAAACGCAGCGCTTAGCAAAGGGTATGTCGCTTTTAGCTGCTTTTTCTTATGTGAGAACTTTTTACCTGCTGGTGTGGCTTGACCCGATGGCACATACGGCAGTTCATCATCAGCACGTTCTTCATACAGCTGGCCTGCGATTAGGTCGTATTCATCAACAAATGGGTAGGCGTAACCATCTTTTTCAGGCCACTCAGTCAAGCGCCCTAATTCGTCTGGTGATTCAACAACAAGGTCGTACCACTCCTTACCCAATGAAATCAAAAAGCAGCGAAACTCAGCAAAGGCATACTCTGAATCACACCCTGTAATAATGTATGCGGCTCCCCATACGTTCCAAGAATATGAACGGCGCATTTGTTGACCAAAAATTTTGTCGAAAGCACGTAGCTCATCATTACTCAATTCGTTCAAATTTCGCTTCAATGCTGCCGAAATATCGGTTTGATCCTGCTGCGGAGTCGTACGACTCACTAATGCCCAAAACTGCGACTCTGTCATATTGCTCTCTATAAAACATTTATATGGCGCTATTCTAGCGTAATACCGCATAAAAAAGTCAAACAGGACGATTAAAACTGTCTCGATACGAGGTTAATGGCAGCTTAAGAATTGCCAGCAAGAGGAACAGTGACGCCCCGCAAGTTAGCTACACCAAACCGGCCTACACCTATTGTGCTGAACTTCGAACCTAAACGCGGCGCAACAATATATATTGCTTATTAAGTAGACTCAGTAAGTCGATTTTTTTACAATGACGCCACAATTGTTAAATACCACTCTCCTTGTTTGGCAATTTAATCTTATTTTTAATCAATGCATTAATAGGTCGTCATGAAAACACCTCCCCCTACCCTGGCAGTATTAATCGCGTTGTATCTTCTGTTTGCCTTCGCAGCATTATGGCGCACAGCTAGCGCCCTAGAGTTTGACTTATTAACGCTAGGCGTTTTTCCGGTGCTATATGGGCTAATCAAGCGCTGTAGTTGGGCCGGCGTTGTCCTTAAAATTTATTTAGCGATCCAAACTGTCGCCTTGATGGCACTGGCAACGGCTGCCGTTATTGCTTACCAAATAACCCCTGAAGATGTAAAAGTTGTTTTTCAAGGCCGCAATATTCCAATCAGCGCCATTACCTTCACGGCAATAGTGGTCATGCTATTTCAATACTGGGTCGCCTTTAGCCAACAAACTAAAAACTACTTACAGCAAAACTAGCCTTAATACGCCATGCCGCGGGCATTCAATATGCGAGCTAGCCATCAAAATAATAAATTGGTACCGATTCTTATGAGCGACTTACACCCTAGTGAACTTTCTATCTTACTGATTGAGCCTTCAGATACTCAACGCAAAATAATCGCCAGTAGATTAAAGCGTGAGGGCATAAAGCAGATCCAATCCGCAACGAGCATCAAAGAAGCCCTCGATATCATTAAACGCCACCAACCCGATTTAATTGCCAGCGCAATGCACTTTGCTGACGGTACCGCTTTAGACCTGCTTCACCAACTTAAGTCATCAGCACAATTTAACGATATTCAATTTATGCTCGTCTCGAGTGAATGCCGCCGAGAACATCTTGAAAGCTACCGCCAATCAGGTGTGGTTGCCATACTGCCCAAACCTTTTACCTCTGCCCACTTAGGCAAGGCAATCAACGCAACCATCGACCTATTAAGCCACGATGAGCTAGATTTGACCCACTTTGATGTACAAGATCTGCGGGTGCTGGTTGTCGATGACAGTAAGCTGGCCAGAAAAGTTATCAAACGCACTATAAGTCATCTCGGCTTACGCTTAATCACTGAAGCTGCAGATGGCCAACAAGCAATAGAGTTGCTGCAACAGCAGATGTTTGACCTTGTGATTACCGATTACAATATGCCCAGCGTAGATGGATTGGCACTGACCCAATACATTCGTAACAATAGCGACCAGTCGCACATTCCAATCCTTATGGTGTCATCAGAAGCGAATGACGCACACCTCAGCAACGTTTCACAAGCGGGGGTCAACGCGTTATGTGATAAGCCTTTTGAGCCGCAAGTAGTTAAAAAAATTCTGTTTCAATTGTTCGAAGAGTAGAAAATTTGAGAAATCGTTCCTGTTTTTGACTTTAAAAGCCATTTCATGGGCTTAAAGCGCTTTTCAAATGCAAAAGCTTATGGCATGTTACACAACGCTACTATTAATAAATCTACGGATAGAAGAGACGATTCAAATGAATAAGACTGAACTTGTTGCAAAAATGGCTGAATCTGCGGAACTCACTAAAGCTGAAGCCGCACGTGCATTAAAATCTTTTGAAGAAACTGTTGCAGAAGCGATGAAAAATGGAGAGAAAATCTCTATTGTAGGTTTTGGCTCTTTTGAAACTTCAGAGCGCGCTGCTCGCACAGGACGTAACCCACAGACAGGTAAAGAAATTCAAATTCCTGCGGCTACAGTACCTAAGTTTAAAGCAGGAAAAACGCTTAAAGATAGCGTTAATCAATAACAATTTACTGCGATTTAAATTAAACCTCCGCATTCGGGGGTTTTTTTATGCCTCAATTACTTTGTATTTGCGCCTCAACCTCAAAATGCCTTGCCAATAATTGAGTCAGCTTTCAGTTTAAAAGCCAAGCCATAAAACAGCATGATACAAGACTCTCCTGCCGACTCTATTTTCACTGTATTCAATTTCCAATTCCGTCACACTCATTTGCAGTGACACAATCTTGCAGGGTTAAGTTAAATGAGGTTTACCAGTTTCTACCAACGAACACTTCGTAGTAATCATCCCCATATTACAGTTGCACTAATTTAGTGCCTTCTGCCCTAGTTTGAAACAATTCTACTGTGCATATCTATTGAGCAATAAATAAGCAACTGTTTTATAACAAAATTATTTTTGGCTCAGAGTTTGCTTTAGTTATTGCGACTATTACAAAAAAATTTAAGGGAAACGCAATGAATAAGCTACTGATAAATACTGCCGCACTGACTGCCACCGCGCTAATCAGCCTATCAGCAAATGCTGCCGTTGAGGCCAACATAGGCGCAACCTCAAATTACTTATGGCGTGGTGTTACTCAAACAAACGACGCAGCCGCAGTTCAAGGCGGAATTGATTACAGCCATGACGCTGGCTTCTATGCTGGTACTTGGGCATCAAATGTCGACTTTGGTAATGAAACCAGTTATGAAATTGACTTTTACGCCGGCTACGGTGGCAGTATAGGTGACGATTTTGGATACGATATCAACTACCTATATTACGCATACCCAGATGCCGCTGATGATGTTGATTTTGGTGAAATCACCGCAGCACTTAGCTGGAAGTGGTTTGACGTAAGTTACTCACACGTGGTTAATGCCGGTGATGACGTAACAGGCGACGCTACTTTAGATGAAAAGGACATGGGTTATCTGCAAGCCTCTGTCACCTACCCAATTTCAGACTCACTGTCAGTAGCTGCACACTACGGAGTCTCATCAGGTGACGTTGTTACCGCATGGTACGGTACGGACGACTATGCAGATTATTCTGTGTCACTGAGTAAAGACACCGACTTTGGTACTGTATCATTTACGGTTAGCGACACCGACCTTGAAGACGATGATGCTAAAGTATTAGTCGGTTACAGCTACAGCTTTGGTTTGTAAACTCGTTAAGCAACAATGATGACTGACAGCCTTTTCAATATTGCTATAGAAAGGCTGTCTTTAACCTGCATTCAATTAATCCGCTTTAACTTTAAGCAATGCCCGCTTCCATAGCAGCCGCGATGCTACCCGCTTTTAACACACCTCTTATCCAATGCTTAAAATTATCAATATTTGCTGTAAATTCACCCAGTTTAAACGTCGATTTAAACTGAATATTAGCGCCTTATAGATTTCGAATTTAAAGAGTGCCACTTTGTTAGCTTGATCGCATATTTTTACTAAATTGCCTGATAAATTCAGCCTTGTTCACACGCAGGAATGGGGCTTCATGGCAACAGACCTAGCACTAAACAACAAATATTAACCATAATTATCAATAACATCCATATTTAACGACAAACATTAGCATCTGGAGTTATTGATATTAATTTAAGAAGGATTCGTGATGGCTCAGATACTGGACTTTGTGCCCAACGATAAAGAAATTGACGCATTAGCAGCGCCAAAAAATAAAAAAGCGGCAGATGATTTAGCGCATAAAAGAGCGGTAAAAAAACGCCTCGAGGCGCATTTAGAAAAAAACCAACTGACCCGAGATATTGGCGACGATAACCTCTGGGCTTAAGCGCATAAAAAAGCTCCTGAAACCATTCCAGGAGCTTAAGATATTAGCAAACCTATAAGCTATTTACTTCTCAGCGGCTTCTGTTTCGCGTTGCTTTAAGAAATATTCTTTTGTCAAAGCAAACACCACCGGACTTAATAACGCGAGCGCAATTAAGTTAGGGATCGCCATCATGGCATTTAATGTATCTGCCAACAGCCAAATAAACTCTAATGAACTTACCGCCCCTAATGGCACGACTATTGTCCATATCACTCTAAAAGGTTTAATCGCTTTTATGCCAAATAAAAACTGTACGCATTTTTCGCAGTAAAAACTCCACCCTAAGATGGTTGTAAACGCAAAGACAGTTAATGCAATAGCAACGACGTAATTACCCAATGGAAATGCATGTGAGAAAGCAAAAGAGGTCAGTGCAGCGCCGTTTTCACCCGAGGTCCAAGCCCCTGAAACAATAATCGCCAAGCCAGTTATGGTACATACAATTAAAGTGTCAATGAACGTTCCGAGCATAGCAACTAAGCCTTGTGCAACCGGGTTATTCGTCTGCGCTGCGGCGTGCGCAATAGGTGCACTACCGAGACCAGCCTCGTTAGAGAACACGCCTCGCGCCACACCAAAGCGTATTGCCGCCCAAACTGCAGCGCCAGCAAAACCACCTTGCGCAGCAACAGGGCTAAATGCACTGTGAATAATCAGCTCGAAAGCCGCCGGAATATCAGCAGCATAAACCACCAACACCGCAATACCCGCGGCAATGTAAAATACCGTCATAATAGGTACGAGTTTACCGGCTACATCAGCAATCCGCTTAATTCCGCCCATCAACACCGCGCCAACTAACACCATTAGCACGACTCCAGTAACCCAAGTTGGCACGCCAAAATTACTACTGAGCGCATCGGCAACCGAGTTGGCTTGCACCGTATTACCAATACCAAAACCGGCTAATGCACCAAATAAAGCAAAAGCGGTACCAAGCCAAGCCCACTTTGAGCCTAGGCCATTTTTGATGTAGTACATTGGCCCACCGACGTGATTGCCATGCTCATCGACTTCGCGATACCTTACAGCCAGAACCGCTTCGGCAAATTTAGTGGCCATACCGACTAATGCGGTGCACCACATCCAAAACAGTGCACCAGGCCCGCCTATAAAAATTGCGGTAGCAACACCAGCGATGTTACCAGTACCAATGGTGGCTGACAGCGATGTCATTAGCGCGTTAAACGGGCTGATTTGCCCTTTAATATTTTTATCTTTATCCGGTATACGACCAGACCATAACAACCTAAAGCCAGTGCCAAGTTTTAAAATTGGCATCAACCGTAAACCAAAGGTTAGAAATAACCCAACCCCCAAGATCATGATAAGCATGGGAGTGCCCCATACTACACCGTTGATCATGCCAACAAATTCAGTAATAGCTTCCATTAAAACCTCGTAGATACAGATTATTTATCGTTATTTTTATTTTTTGCTGCGCTTAGTTTCTCTGAACCAAGTCGCGCTATAGTCAAACCGGACTAGCTGCGTTTGTTTAAAACAATGCGTAGCTTCGCAAACAGCATATAACAGAACATTAACTTTTGAAAAGCTGCAATATTGAAAGGCGTGACTACAGAAACAAGAATGGCGCCCAGTGGCGCCATTAAACTTGAAAACCGATATTTAAACGCGGTGAGTCTTGGGTAACTTAAATGAAATGATAAAGGTGAATAGTAAAAATAGTGCCGACACCAACAAACATGCCGCTAAACCGGCAGCCTGATAAATCCAACCAGACAACAACGTTCCGACAAGCCGTCCCATCGCGTTTGCCATATAGTAAAAACCAATATCGAGCGACACCCCGTCTTCATCGGCATAACTGACGATCAAATAGCTGTGTAAAGAGGAGTTGATAGCAAACGCAGCCCCAAATATCATTAACCCACCGATTAACGCCAGCTGCGGCTCAAGCCACTCGGTTATCATCACTAAGGCTAGTAACGAAGTCACCAATGTTAGTACTCCCGCCCAAAGCATGGCTGTTTTACCATCTGGAGTTCGACTGCCGCGTCCGGCAGTGATCGCGGGCGCTACAGACTGAACAACACCATAGCCTATTACCCACAGCGCTAAAAATGCCCCCACACTGCTGTGCTCCCAACCCAATTGGCTGGCCAAAAACACCGGCAGCGCGATAACAAACCAAACATCGCGTGCAGCAAATAAAAATAACCGAGCAGCAGAGAGAATATTGACACTGTTACTGTTTGAAAATATCTCGGTAAATTTAGGCTTAGACTTGGCTTTTCCTAAATCGGCTTTCAAATTAACCAAGCTCGCTAACCAAACTACCGTTAACGCCGCCACCATCACAGCAATAGCGCCACTAAAGCCAAAGCTTGCGAGTAATAGTCCCCCTAAAAAGAAGCCAGCCCCTTTAAGGGCATTTTTAGAGCCGGTAAGCATTGCAACCCAGCGATACAGCTTATCTTCAGCATCTTTAGGTACTAGTGTTTTAATCGCACTTTTGGCGCTCATTTTATTAAGATCTTTAGCGATCCCTGACAACGCCTGCGCTGCCATCACCCAAGGTACCGTAAGCATTGCAGCTGGCAACAATAGCATCGACAACGCCAAAATTTGCAGCCCGAGCCCAATGTTCATAGTCCGATTAAGCCCTAAACGCGCACCAAGCCAGCCACCAACCAAGTTGGTGACAACTCCAAATATTTCATAAAACACAAATAACATCGCAATCGCGATAGGCGAGTAACCTAAATCATAAAAGTGCAGCACCACTAACATGCGTAGCGCACCATCGGTTACGGTAAATGCCCAGTAATTCCAAGTTACTAATAGATATTGCCGAATACTTTCAGGCAATGAACGATATTTAGCTAACACTGCACTCTCATTAAATTATCAGAATAAAAAAAACGCCTAACAATAACTCTAAACTTAATATTTACCGATTAATCGTAAGGCGCTAATAACGTCAGTTGCAGACTAAGAGACTAAGTCTTGCTTACCAACCATAATCGCCAACTCTGCAGTACGGTTAGCGTAGCCCCATTCGTTGTCGTACCACACGTAAAGTTTCACCTGTGTGCCATTGACCACCATGGTTGATGGGGCATCGATAATGCTTGAACGAGGGTCGGTTTTATAATCAACCGACACCAATGGGCGCTCTTCAAAGCCAAGAATACCTTTAAGTTCGCCATCAGCAGCAGCTTTAAGCAAGTCGTTAACTTCGGCTTCCGTCGTCTCACGATTTAACTCAAACACACAATCTGTAAGTGAAGCATTCGCCAATGGAATACGTACCGCATGGCCGTTAAGCTTACCTTTAAGTTCAGGAAAAATATGTGTAATCGCAGTCGCACTACCTGTAGTTGTCGGTATCATGCTTAATCCACAAGCACGAGCGCGACGTAAATCTTTATGCGGTGCATCGAGAATTGTTTGAGTGTTGGTTATGTCATGTATGGTTGTCATTGAGCCATGTTTAATACCAATCTTGTCATGAATAACTTTAACAACTGGCGCTAAACAGTTAGTGGTACACGATGCCGCAGTCACTATTGGGTGGATATCTTTATTGTAAAGATGCTGGTTAACCCCCATGACCACATTAAGTACGCCGTCTTCTTTAACTGGTGCAGTAACGACCACTCTTTTTACGCCTTGATCAAGGTAGGCCTGCAGTAATGCCTTGGTTTTCATTACTCCTGACGCTTCAATCACGACATCACACTGTGACCAATCAGTTGCCTCAATGGTGCTGTTGCGAGTGGTTGCAATACGGTGTTCGCCAACAACAATATCACTGCCATCAGCAGTGGCTTCTTCGCTCCAGCGACCATGTACTGAATCAAATGTAAGTAAGTGCGCCAACGTGACAGCGTCACCTGCTGGATCGTTAATTTGCACAAACTCAATGTCCTTATTGTGCCAAGCTGCTCGTAATGCCAAACGTCCCATTCTGCCAAAGCCATTAATGCCGATTTTAATAGTCATCGTCGTTTCCTAATCTCAAAATGATAAAATCTAAATAACGCTTTTTGTTCAAAAGCGACTTTAATAAATAAGGTCAATACTTACCGAGCTCTCAACAGCACTGAGAGGTTCTTGCTGGGCGGTCGCCCATCTTCTGCAGCTCAGCTAAGTTAGCGCTAATGAGCTGTGACTCTTGCTGCGCTAACGTTTGCAGAATGTCAGCAGCCCATTGAGGTAAATCAGGGTTAATACAATAAAAAACCCACTGCCCCTGACGGCGATCAACCAATACGCCTAACTTTCTTAACTGCGCGAGATGACGAGAGATCTTAGGTTGGATCTCGTCTAACGCTGTCATCAACTCACACACACACAGTTCTGATTGCGACTGGATCAGCAAAATACTGCGCAACCGAGTGTCATCAGCAAGTGCTTTAAAAAAGACTAATGGTGTCATAATGTGCTCTTTGCAAACGGTGGAGGAACCTTCAAACTGAAAACTAGCTCAGGCCCTTAATATACGAAAAATAATATATATGTTTTATCAGATATTCAAGCGGTATTTGTACAATAATGTTTGGCCACACAAAATCAACTGCTTACAAAATCTTGTCATGAGTAAACAAACAACCAACTCAAGCTCACACTAAGCTAACAGAGTTGAAATTCGATGAGTCGAGTCGTGTGCACACAAATTGCAGCCACAAAAAAGGCTTCCGAAGAAGCCTAATTTTGAAGATGAAAAACCGGCTAGCTGCCAGCTATCTTCATTTTATCCATCAAAATTCCGCCGGTTCTAATCGATGAGCGTAAATCTCTATCACTCGCGACGGCAACGATGTTACGGTACATATCTTTTAAATTACCCGCAATAGTGATCTCTTCAACAGGGTATAAAATCACGCCATTTTCAACATAGAATCCCGCCGCACCACGAGAGTAATCTCCCGTTACGCCGTTCACTCCTTGACCCATGACTTCAGTAATAATAAGTCCGGTGCCCATCTCTTTCACAAGTTGGTCAAAAGTCTGCCCTGTTGATGACAAGGTCCAGTTATAGATCCCACCAGCATGGCCGGTATTGGTTAAGCCTAGCTTTTTAGCCGAATAACTGGTCAACAAATAAGTGGCTAAATGACCATTATCAATAATCTTACGTTCTTGAGTCGCCACACCTTCACTGTCGTAAGCTGAGCTAGCTAATGCGCCCACCAAGTGCGGTTGCTCATCAATATTAAACCAGTCTGGAAATACTTGCTTACCAACCGCATCGAGCAAAAAGCTCGATTTACGGTATATGCTGCCACCACTAATCGCGCCAACTAAATGACCCATTAGGCCGGTAGCAATTTCAGGCGAGAAAAGAATAGGTAGTTCTGTGGTGGCAATTTTGCGCGCACCTAAACGCCCAGCCGTTTTCTCAGCAGCTTTAGTACCAATCAAGTCCGGTGCTAGCAGCTCGCTGTACTTTCGAGCAACGGTATAATCATAATCGCGCTGCATACCACCATCTATCTCGCCAATGGCAACACAACTCAAACTGTAACGCGAGCTGCACGAGCCATGTAAAAAACCGTGGCTGTTACCATAAACTTTAATGCTCGTATGGGCATTCGCACTCGCGCCATCAGATGTTTGTACTCGAGGATCAGTATTGAGTGCAGCTTCTTCAGCCAAAATTGAGATCCGAGCTAGCTCTTCAGGAGAGATATCTTCAGGGTGGTAAAGGTCAAGCTCCGGAAACGATGTTGCCATTAGCGCTTCATCAGCTAAACCATTGTATGGATCTGCTGAAGTAAAGCGGGCAATGCCGTCTGCCGCTTTTACTGCTTGTTTAATTGCTTCAGGGCTAAGATCAGACGTTGAAGAACTGCCCTTACAACCATCTCTAAAGAGCGTGATCCCCAATGCGCCGTCTTTATTAAACTCAACCGTTTCAACTTCTTTCATACGTGTTGAAACAGACAATCCCTGTTGCTTACTAATAGCAACTTCTGCACCTGACGTGCCTAAGGACTTTGCGTATTCCAATGCCATTGAAACGGCGTTTTGTAGGGAATCTAATTCGATATCAATGCTAGGTGAGGACACAAATCTACTCTTCAATAATCGGGAATCATATAAGCATAACAAACCCAAAAACCAATCACATTAAATAACTGCCTCAGTTTGCCTTTTAACCGCCTACAATTTAGCTAATCCAAAATATGGCAGGTCAACTGGCTTTATAAATGTTATTATTGTCTTAGTATTTGTAAGAGATTTTTAGATATGAAGATTGTCGGTGACTCAGAACACTTCCACCAACCCTATGACCAAAATGACGATTATGAAAGCAGAGCCGATGCTAAGCGTGAAATCGCCATTTACCAAGAGCTAGGTAAGAAACTGACTTTACTAAGTAAAAGTCAGGTTGAAAGACTAAATCTTGATGAAATAGTTTACGATAATGTATTAAAAGCGAAGACGATTAAGATCAATACAGAAGCTTATCGCCGTCACCTACAATACATCGGTAAACTGATGCGCTACGTTGACATTGAAGCTTTGCAGCTGGCAATGAAAAACGTTTTGAATCAAAACAGCAACGAAAGTGCTAAAACAAACGTTGCCGATAAAGCTCGTGATCACTTGATCAGTGAAGGCGATCCAGCGATCCAAGCTATGCTTGAACAGCACCCGCAGCTAGAAAGACAAAAACTGCGTCAGTTTGTTCGTCAAACTAAAAAAGAACTCAGCAAAAATGCTGACATTTCATTGTCAAAAACAGCAAAAGAGTTCAGCAAGTATTTACGTAACGAAATCACAGAATAATTGCTATAATATAGACAATAGCTCTCTGAATAAGTAGCTTATTCAGAGAGCTTTTTTTTGCAAAAAAATTAGTTGAAACCAATCAACACAGCCCTTTATTATCAATATTGTTGCACAAGGAATTTGCGAATGCGCCTCATTAAAAAGCTGGCCGTCATACCCGTTACTCTTTTAAGTTTGTCCGCATTAAGTGGCTGTAATGGCTCATCAGATGGAAGTAGCGATGTTGATAATGGGGGCACATATAGCCTATCGATTAGTTATAAAACCGTCGAGAATGGTGTGTGTAGCACCACCACTGACGCGCTCAGTTTTGACGCTAACGCCTCTTTTTGTGCTGTCGCACACTTAAAGCAAGACAACAGCAATCGTAGCGGTAAGCTCATTGCCTTTAGCGGCACACTTGGCGAGTTATCCGCGCCTAATAAGCTGACGGATGCTAGCGGCTTAGCCGAAATTATCATTAGCAACAGCAGCGCCACCGTTGACGCAGGCACATTAACGGCCAGCTTTACTGAAGATGAATACAGTGCAACTGCAACTCGTAATTACGAGTTTATCGCCACAACCACCCCCACAGAGCCAACCTATACACTCAACACGGCCATCATTAACGGTAGCGACGTTGTTACCCAATTTAAAGCCGAAGAAACCGTACAACTACAAGCCGAATTTTTAGACGCTTCCAGTGTAGGGATTGCCGGCCAAATGGTCACGTTTACGGCAGGCAGCGCAGCGCTCAACCCTAGCTCGGCACTGACTAACGCTGATGGTATTGCACAAGTCAGTTACACACCAGCCGACACCGAACTGGGTGCAGCTAGCATGACGGTAACCCTCGATTACGCAGACGTAACCTACCAAAATTCAAGCTTTTATGAAGTATTAGCCGCAGACGCCGTAAGCGACGAAGGCACCATTATGCTGGGATCGTTTACAACCGATACCGATAGCGGCGAAGAAACTTTCATTGAGGGCAAACTCAGTACCACTCCTGCCACAACAGATGAGCAATATACCGTGAGCGCGGGTGGCAGTTTTGGGGTTACCGCCACGTTGGTAAGCCAGGACGCCGACGGAGTCATTACCCGCCTGCAAACACCTACCAGTGTTAGCTTTAGCTCTAGCTGCGTAGAGAGCAACAACGCCAGTATCGACTCACCTGTGACTACATTATCGGGCACGGCAAGCGCCACCTTTCAAAATACCAGCTGTAGTGGTAACAGTGAACGTAGCGACCAAATCATTGCCACCGTGACCGCCGGCAATGAAACCCTCACCGCCGATCTCGACTTTAACCTTGCACAGCAAACCTTAGCTAACTTAAGCTTTGTTTCAGCAGAGCCCGCATCAATTCGCATTAAAGGCGCTGGGGGCACAGACGCAAGTGAGTCATCTTTAATTACTTTTAGCGTCACAGATGCCAATGGCCAAGCTATTGCGCAGCAAACGGTTGATTTTACACTCGACACTACCGTTGGTGGCATAGCCTTCTCCAATGGCGACCCAACCATTAGCAGCATAAGTAACTCAGCAGGCCTAGTCACAACAACTGTGTTATCAGGCACCATACCAACGCCGGTACGGGTTGTGGCCACAGCAACAACGGGAACCGACGAAGAAAGCGTAACGAGTCAATCTGAACAGCTCACCATTAATACCGGTTTACCACAACAGTTGGGCTTTAGTGTTTCAGCAGACACCGTTAACCCTGAGGCGGGCGACCATAACGGTGAAGTAGTAACGATTACCGCTTATGCATCAGACAGCTTTGGCAACCCAGCACCCGATGACACCACCATTAACTTTACTGCCGAAGGCGGCCAAATAGAGCCAAGTTGTGTCACCTTAGGTGGTACATGTAGCGTTGAATGGACCTCAACCAGCCCTCGCCCAACAGACCATCGCGTAACAGTACTGGCCTATGCCTTGGGGCATGAAACCTTTTTTGATACTAACGGCAATAATGTATTTGATGATGCCGATGGAGGCGCTATAGCGCTTGCCTGTCTAGATGACGATGGAAGTGCAAAAGCGTGTAGTGGTAACGGCCTAGATATTGACACATACCATGCTCAAGGCTTCATCGATTTAGGTGATGCGTTCAGAGACGATGATGAGTCTGGCGACCACACATCAGGTGAGCCATACTTTAATACTGCAGCTGATAACTACAACACTGGAGATGAGTTATTTAATGGTCCTCAATGTACTAGTAGTAGTTTGTGCGGCACTGAACAAGCCAACAAAACTTATATCCGTAAAGCACTGATTATTACGATGTCGGGCTCTGAGGCCTACTTTGAAATTGAACAAGATGGAACCCCCATATATAGCAACGATAATGCCACTATTAGTACGACCGAAATTCCTGCAGGCGACGCCTCTACTTTCACTGTTAGGTTTTTTGACAGTGCTGGTCAAATCATGCCAGCCCAGAGCACATTAACGACAACGGCCTCGGCAGGGGAATTAGATGCGGATGCATTTGAAGTCCGTAACCGTAATAGCCTTGTCGGCAGTACCACCAGCTTTACTTTGATAAATGGCAACGAGGCTGGCAGTGGTGAGCCTGATGAAACCAGTATAATATCTATTGAAGTGGTCACCCCTAAATCGATAAAAAGTAGCATTGGGTTTAATGTGCTACTAAAAGGCAGTTAATGTTTAGCCCATCTGTTATTCAGGCAGTTGCTTAACCCGCCTGCAATAACAGTATTAAAAAGCCCACTGCAATATTGATTGCAGTGGGCTTTTTATTAGCGAACGATACGACTATTTTCGGCAAGCGGGATTAATGCTGTATCAGCAGCAAACACACTTTATTCATAAGCTGCGGCCTTTTGCTCATTGGTAGCAATCGATTTTACAGGTAGCTTTAACCGCTTACTAACTCCCCAGCACGCCAATATAAAGTAAACCACTAACATGACCCACAACTGGACCCATTGCGGCATAATACTGTGCCACGACGCGCCCATTTGGTTTAGCTCTAACATTGCCATAATGCCCGGTACTGCCGGGAATATTTGCGCAATGGCCACCACAGGTTCAGGGATTAACGCTGTTGGCCACACAAAGCCAGACACAAATAACAGCGGCATCGACATTAATAATAATACTTGGGTGGGTAAATCACGGCGCGTAAACAGTGTGCTTAACGCGACACCAGCCGCACTGGTTGCCAACAAAAAAGGCAGCAACAGCAAGCCCACAGTGGTTAAACTAGCCAATAAGCTAACGCCATACCAATAGTAATAGTAACCCACATAAAAACTGGTCAATAAGATATAGAGGCACATAAAGGCCGTCATTCGGCCACACACCAACATTAGCGGCTTAACCTTGCGCCAATAACCGCTGCGTTGCCATTGCCTAGCACCTATCACACAGCTGGCAATTAAAAGGGTTTGGTGCAAAATCAGTAGGAATAACCCTGGCACCACGTAAGGGGTATAACCTAAACTAGGGTTGAACGCCGGAATGCTATTTAACTCAACGACATTTAGGCTTTTCTCTGCCGCTTTAGCGCTATAGCCTTGTGTTAACAGCCCTAAACGTTGAATGTTTTTCCCTGCGTCAAGGCCTGCCGAAACCAACCCTTCGGCCACCGCGGAGTAAATTAAAAAGTAACTGGCATCGCCGCCATAACTTAATGTTACGCCACGGCCAAGCAATAGATCGCGCCGAAAGTCAGCAGGGATCACCAAAAGCCCATGGGCACGGCCAGTTTCTATCCATGCTTTAGCGGCATCAATAGAACCGACTTTTGCCACGACCTGGATTTTTGCATTGGCATCTGCATGCCGAATAAGCAAGCGGCTTAATGACGAATGGTCGTGATCCACCACCACCAACTGCTGCTCCGTCGGTACCTGATGTAAATATGGCAGCGGATACAAAATTGAGTAAAACAGTACGCCACCAAAAACAGTAATAAAAATGGTTTTATCAGTAAAAATGACTTTCAGTTCGGCCAATACTAATTGCAAAAAGCTCATCTTAACTCCCTTTTTGCAGCTGCGGCGCAGCAGAAACTGACGAGTCAAACCCTTTTGCCACCAAGAAACTAATTGGCAGCAGCAAGCATAAGTAACCCCAATACCCTAAAAATTGCGGCAATGCCGCTAACCAACCTTGACCATAACTGACAACGTCAATATGAGTTTCAATGTAATGGCTTGACGGCAAAACCGTTCGCCACCACTGAGCGATTGCAGGCATTTCGGCGGTCGGAAAGGTCACGCCCATAAACGCAAAGGCTGGCGCAAAAATCGCGGTGCAAAAACTAATCACCCGCGCGCTGTCTTGCAGAGCAAAAAAGATCACTAACACCATCAACCAAATCGCCAGTAGCATCATCAGCTGTGCGGCTAATAACAATGCAATACTGCCTGCCATTGGTAAGCCCAAATACAAATAGAGAAGTGCAAAAATAAAGCCAGCGTGCATTAATATGAATGGTGTGTAAAACAAGACTTTAGCCGCTATACCTTTCCACACACCAAGAGCCGTCCATTGCGCAGTTGTCTGCCACCGCAGCTCTCGATTAAGGCTATTGGCAAAAACCATCATGGCAATTTGCTGTAACAGTGCAATTAACACTGGCGGCACTAAAAAGCCCACATAGTTGTTATTGCGGTTAAATAATGCGGTTGTTTGGCTACTTACCGGCGCTAAATTGACTGCTACTTTGGCTTTTGGTACGCCTGCTGCCAGCTGTTTAATCGCTGCTAACGGTTTTAGCCCATCAGCCATACTGACTTGAATCTGGGTAGATAATAGCTTGCCAACTAGAAGAAATTGACTGTTATAGCGGATATCAATGGTCGGTGTTTTACCGGTGAGCAGATCATGCTTTAGGCCATGGTGAAATACCACCAGCGCATAAACTTCCGCTTGTTGCATGGCAGCAACCGCACTGGGCAGATCAGTATAACTGATAGGGGTAGTGACTGGGTTGGCCTGTAACTGCCGCGCTAAAGCACGGCTAACTTGGCTTTGGTCAAAATCAACCACCGCCACCGGCAACTGCCGAGGCAAGCCGGCACTAAATAGCAGCCATAAACCTACGATACCTAATAGCGGAATATAGCTCACCAACGCCAACTGCCATGGATCATGGATCAAGGCTGCCATTTCTCTTTTCAGCATTTTAATCACAACGTCAGCCCCGCACTACAAAGTAGTTATAAAGCAAAAAGAACCGACATACCTACGCGAAGATCGGCAATGGTCTCATTAGGACGCAATTCAACCTCGAAAGTACGCATATCAAAATCATGGCCGCTCTCAGTTGCACGCCAAGTAGCAAAGTCGCCTAACACCGAAATATGGCTTACGGTAAACTCAACATCGCGCTCAAGTGCCGGAATGGTCAACAATAACGTTTGCCCCTGTTTAACTAGCTTTAATTGGTCTTCACGTATTTGGAATACTGCCCAAGCGTCACTCATATCAATTAAGCTCACCACAGGAAAACCGCTTGGCGCTAACTCGCCCGCTTGCAATAAAACCTCGCTAACCTCGCCCTTTTTAGGTGAACGCATTTGGCTGTCAGCCAACATGGCATTAACCTCGTTGACCGCACCTTCGGCCATACGAGCATTACCGGCTGCTGCGGCTTTAGTTTCAACGCGCGCACCTTCATCTGCCATTTCATACATTGCCAATGCAGCTTGCTCGGTATATTTAGCTGCTTGCCATTGTGTAAAAGCTTCATCGCGTTTTTGCCGCGCCATTACACCTTCATTAAATAACGCCTCTATACGTTTAAAGGTGGTATGGGCTAATGTTGCTGCCGCCTGTGCTTTTAACCACTGCTCTTTAGACGCCATAACCTGTTGCTTACGTGCACCATTATTAGCCTCTTGCTGCATCGCTTTGGCGGCATCTCGGCCACCTTCCGCTTGCATCAATTTGGCTTTTAACTCGGGGCTGTAAATCGCATAAAGTAGGTCACCTTCACTAACTTGGTCACCACGGCGAACCAGAACTTGCTCAACTCGACCAGGCACTTTTGAGGAAATATTATATTCGCGGGCTTCAATTTGCCCCTGCAGTATTTGAGGTTTAGGCGTGTAAGCTAACACCAATCCGTAAGCTAATATCCCGATTAATGCAATAAGTGCTATTGCGGCCAAGATACGGTTAGTGCGCATTATGTTCCCCTTGCTTAAGGCTTCTGCCAATAAATTCATCTAACTGACCGCTAATCGCCATCAGCCTTGCATATGCTTGTATGTAACGGTATTGCGCCCCAAGTTGTTGGGTCTCTACCGCGGTGAGCTTGAGCTCTGCATCGACTTTCTCAATTGAAGTCGACAACCCTTGCTTGAATGCAATATCACGCAAACGTTTATTTTCATGGGCTAGGCTCAACGACGTGTTAAGTGACACCACCTCTTCTTGCGCCTGTAGTAACTGCCGGTAACTTTGCTCTAGTAATAGATTTAAGTCTTGCTGCGTTTGCGCTTTGGTATAACGCGCTTGTAGCAACGCACTTTTAGCTGCTTCAACCTTGCCACTGCGACCATCACGGCTTAACAGTGGAATATTCACCCCGACTCCTAACATCCAGTCAGGTTCAACCTTTGAAAGCAAGCTGTCGTCTTCATACAAGGTGTAATTACCGTAAAGGAACACGGTAGGATAATAACTGCCCTTTTCAACTTTAATCAGCCCTTGAGCTTGCAACTCTTTGGCTGCAAGCAGTTTTAAAGCGGGGTGCTGATTCATAGTGAGCTGCGAAAGCTGCGGTAATGATGGCGCTCTATTGAGCATAAATAATGGCGAGGTCGCATCCACTTCGCGCTCATGCAACATCCTAGACAAGGCAATGGCGGCCATTTCAGACTGGCGTTTAGCACTGCCAAAGTTTACTTTTGCCGTCTCAAGTGCCACCTGTGCATTGAGCCGTTCAACTTTAGCAATTTGGCCTTGTTGTTCCAGTTTTTGCGCATGAGAAACATGCAGTGATAACGAGTCAACCAACTGTTTTTGAGTTTGAGCCAGCGTTGCAGTAACGGCCACGGCGTAGTAACGATCAACCAAGCTGACAAATAGATCGCGAGTGGTTAACTTTAACTGCTCCTCTTTTTCGGCAACATGGGCTTCATGTATCGCCTGCGCAGCCGTTATTTTACCACCGGTATAAATGGGCCACATCGCTTGTAAGCTAGAGCGAAAAATATCTTGCTCTGTAAAAGGGGTCACAAACATTGAACTTGGGATCCCCGCTAACGCTTCACCTAAAGCCGGCGGAAGTGCCGCTGGATCAACAGATGCAAGCGGATTGAGATCCATAAGATCTAATTCAATCGGTTTTTCAAGACGTGTATAACTACCTGTTAGGTTAACTGAAGGCAAGTTTAAGTCTTCACCTGCAACGCGTTCAGCGTCTGCACGGTTGACCTCTTGCACACCCGCTTGCAACTTGTCACTTACTTGAAGAAGCTGCTCCCAGGCTTGATCAAACGCTATCGGTTTGGCTTGAACCGACAGTGGCAGCGCGAGTATTAGAGCAAAAAGCGAACGTTTCATCTATACCTCTAGAGTTATTACTCTAAATAATTTGCGAAATAGTACCATTGCATTAGTTGCTCACTGGAATTGAACTTTGATAACTTAGAGCTCAATCCCAGTATTAATTTGAAACTATGTTATTAAGCGGTGCCGCCGACAGTTAATTTGTCTAATTTCAATGTCGGTTGACCCACACCAACAGGAACGCTTTGACCATCTTTACCACAAACGCCAACGCCTTTATCAAGCGCCAGATCGTTACCAACCATCGAAATTTCACTCATCGCTTCTGGGCCGTTGCCAATTAAGGTTGCCCCTTTAATCGCTTGCGTGACCTCACCATTTTCAATTAAGTAAGCTTCTGATGCTGAAAATACAAATTTTCCTGAAGTGATATCAACTTGCCCACCACCAAAATTAGGCGCGTAGATCCCCTTTTTAACAGACTTAATCATTTCAGCTGGAGTCGACTGACCCGCCTCCATATAAGTGTTTGTCATACGTGGCATTGGCAGGTGCGCATAAGACTCGCGGCGACCATTACCAGTAGAGCGCACACCCATCAAGCCAGCATTCAACTTGTCTTGCATGTAACCTTTTAAAACACCGTTTTCAATGAGCACAGTTTTTTGAGTTGGTGTACCTTCATCATCAATACTCAGTGAGCCACGGCGGTTTTCAATGGTGCCATCATCCACAACGGTGACCAATTCAGAGGCCACCAGTTGCCCTACTTTACCGCTAAATGCACTACTGCCTTTACGGTTAAAGTCACCTTCAAGTCCATGCCCTACAGCCTCATGTAGCAAAACACCCGGCCAGCCAGCGCCTAACACCACTGGCATTTCACCTGCGGGTGCATCAATGGCTTGTAAGTTAACTTGTGCTTGGCGAACCGCTTCACGTGCGAAACCAAAACAATACGGCAGGCCATCATCACCGGCGGCTAACAGTTCATCATAACTATGACGACCACCGCCACCTGAACCGCCACGCTCACGTTTGTCACCTTCTTCTAGAATGACACTGCAATTGAAACGAACTAAAGGCCTGATATCGGCGGCTAACGTGCCGTCACTCGCTGCGACTAAAATCTCTTCATGTACGCCAGACAAGCTAACCACAACTTGAATAATACGGTCATCTAAACTGCGAATGTAGGCATCAGCTTCTTTAAGCAAATTGATTTTTTTAATTTCATCCATCGTCGCTATCGGGTCGGCACTTAAATACAGCGCTTTATCTTGCTGCTGCTTCCAAGCATTCACTTGTGCGTTGCCACCCGAGACTGCAATACCACGTGCCGCATTAGCAGCCGCCTCTAATGCAGCGGGAGTAATCTCGTCAGCGTAAGCAAACCCGGTTTTTTCACCGGTGATAGCTCTAACGCCTACGCCGCGTTCGATATGGAAACTACCATCTTTAACAATACCGTCCTCTAACACCCAAGACTCGTGGCGGCTACCTTGAAAATACAGATCTGAAAAATCAATTTTATGCTCATGAATACGTTTTAAGTAACGTTGCAAATCATCTAGCGCCAATCCATCTTGCAGCAGGCTTTGTCCAACTTGGGTTAAAAATGACATTCACACTCTCTCTTCGATCAAATATAGTTCTGGTTAAGCAACGTTGCCGCTGCAACATTGCTTGATGATTTCTGTACGTTTGCAGTCTAAATATGCTCAGCAACGGTTATGGCAAACCGCTTCAATATACAGGTTTGAGCCTATTGAGAGACCCTCTTAAGCCTGAAAAATGCAGTACTCGTTATGTTGTACTAATAGTTTATCACGCTGAACAAGCTAAGTTATTGCGCTGCCCAACTGCTGATGTAGGCGCCGTTAACTTATAGGTTAACCTAGTTTGGCCTAACTCGCTTAGCATTAAAGCTTAAGCAGGGGTGACTGAAAGCGATTATGCGCTATTATCGGCATTTTTCGCCTAAGCGCCTGCAACTCATTTAAGTTGATGTCGGCATTAACCCAACCAACACCGCGGGGCTGTTGCGCCATAATATTGCCCCAAGGGTGCACCACCATTGAGTGGCCCCAGGTTTCACGAGTACCGCAATTATGAACACCCCACTGCGCTGCAGCTAACACAAAACACTGGGTTTCAATCGCTCGCGCTTGCAGTAACACCTGCCAATGTGCCTCGCCAGTGACTTTAGTGAACGCTGCCGGTAACGCAATTATCTCGGCACCCGCTTCGCGTAACGCCCTAAATAAATCGGCAAAGCGAAGGTCGTAACAGATAGCTAACCCCAACTTACCAAAGGGCGTGTCAACAACGGTGACTTGCGAGCCGGGGCAAAAAGCGTCGCTTTCTCGGTATTGCTCGGTTTCATCAGCCACCTCTACATCAAACAGGTGGAGCTTGTCGTATTGGCCGATTACGCTGGCGTCAGTATCAAACACATAGCAACGGTTATAAATGCGCCCATCTTCAGCCAAAATAGGGATGCTCCCCGCCACCAACACAATGTTGTATGTTAACGCGAGTGCTGCTAAATCCTGTTTAAGCTGGCTGTGTATTGCGGTGGTGGCATGCTCCAACTGCTGGCGCTCTGGGCCACCAAATAGTAAGCAGCATTCAGGTAATACGACCAACTGTGGCTTATTAGCCTGACGAGGTAATAACTTAAGCTGCGACTCGATAAAGGCGAGGTTCTCGGTGACGCTGCAACTGCTTTGACATTGCAATAGGCTGACTTGCATCTAACTCTCCTTGGATCAATTTCAAAGCAGGTGTGACAGCGTCACTCCCCATAGTGTTTATAGCATCGGCACTATTAGCTGGTGCAACGGCCTTATTTATCACGCCTTCAGTAGGCTCTAAAACTTGGGCGCTATCGTGCTTATTGATGACGTTAGTTTTAACTTCTGCTTCGGTATCGGCAGTACTATCAACGTTTACATTTGGCAGCGAAATCTTATTTTGTTTGCCGGTGCTATTGACCGCTGGCGCGGCGGGATCTACTTTTTTTGGCAAAATAGATTCAGGAATTTTAATCTCTTTGCTTCTACGCTCTAACTCTTCAAGCTTAGGTTCTGACATGGTGCCAGTCACCCTAAAGCGCAGCTCTGAAATCACCTCGATAACAGGTTCAAGCACCTTAGTTAAAGCGAAAGCCCCCAAGCCCAATGTCCAACCGCCGGTACTGAGAAATACCACGGTCGGCACACTTGAAGCTAACTGCGGCACAAAGCTAATATCGTAATTTAAGCTTTCACTCATTAGGTCGGTATAACCACGTACCCGCATATCACCCACAACGGCTTTCATCTCGGTATCGGTTGTTTTAACCACACCATTGTCGATCATCAGCGTGCCATTGAACGTATCAAAATACAGGCCTCGCCCAAATACATCGGTAAAATCGAGTGACAACTTACGCAGTAGCGAGTCGAGACTAAATAACGAAAAAATGCGAGCGCCTTTGTCGCTAACTTGCGACAAATGGCCTTTATCTAACTCAAATACGACTTCACCGTTAAGGGTGTCCAACGAAAATGCATACGGCGCGCCAACCCAAGAAAGCTGCCCTTTAACCGCTGTAGGCGCATTTTTTAGGCCTGGGTCAAACCCTAACTGGGCTGATAAATGGTGAAACTTGCTCGCATCAATCGATAAATCAAAAGCCGTTAAGCTGTCACCTTCTACGACTGACCAAGAACCGGTTCCACTAAGTTTGACCTCTGGCGTGGTCATCGATAACGTTTGAATATTGTAGCGTTCATCTTCTGGAGTTGCTTGCAGCACTAAATGCCCCATTGAACGGTCATAAATCTTAAAGTCATCAACATCAACAGCCAGTGGCGGCAATTTTGAAATCACGCTTTCAGGCGCTGCAGTAACACCGGTTCCAGCTTGCGCTTCTGGCGATAAGTACAACTTAGAGGCAACCACCTTAAGCCCTTGAGTGATCCAATCAGGGTAAAAGTCGATGCGGCCATCAAACTGTTGCGAAGTCGCTTCAAAACGCCATGCATGCTCGGTTGGCCCTGCCTCAAAGTGCAGGTCATTAATTTTTTGTCCCGACAAATCAAGTTCATTAAAGTCTGCCGAAATAGAAGTTAATGGCGGGAAAAATGCCGGCGACTTAGCCTCGCTTGTGGCGCTATCCGAGCTCGAGATAGCGGCTGTAAAGCCTTTAATAATCGGCAACCAAGGGGAAAATTCAGTGTGGTCTAAGTCAATTTTCAAATGCCCTTGCTGCTTGCGTAGCTGATCACCTGGCTTAAATAAGCGCCCAAGTAATAGGTCAAAGTGCGTTAATGAACCCGCAGATAGAGCGTCAAAACCGCCCCAAAATTCCAACTGGTCATTCAGTTTAATACCGAGTGATGCCTGCTTATTGTCTCCGATTAACTCGGCAGTAAATAACGCTTTTTGGTCAGCTGCTTTGCTAAAAGGCGCCGGCAATGATAATGCGGTGCCCAGCAGATCGCTTTCAACTTGCGCTTGGATCCTAAAGCCACTGGGGTCAAAAATCAGCATTAAACCACCACTCCAATCAACCCCGCCATCAACATATTGGCTTAACGGATTATCTAGCGCACTGGGCACGGTATCGAGCTGCCACTGCCCGTCAAAATCAACATTTACCGCATAATTGTTGTTGACCTTGCCGGTGTCAAAACTCAGCATCAACGGCTGACTAAACATCAATGCATGTAAGTCGTTACCCGTTACAACACTGTTTTCAAACTCAATTACCCCTGTAACATTTTCAAGTTTAACGCCCGGTTTACTAATATACATGGGTGTTTGGTCAAAATTCACATTCCCTTTAATAACTGACTCAGGCCCAGCATAAAGCGGTATGTTAAGATCAATTTGCCCGGTAATATCACCACTTACTTGCACTACATCGAGTGTCGCACCGACAGAGTCTGCCAAGGGTGAATGCTCAATCACCGCATTAACCGCTTCGGCTTTGGTTGCCAAATCTGCCTTAACCAACAATACCGTTTGTGGCCCCATAGTAGGAATACCGATATAAGCACCGTCTGCTGGCATATCTAACAGCTGGCCTTTGTCGATCCACAAATCCATCGATTTGTTTTGAAATAACGCCGACAAGGTTAACTCTGAGACTGCCGGCCAGGTGTCTTGAAACTCAAAAATTGCTTGTTCAAGGGTGAACCCCGCTTGGAAAACACCAGCGTGTTCAACATAGGGGTAATCTTGAAAAGTGCCATGCCACAGTACAACTGCATCATCAGTGTGACCCGCTTTTAGTGCACCAGACAAATAGTCGACCAAGGTATTGCTCATGCCGTTTAGTGGAAAATACCGATGTGCATGAGCCACGTCGTGAATATCGACGTCGGCTAATAACGCCATATGCGTAGCATCACTAAACTCAAGTTTAGTGGCCGCCGCAAGCGAAATATCAGCATTACTGAAACTGAGCTGAGGCAAGGATAACGTTGAGGCAGCAAAATCAAACTGCCCTGTAAATGCTTCACCTTTAAACTGCAGTGGCGCTTCAAAGCCACCATTAAAGTCAATAACATACTGCTGAGTCGGTAAAGCAAAGTTAAGGGCGCTATCAGTGACTTTAATCTTGGCGTCGATGGCTGACAAACCAGGAATAGCAGCATGCGCTTGCCAACTGACCTGATTAAGGTTGAGCGACATTACAGGCTTTTGCTCGTTTATCTGCCATTGAAAATGGCTATTGTCGACACTGCCAGTTGGCGCTAAAGACTGCCACGTTCCTAATGTGGCCAAATCAATACCCGGAACAAGCGGCAGCAGCGGCATGACTGTGGTTAAATCTAACTGATTCAGATAGGCATCAATGCGGTCACCTTGTCGCTGTGCGCTCAGTTCTGGCGACGGCCACAACTCACCGTTAGTTGCAAAGCGCAGCCCGTGACTACTGAGCAACCAACCATTGGGGCTTGGGTGCCAGCGCATAGCACCAGCTTGCACTTCAAACTTTTGCGGTTCGTCATTTAGGTGCCACTCTAACCAACTTGGCTGGAAAGCAACTGTGGCGTCGATAAATTCTCGGTTTGCAAAACCAATCCAAGCTTCTAGGTTAACTACCCCTTCAAGTAAGAGCTTTTTATTGGGGTTAAATGGGTTAGGCTGGCGAGAAGCCCACTCACCAATATCGAGCGACCCCGCCGCGAGATAAAGCTGCCCCATTAAGGTTTCAGGTTTATGGCCATCACCTTTAAGATCAACGCTCAGCGTAAGGTGTTCGATTTCTGAGGCTTCTTCATCTAAAAAGAGTTTACCTTGCCCACGGTGACGTTTTGAGTCGTTATGCCATTTCATATCTTTAATGAAAATTGGCCGGTATTCATGGTGCTGGCTCAGCAGCTGAACTCGAGCGTCAGTTATCGAAAAATGCGCTAATTGCTCCAGCAATAACTGGTATAGCCAATCGGTCTCTACGGCTTGGTTTGACTTCACAGAGGTAGAAGACAACCGGTCGAGGTCAAAGGCAATATTAACGTCATCAAAAATTACATTTTCAATTTGCGGGCTAAGGGTGAGTAGACTTTGCCAGAAATCGAACTTCACCTGCACTTGCTCTAAAATTAACGCTACAGGAAGCTTATTTTGCACCGGTAGTACAAACTTATTTACCGTTAATGCTGGACCAAATGCCTGCCATTCAGCCTGCAGTTGCCCCACCTCAACTTCAACTTGGTAGTTATCGTAGACAAAATCAATCAGCTCCAACCGAACTTGATCAAGCTGAGGCAGTAAGCCACGAAACAAGCTAACGGCCAGCGCAAATAGCACCAGCACAATAGCAAGCGATTGTAGGCAAAATCGGGTAAGACTATATTGACGAGACTTAGGTGACACTACATTATCACCACATCAAACTTGTTTTGGGCATACATGGGTTCATTTTGTAAACGCACTCGTTTAGACACACTCACTTCAAGCTCTGCCAGCAAGTGACTCTCTTCTCCTTTTAGACTGTGGTAGACAGCAGGGGCGCAATAAACCAAAAATTCGTCGGCATCATAGCCTTTCTCTAGACGAAGAATTTCACGGAATATTTCGTACGTCACGGTTTCGACAGTTTTTAAACTCCCCGTGCCCTTACACGATGGGCATTCGCCACATAAAACGTGCTCTAGACTTTCGCGAGTGCGTTTTCGAGTCATTTCAACCAAGCCCAAACCTGAAAAACCACTAATATTGGTTTTAACTCTGTCGCCAGAAAGCGCACTTTGTAACCCCGACAACACCCGCTTTCTATGCTCTGCTTCGAGCATATCAATAAAGTCGATAATGATAATACCGCCTAAATTACGCAGCCGAAGCTGGCGAGCAATAGCCTGTGTGGCTTCAAGGTTGGTATTAAAAATGGTGTCTTCAAGGTTACGGTGGCCCACAAATGCCCCAGTGTTGATATCAACAGTGGTCATGGCTTCGGTTTGGTCAATAATCAAGTAGCCACCTGATTTAAGCTCAACCTTACGACCTAATGCACGTTGTACTTCATTTTCAACATCGTATAAGTCAAAAATAGGGACTGGGCCATTATAGAACTCAAGCTTACCTGCTACTTCAGGCATAAACTCTTGTGCAAACAGCGAAAGCTCTTCAAATGTTTCACTAGAATCGACTTGAATTTGATCAAGCGCAGTGCCAACAAAGTCGCGCACAATTCTGACTGGTAACGCCAAATCTTGGTACAACAATGCCACGCCACGACGCTTACGTCGTTCGCTGACCTTTGCCCACACTCGCCTTAAGAATGCCGCATCTTGCACTAATTCATCTTCGCCGGCATTTTCAGCGGCGGTGCGAATAATAAAGCCACCATCATCGTCGACAAAAGGTTCGGTCAGCTTTCTAAGCCGGTCACGTACCGATCCACTTTCAATGCGTTGCGATACCCCAATATGGCTCGACCCCGGCATAAACACTAAATAACGAGAAGGTAGGGTAATATCTGTAGTTAAGCGTGCGCCTTTAGTACCTAAAGGATCCTTAACAACCTGCACGATAATATCTTGTCCTTGCCTTACAAGCTCGGCAATATCACGTACAACAAAGTTGCCTTTTTCAACATCGGCAACACATTCTGTATGCGGCACTATATCGGATGCGTGCAAAAAAGCGGCCTTTTCTAGACCAATATCAACGAAGGCGGCTTGCATACCTGGTAATACTCGGCTGACTTTACCTTTATAAATATTACCGACTAAGCCACGCTTCATTCGGCGTTCGATGTGCACTTCTTGCAAAACACCGTGCTCAACTAAGGCAACTCGAGCTTCCGTTGGTGTCACATTGATCAGCAGCTCAGAACCGATTCTGCGTTTTACTTTGCCTGGCTTGATTCGACCTGTATTCAAAACTCACCCCACTTAGGGAAATAGCTAACTTAAAAAGGATTTGCGGTTATATTTGAAAATGAAAACGAGCATTGAGCTTTATTGATAATTGTTGGTAAGCTAAAAAATATTCATTTCACACAATAACGCACGGGTTTCTACCAAAGGTAACCCAACTACTGCAGAATAACTTCCGTCAATAGCCTCTACAAAACTGCCGCCTAAACCTTGGATCCCGTATGCACCGGCTTTGTCCATCGGCTCGCCAGTGGCTATATACGCTAAAATATCTGCTTCGCTCATGGCACAAAACTGTACGTCAGTTGTGATCAACTTAGTCAGTGTTTGCTCTCCATCGGTCACGGCGACCGCGGTCATCACTTTATGAGCTTTACCCGCTAGGCTTTGTAACATCAACTTAGCGTCAGCTTCATCGACTGGCTTACCTAAAATAGTATCGCCAAGCACCACAATGGTATCGGAGCCTAAAACCACGGCTTTATCGGTACCACAATAGAGACCTAGCCCTGCAATGGCTTTTTCTTTGGCTAAACGCACCACAAAATTTGCGGCGGTTTCACCCTTTTGATGACTTTCATCAATATCGGCAGCCAAGATATCAAAACTAAAGGGTTTGTTTTCTGTTGCGCTTAAAAAGCTCAATTGAGCTAACAACTCTTTCCGTCTTGGCGATGCCGAAGCAAGAACTAACTTCATTCTACAATACCTAATAAGTGATTCTAAACAAGGGTGACACAGCTAAAGTGGCATTGATGAATATTGCCATCAACAGGCTAGCGAACTTTGTATAAACGCCTTACACGACGCAGCGACCAAAAAATCCACGGCCACATCATCAAACTTGAAAATGCGGGATAAAACAAGCTGAGCTCAAAGCTCGCGGTTTCGGTGACATATTGCACCCAAAAAACAATCAAGTTATAGATAGCCACTTGCGTTGCCACCAATAATGACTGTTGCCACATTGGGAAGTTACGTAACCGCTGAAAATGCAATACCACCACATAAACCACCACAGACATAGAAAACGCCCGAATGCCTAAGGTTGCGCCGAGTAAAATATCGAGCATAACCCCCAGCAACCAAGCGGTTAAAATATTGTAGCGATGAGGCAGCGCCATTGCCCAGTAGATAATCACCAGCATCAGCCAATCAGGTCGCCACGCTGCAACTAGCTCAGGTAATGGCATAATCTGAAATAACATGGCAACTAAAAAGCTCACCCATACAACCCAGCGGCCATTCGCAATATGTAAACTCATAGCGGAGCCTCATTATCGGGATTAAGTGCTTCCTGTGCGCCTTCTGGGACGGTTAGCTCGACGTTATCCGTTGCGATATCTGGCCAAATTAATAGCAAATAACGAATGCGATCTAAAGCGGCAAGCGGTTGTGCTATCACCGTGGCATAGTTTTTACCGTCATCTTTGGCAACGGTCATTACGCGGGCAACCGGATATCCTTCAGGAAAACGCTTACCTAAGCCAGATGACACCAGTAAATCGCCAGGTCTAACATCGGTACTTTTTGCCACATGACGCAGTTCCAACTCGTCTAAAGAGCCCGTACCTGTTGCCATCATTCTGACATCATTTCGGGTAATTCTAACCGGTATGCTATGGGAGGTATCAGACAACAACAAAACGCGGCTGGTAAGCTCGCTCACTTGCACCACCTGCCCTACAACGCCTTGTGCATCGACAATGGGTTGCCCAACATACACACCGCTTTGTAAGCCTCGATTGAGCACCACATACTGATGAAACGGGTCGCTGGCGACCTCCATCACTTCTGCGACCTCTTTTTTAGCATCCATGTGCACCGGCGAGCCTAATAACGCACGTAAACGGTCATTTTCCTGACGAAGGTGTTCAAAACGTTGCAAGCGCTCACTCATTAACAACTGGTAGCGCAGTAGCTCTTTATTTTGTTTAGCTAACATATTACGCGTCGCTAAACTTTCAGCAGACTGATCAAGTATTTCGCCAGGAATATTGGCAATGTACTGCAAAGGGCTAAGCAGAGATGACAGAGAGTTGCGCACAGGTTCGAGCCTGTCATTAGCAACAAGCAGGATCACCGACAGGATGACAGCTAAGGTCAACCTAAACTGATTGGATATACCGCGAACAAAAATTGGCTTCATAAAAAACGAGGGCGGTAAAAACCGCCCTTTTTTACCATCTTAATTTTCTTCGGAGAATAGGTCGCCACCATGCAAATCGATCATCTCGAGTGCTTTGCCACCGCCATGAGCCACACATGTAAGTGGGTCATCAGCGATCATGACCGGAATACCGGTTTCTTGCATTAATAGACGGTCTAAATCACGAATAAGTGCACCACCACCAGTTAATACCATACCGCGCTCTGAAATATCAGACGCTAACTCAGGTGGCGACTGCTCAAGGGCAACCATTACAGCACTAACAATGCCAGTTAATGGCTCTTGTAATGCTTCTAAAATTTCATTGCTGTTAAGAGTAAAGCTACGCGGTACACCTTCTGCTAGGTTACGACCACGTACTTCAATCTCTAATACTTCATCACCAGGGTACGCGGTACCAATGGTGTGCTTAATACGCTCGGCTGTTGCTTCACCAATTAAGCTACCGTAGTTACGGCGTACATAGTTAATAATCGCATCATCAAACTTGTCACCACCGATACGCACAGATGACGAGTACACAACGCCATTTAGCGAAATAATCGCAACTTCAGTTGTACCACCACCAATATCAACAACCATCGAACCTGTTGCTTCTGATACCGGAAGGCCAGCACCAATCGCCGCCGCCATTGGTTCTTCAATTAAATAAACCTCGCGCGCACCTGCCCCCATAGCTGATTCGCGAATTGCGCGGCGTTCAACTTGAGTGGCACCAACAGGAACACAAACTAAAACACGTGGGCTTGGACGAAATACGCTGTTGTTATGCACTTGCTTAATAAAATGCTGTAGCATTTTTTCAGTAACATAAAAATCGGCAATCACACCGTCTTTCATTGGACGAATAGCTTGAATGTTACCTGGTGTACGACCTAGCATTTGCTTTGCTTCAGTACCGACGGCCGCAACCGACTTCTGACCTGAGCCTGTACGCTCTCCACGGATAGCAACGACCGAAGGTTCGTTCAAAACGATGCCTTCATCGCGGACGTAAATTAGCGTATTAGCTGTACCCAAATCGATCGAAAGATCATTAGAAAAAATGCCGCGTAGCTTCTTGAACATGTAACCAGCCTGCCTCTGTGGAGTCAAAGAAAAAAGAAATCAGGTAACTTTATCATGCTTCTTGAATTCCACAAGGCCACAGACGTTAACAATAGCTAATCAAATGCAGTTTTTTGCCATATGTGTGCTAGAAAGCCGGTCAATCAGTTATCTTGTATACCGCTTTACAGATCTTAGTTTACTTCACGCCAATATATGATGCGGTCGTGGCCGCGGTAAGTACCAAAATAGGCGGTCGCTCTCGGGTCTTGTAATACACCGGTGTTGGCATCAAAGTTCCAATACCATTGCAGCCATTTATCAACATGTTGCTGTAATGCCACTTCACCTTCAACATTCGGTGCTGGGAAGTAAATAAAACTATTCCCCAAACCTATTACCCCTGCAGTTCCAGAGCCTCCAGGGCTGGTATAGCCTGCTACATTTTCTAACCCCGTTTGCGGTGTTAACACCAGCCCGACGTCAGCAGTTGAAGTCGCGCTTGTGGTATTAAAAACTGAGCAGCTATCGGCGGTATTGGTAACCCACTGCCCGCTAGCATCAACGTATTGTGTCCCCAACTCTAACCGTAACTCTTCTGACGATGGCCCATAAGCATTTTGCATTTCTAAGCGACCATAGCGCAGTTCAAAAGTGTCATCTTGGGCGATATCCTCAAAGGTAAAACCGATACAAGATCCAGCAGCTGACGACCGATAGCAGATAGAGTCAGCATCTGTTACATCTGCTACAGACAAGTCTAAATCAAACTGCGCGTTAAACGGCCTAGCTAGCGACGATGTGCGATTATATTGCAGCTGCGCCCCTGATAAATACGCACGCTGAACAGTATTAGCGCTATCGACTGGGTAAAAATTAACGGCTCCAGATTTGGGTGAAGTGTCTGATACTTGCAGTGCAGCGCCATCTTCAGATGTCGCCAGCGAGGTATCACTATAGACACGGTCAGCCCAGTTAAGGCCGCTATAGCGCCACCAATTATCTATTTGGTAGTTATTGGTCACGGCATCGTTTTTATTTTTTCCCACAACCTGAATCGTCGGTTCGCTGCCTACGGCAAAACCAAATGGCTGATCCATGTAGGTAAAGGTGTTACAAGCAGCACTTAATGCAGGTTCATTGCCTTCGATACTCAGGTAAAAAGGGGTAAACCGGCCAAATATTTCGCTACTCGATTGTGACTCATCAATGGTCACACCTTGATAGTTAATATCGCCATCGAGTGCAAAACTAATGGCACCCACCTCTGAATAGGTTTGTGTGTTTAGCGTAAAAGGCGCGCTATTACTTTTAGTAAATTCAATGAGGTTTGCGCCAATCGACCCTAATACTCCATCAACGGAATCATTGGGGTTAATGGCCAATGGCGCTTTAAGCTCTGCCTTTATCTTAAGATCGCTTAGCTGAAAGTTTTTTAGTGCTGCCCGATCCTTAAAATCGCTGTTGTCACTTACACCACAAACCGCCTTAACATTCATCGTAAAGTCATCACCCGCTTTAGCTAAACGGGCGCAGTCAGCGGTAGTACAACCGTCATTGCCGGATGCATTAAAAAAGTGAAAACCATCGGGTGCAGATACAAACTGATCAGAATGCGTCAGCCATTTAGTCTGGCCACTACCATCATCCGGATCAATAACAACTCTGGCATCAAATTGAATTTTTCCCGCTTCTGGGTAGTTTATTTTAAGTTTTGCTCTGCCCTCACTATTAAACTCAGCCAGTAAGCCCTGCCCTACCAGGCCACTTTCAAGCACTACCGAGTTGGGAGTGCCCAACTGGCTGCTAACGGTCAGCTTTGCTTCTTCATTAATTGCCGTTTTACTAGGGCTGATATACTCAAAATCCATATCAATTTGATGTTGCTCGTTGGCAAAAACAGGCTTACACGCTTGCGTGATAGGATCCGTTTCAACGGCATAGAGGTCAAAAACAGCACTATCTTTACATGCTGTAGTGTTATCAATATCAAAATATATACCACTATTGGCGAAGGTTAAGTTACAGCCTTCATTGCTCACTGAAACGCCATCAATGTAACAGTAGTATGGCGCTATAGGTGCGGTTGCCGTTAAGCCAATATTAATGGTTCCAACACTGGTGTGCCATAAGTCCGTTGTGGTTGAATCGGTAAAGGTAATAGATTGATAATCTACGTTATCTTTAGTCAGCACCACACTTACAGGATCCGTTAACGTTGAACTACACTCATCGTCAGCGCAGGCTTCAATAGTGATGGCTTTGGGCGCACAGGTGAGTCCATTAGCGCTAAAACTAATGCGGTAATGATTAGCTGCTGGAGGCGCTTCGGTGTATTCAAAAGCAAAGTAGCCAACACTTTCTATAGTATGTCTGCGCTCAGCATCACCTTGCTGGTCTTCATCTAACGCAAAGCTCACTTGATTGGTAAAATCGGTTGTAGTACAGCGACGGATCCAACCGCCGTCAACTCCAGCCCGCTTATTTTTATTCGCAATCGTAATTGGCTGCGCAGTATAAGTTTGCAGGTAGGAGTTGTTGTAATTACACTGCTGGTTTAAAGTTCGATTCCCCTGGTTACTGTTCAGGCCATTGGCGAATTCATACTTTATATTTTTACCATCAATAGCCATCGAGCCTTGACCAAGCCCCGCGACATAACCTAATAACTCATCATTATCAATCGTAAGATTTATCTCTGAGGCTTCAATGCCTAAATTAAAATTGGTCTCAGTCACATCTCGAATAAAGGTGGTAACAAAGTCGCCATTATTCCAAGTTAATGTTTGCCCAAGTATCGCTGGAGCAGAACCAAATGCATGCCCAAATATAATATTGCTGTCACCTATATTTGGGCCACTAGCGTTCTTACCTTGGTATTGACTGGTAGAAACAAGCCCCGCTTGCAAGGCCTTACCCGTTTCTAAAAATCGATAACCTTGCTCCATAACAAAATAGTCGACCTCTTCCATCGCTTTGGCAGTGATACGGTTTCCAGGGGGGCTTTGCTGTGAAATACTGGCTGCCGCAGCAGTTCGGCTCACAACTCGAACAGTGGAAGGGCCATCACCATCGGCATTACTACCATCGATGGTCGGCATCACCATTACAAGCGGCGCTAACGCATAACTATTATCAAACGCGATATTGGCATTACCACTTGAGTCAAGGGTCACACGGCCAAATTCAAATTGTGGCGCAGGGCAAGTTAATAAGCTTGATGCCGGTACGATAGTAAGTTCATTGGCAGAGGGCGTCTGCCAGTACAATTTAAATGATTCATAACCAAACGCTTCATGAAAGCGAAGCTCTATAGTATGAGTGCCCTGCTCTAAAAGAGCTGTGCCCTGGTATGTAGTACAATTGCAGGTTGCATGGGCATTATAAAAACCAGTTATGACTTGCCCATCAATCAGCAGTTCAATCGCGTCATCACCATCTACAGCAAAGGTGTACATGCCGGTTTCGGGGGCATCAATGAATCCTTCAAACACGCCTAAATACAAGTCTTGAGCTGCAGCATCGTTAGAATGTGGATTAATGCCATCACCCTTTTGGTCTATATTGCCCTCTATCGATTCGCCTATTTGATAGGTGGTCTTTTTAACTTGGCTGATTAGGGTTTCAAATTGGTCATGGCTTGCAGGGCTGTTATTGCTACTACTCCATGGTCTAGAGTCATAAGTTCGGTAAGTTAAGCCCTCAAGGTTATCTTGCCCGGTCACACACTGCGCCGGTATTGACGGATTAACCCCGATGGCACTCGAGTCACCCATGGTTAAGTTAGCCGCTGTTACCTTACCGTCAATAAAGCTTGAGCCATACATAATCAATGATTCTTGGGCAAAAACGTCACCACTAATCTGTGTATCACCATTAAGCTGCAATTGATCATAAGCGATGATAGTTAGCTTATGCTTGCCGCCAGCATTCACCTTAGCACTATTAAACTGCGTAGAAGATTTTAAAAACATTCTTACGTCACCCAGCAGTACAATGTGACTATCGCCATTTAACGCAAGGCTCTCGAACCAGTAATCCCCCGCTGGCAATACCATGGCGGCACCAGAACCTAGCGCGACAGAGTCAAAAAAATATTCTGAATGGCTTGCAGACATGGTTAATGTGCAGGCGCTATATAAGCTTATTGATTTAAAATGCGGGTCAGAATCACCGCCTAAACTAAGTCCCTGTCCATCACTGCACCAACCAAAACCATCAACCGTGCCATTGCTATCCTTGAACTTATTCGTTCCGGTTAACTTTAACCCTCTAATATCCGCCCCAGCAACCGTGCACTTTCGGTCACCGCCAGAGGCTGTATCACAACTGGTATCAGGTAAACCATTACCGTCATTACTGCTGCAAAAATTTAAATCATTGCCTTCAGTACCGTTAATCCTGCTTTGACCATTCATAGTTAACATACTGTTAGGTTTACAATTACTACTATTGTTATCACCATGATGCGCTTGCGCCACATTAGGAAAAATAACGCTGTCATCGATATCATCAAAAGCGTTGGCTAAACAGGGGAGCAACGCTAACAGTGTAAGCAGCAGAGGTGATGCTAACTTTAATATTGGTTTAATCACGCGCTTCAACCTCCACTGTACGGTTAACCCGAATGCAATTGTCAGTGCTATTGGTGCCTGAATCACATTGCCCAGCGTGACATGTTGCGCTGCTCGTAATTAAATATTGGGTCATATTTGATGGGAGTGTTGTGGTGGTAACGGCATTACAACTTATAACCACACTGCAGCCATGAAAACCAACTAAGCCGGTTTCGGCTTCTATATCCCAAAGGGTGCTCGCATTACACGCCCCCGTGGAGATTTGATCAACCGGAAATAGTTCGGCCAAGGCACGATCGGCACCACTATTGGCTGCGGCAAATGCCCTTGTACCCCAAACCTCAAGATTAATTTGCTGATCTGCATCATTGAGCACATTGATAAGGGTCGCAGCCAATAAAAACATCACTGTAATGATGAACACACCAATGACCAACGCGCTACCGCCTTGCTTAGATGGCAGATGACGGTTGAACGAGATTAATCGACTGCGATACGCATTATGGGACATTTATCACCTGCACTTGATGGTGGTACTGTAGGACCTGCCCTTGAATATCAAATAAGGGGTTAAGGTGAACCATGGCATTATTTTGTAATGTGCCGGGAGTGTAGGCCATTGGACTGTTTAAGCCTATTGTATTGACCACATTTTCAGCCATAAGTACGCCGTTGCCCATTTGAACAGGCGAAGGTTGGGCAAGGTTGTTAAATGCATAATTAGTATAGCGCTTTAACTCACTTAACTCATCTGTGACCTTTTCAAAGCAGTAACTTACCGCACTTGTAATACCAAAATAGCGCTGACGAGGCGAGGCCTCGTTAAATTGCACTGTATTATTAAACACCACAAGGCTGGCATTATTTGGCATTGCATTAACAGCGTTAATAGAAAACAGCTTGCCTGAAGTGCCATTTGTGGCGGTATACACATCGGCAGGGCTTAGTGGGTAAATCAGTAATGATTGAGCATTGGTTAATGGTGCGCCGCTACTTGCTTGCATAACCATTGCTGTTGGCGCCGCGGCAGCTGGGGCAATAGGGGCGGTAATATAAGATGCGCTCGAGGCAATCGGCATCATTTCAATACACTGCCATTCGTTGGTGTAATCATTAATGCCATTGCCGATACTGCTTCGAATACGAATACTGTTGGGCACCGCATTACGGATATCACGGGTCATACGTTCCATCGCAAAGCGACTTTGCCCCATGACTTGCTCTACCGAGGTTGAGTCGATAAAAATTCGAGTACCAAAAATAAGAAAATTACTGACTGCGAGCACTAAAATGCCAAGAATAATAATCACAGTGACCAACTCAACCAGCGTAAAGCCTTGAGGTATATTACGGTAACGGCCCTGAGTCGCATTACAGCGAGGAGCTAACATTAATGGCAGCATTAATAGTTTCTCCTAATCGCGTTATAGGTAATGACTTCACCATTTGGGGTGGTTACATCAACCGTGACCAACTTGCTGTTTAGGCCCGCTCCGTAATAGCTCACGCTTACGGCTAACTGGTAATTGATGTAGCGGCTAATATACGTGTCGCCACTGTTGAGCATATTGTCGTTAATGTTTAAACCATCATAATCATCAACGTCGTTAAAGTCATTGCGGCCTTCACTAATACCCGAGATAGTATCAGGCCCAAAATCATCTTCTGCAGTGCAGCTTGCCCCTGCAGGCAAAGCTAACAAAGGTTTTGCCACTGCGCCGCACGCTGGGACGCCACCATTTGCGTTAGTATTTTGATCGTACCGCTTACCCCAAATTTCATTCAAAATCGAATGCGCTAACTCAGCAGAGCGCACTCGATGTAAGCTGTCAGCGGCTCGGTCTGCTTGCGGAAACAGCATGCTCGACATCATCACAAAGGCAATGCTGATCACAACCATCCCGACTACAAGTTCGACAAGGGTAAAACCGTTGCGTTGCGGTGTTGGCTTGGCACTTTTTAAACTAACCCGCATGAATATAGCCCTCCGACTCAATAGCAACCCATTGGGTTTCATCGGCCTTTACGCTAATACACTGACCATTACATAGGTTGCCATCAACTTTGGGTACGCCTTGAGCATCAAATTCGATACTAAATGAGTCATTAACCCCATACAGCAGCATTGCTCCACCTTGTAAAGCTTGCGCGGTATCAGTTCGCACAAGCGAGCCAGTACAGGTTTTCTCAAAACCGAGGACTTGATAATTAGTGGCGGTAACCTTTAATTGATAGCAGCGGTCTTGATTGTTTAGCGCCATCATCTGCACTTTACGCAACTCTGCAATAAATTCCTCCCGCAGCGTAAAGGCGCTGTAACTGGAGCTGGTAAACAAACGCGGCACAACCACCACAGACAAAATGGCAATAACAATGATGGTGGTCACAAGCTCAACTAACGTAAAACCCGTATTACGGTGCGTTGTTAGCATTTTTCGTCCCGATTAATTAAGCAGTGCTGTGAAAACGAATACAAGGCCAGCGTGTGGCTAACACCCAAACCTCAGTGACTAACTGCATAATGGCGCAGCTATATAAAATATCTTTATAAATAGCTTAATATAACAGTTTAATAATTATGGCAAACAAAACGCTCGTATTGCGGGGTTAGTTACAAAAAAGGCCTGCTGAGCAGGCCTTTTTTTAATAGGTAGCTAATTAACAATCATCAGCGCTAACAACATACTTCGGGGTAACCGTAGTCGACGTAGCTGGAGTGTAAGTCACATAGCACTCAATAGCGGTTGTCGCACCAAAACGCGGCGAACCGGCTTGATAGATTTCAACCGCACTTGCACCGTCATTTGTCGCAACCGTGACATACCAATCAGCGGCGACAGTTTCATCATCGCTAATGCTGATATCTAGCGCATTGGCTAGCTGCTCCTTAGTTGACACCAAGTAACCGTAGTTAGTCGTTGCCTCATTACCGGTTCCAGTACCAATATCAACGCTACCAAAATTTGCAGCTGCCGTACCCCCCTTAGTCTCTTCGCCAGCAATCGCTGCTTTTGAGAACACTAACGAGTTGGCACCTTGCAGCGCGCCTTTAATACCTTGCAAAGTTGACGCTCGTGCATCACTTTGTAAGTTAATAAACTTAGGCGCCGCAGTCACGGCTAAAATACCCAAAATAATAATCACAACCACTAATTCAATTAGGGTAAAACCACTTTGCTTTTGCATTCTCAATCTCATCATTTAACTCTATTAACAGCCGTTGTCGGTAATAACATAGGTCGGTACAGTGGTAGCAGTTGCTTCAGTGTAAACCAATTTACACGCTGCTTCAGAGCCTGAAGTAGTCACCTCAACAGGTGAGCCCGTCTGGGTAATGGTTGCCGTAGCAACTCCATCATCATCAGCACCAATAACAACAATCCAATCTGTAGCTGAAGCACCAAAATCGGCCTCAACAGCATTGTTTAATTCAGCAATAGTAGCTTGCAGATAGCCAAAATTAGTAACTGCTACAGCTGCCGCACCGATTTCAACACCGGGTATAGCTGTAGTCCAATCAGCAGTCGCATTCTTCTCGCCACCTGCTAACGCAGCTTTAGCAAATACCAGGCTGTTTGCACCTTGAATCGCGCCTTTAACGCCTTGTAATGCTGATGCTCGCGCATCGCTTTGAAGATTGATAAATTTAGGTGCGGCTGTAACAGCCAAAATACCCAAAATAATAATTACAACGACCAACTCAATTAGGGTAAAACCATTTTGCTTTTGCATATCAATTCCTCAGGATACTATCAACAGAGACGAGTTTTAACTATCCGCCATTAAATTTATTAAAAAACATGCTTAAATAAAATTCAACCTATAAAACCTAATTTATAAAGCTTTGTACTTGTCCATTCCCTGGGCTATACGTTACACCCTTACCATCAGTCAACAATGCCGATGTTGGTACACCTGTAGTGTCGTCAAGTTCTAACGACCCCACCAAATGGTATACGCACAAGTCTAACCCTGTGACATCATTACCATCGATATCAATACCACCCCCATCGCCAAGGTCACCACCAAGGTTAGTGCCAAGGCTCACCACATAACGTTGCTGACGCGCATCTTGTGTCGCAGACACATTACGCGGTGCATTTTGCAGTACCGTATTAAACACCTCACTACAGCGAGTCACATTCATAGCGGTTGCAGTGTTACCGCCTGTGCCTGTAGGGAAGCCAAATCGAGTATCTAATTGCACTCGCGTACCATCTAATACAACATTATTATTACGTCGCCCATCAACTTCCCATTGCGAACGAACAAAACTAACGGCTGTAGCTAGCCCACCTGCGACACCTTCAACACTGGCGTCTTCTGCGTCTTCAGTTACATTCAAAAACCGTGGTATTGCCGTTGCAGCAAGTAAACCTAAAATCACAATAACTATAACTAACTCTATAAGAGAGAAGCCTTTTTGGTACCGTTTAATCATCTTATATTCCCTTTGGTTTTATGCTTATTCTACCAGTAAGGCGAAAACAGCAAAACAGCTTCTTTCACTATTTAATGGCTTTCCGTCACAAATATGACCCGCCCAGAGGTCGTTTGATAGCTGATACTGCTTCCGTGAGTCCCCATGTAACGACAGACTCCGGTGTTAAAGTTATAGTCAATACTTAACGTTTCGGAGTAACCAGTACCCAACAACTCATCAATTAATTGACTACAACCCTTTACATTTTGCTGGTCAGGGATCGGCCAACCACCATCAGCCATCGCAACATAACCGATAACGTTATTGTTGCTGTTTAATTCACTATGCCAGTCCAGCTTAAGCTTTTGTGGCCTGCCTTGTAACTGCCATTGTGAACGTATAACACCCAGTATATTGAGCAACCTATTATGCTCATCATTAAAGCTTTGCTGGCTCACCTGCTTTAAACTGCCAAAGTACCCAAAAGCCAAATAAAACAATATTAACAATAGTATAACTAACGCAAATATCCTCTTTATTAGAGTTAAAAGTTCACTATCTGACTTTTGTTGACTAAGCACTATTAGGTCTCTTTGGTTGCATTAGTTGCCACCTTTAACCACATTGAGCATATCCCACATTGGCAAGTAAATCCCCAGTGCTAGAACGAGTACGATACAAGCCACAAACCCAATCAGTATTGGCTCTAGCTTTGCGGTTAAATTTTTAAGGTCGTAGTCAACTTCGCCTTCATAAAAGTCAGCAGCATCATTAAGCAACTGATCTATTTGGCCCGTTTCTTCACCAACCGCCACCATTTGCAACACTAACGGGGTAAATAATTGACTGCTATTGTGCACCCTGAGCATCGAGTCACCAGACTCTATTCCGCGCCGCATAGCAACAATACGATCATGCATATAAGCGTTATCGACGGCATCGGCCACCAAGCTTAATGCTTGCGTCATTGGCACTCCGGCACTGAGCATCATTGAAAAACTACGGCAATATCGAGACAACGTTGAGCGTTCAATAATACTGCCTACCGCTGGAATATTCAGTTTCCAGCGATCCCACTGTCGCTCACCTTTGCTGGTGCTATGCCAATAACGGATCCCCACAATAACCCCGATTAAAGTCACCAGCATTAATAGCCAATAGTTAACGAACAAGCTGGATGTATTTATCAGTATTTTGGTGGCCCATGGCAGATCAGCTCCAAAGCGTGAAAACATTTCGGCAAACTTAGGGATCACCATGATATTAAGGATCACTAATGCGATGCCGATGGCGATAATCACAAATATCGGATAACGCATTGCCGCTTTAATACGGCGACGGGTTTCCTGCTCACGCTCGATATAACCCGACAATTGCATAAATGCATCTTCTAGCCGCCCAGTATTTTCTCCGACATGGATCATGGACACAAATAGCGCATCAAATACATCTGGATGCTGATTCATTGCAGATGAAAGTGGACGCCCAGAGGTTAACTGCTCTGAAATATCATTAAGTGCATCTTTCATACGTTGCGAATGCGTTGTCTCTGACAAACCTGCAATAGCCCGTAAAATAGGAATACCAGAACGTGTTAACGAATACATTTGGCGGCTAAATATTTGAAGCTCTTCAAGTGCCACCTTACTTTTGAAAAAAGCCTTCAAGTCAAACTCTTTGACCTCTTTGGCTAGCACCAGCTCAAGCGGAATAATGCCGCGCGACATTAACTGATCAGCCGCCGCACTCTCGGAGCTCGCTTCTAGTAGCCCTTTGACCTGCTCTCCTTGGGCACTTCGGCCTCGATACTGATAAGACTGCATCACTAACCCTCAGCAACATTGAGTCGGTTGTCACTTGCGTCTTCAACAAGTTTAGCCACCTCTTCAATGGTCGTCATACCTTTAGCTAGGTAGTCCAATGCGGAGTCTGCTAACGGGGTAAAGTTTGGACTGTTATAAGCTGCACGGGTAAAGTCTTGCGGGTTACCCGTACGCATAGCTTCGATCATCGGCTCATCGAGCTCAAGTATTTCAAATACACCGATCCGCCCACGATAACCACTGCCGTTACAGCTTTGGCAGCCGGTACCAATTTTGAACGTAGCGGTCGATAAGTCAATTTTACTAACACTGGCAAGCCAAGCTTGATCTTGCAATGTTAGAGTATAATCAGTTGTGCAATTGGAGCAAACTCGGCGCACCAATCGCTGCGCAATAATCACTCTTAACGCGCTAGCCACTAAATAAGCCGCAGCCCCCATGTCTAAAAGCCTTAAAGCACTGGTAACAGCATCGTTTGTATGCAAAGTCGACAAGACAAAGTGACCTGTTAATGCACCACGTAAACCAATTTCTACGGTTTCTTGGTCACGCATCTCCCCCACCATGATAATGTCGGGATCTTGGCGCAATGTGGTTCGAAGTACATTAGAAAAGTCGAGACCAATTTTATGGTTCACCTGCACCTGGTTGATACGAGGTAGCTGAAACTCGACTGGGTCTTCAACGGTGATTATTTTACGGTCGGGTGTATTTAGCTCGCTCAAAACGCCGTATAAAGTTGTAGTTTTACCGCTACCCGTAGGCCCCGTGACCAACAACATACCGTGGGGACGACTGATTTGCTTTCTAACTCGAGTCAGCATGTCAGCAGGCATACCGGTTTCATTTAAGGTTAACAGCCCAGCCGATTGGTCAAGCAAACGCATTACAACAGATTCACCATGAAAAATGGGCATCGTCGACATACGTACATCTATCTCATGGCCTTTGATCTGGATATGAAAACGGCCATCTTGTGGCAAACGTTTTTCTGATATATCTAGCCCTGCCATTAGCTTTAAACGCAGCACTAAAGCGCCGGCGATATTGACTTCAGGCAAAATATTTTCATGTAACTGCCCATCAATACGCTGCCTAATCCGTAGTGCATTTTCACCCGGCTCAATGTGGATATCTGAGGCGCGCATTTGCACTGCATCTTCAAATATTGACTGCAAAAGCTTAACTACGGTGGTGTCGTTATCACTGTCGCTGTCAGTTAAGCTGGCAAGGTCAAACATTTCATCAGCGGCGTACTCTTCTTCAAGCATGCCAGCTATTTCGGCAATTTCGTCTGTACGCCGGTAAAGGTTATCAAATGCATCAAGTAGCTGATTTTCAGTAACAACGGCTATAGATATCGTCTTAGGTTCCAGTAGGCCTTCGAGTATATCCATGGCTTGTAGATCAGCGGGATCGCTCATCGCGACCACAACCGAGCCACCATTATCTTCAACCACTAACGCGCGGTAGCGGCGCGCTTGCACCTCAGGTAATAACCCTACCACCTTAGGTGAAATAGCGCGTTTACTGATATCTAAAAACGGAATATTTAGCTGCTGAGACAAAAAATGCAGTAACTGTTGCTCAGTAATGCAGGATAAATCAATTAGGGTACGCCCCAGCTTTTTGCCGCTATTACGTTGCTCACTGAGGGCTTGCCCAAGCTGATCATCGGTAATAATGTGCTCTTGAACGAGAAGATCACCTAAACGCATTTTTAACTTAGGTTTCACTGAAATGCTCCTAACTGCACTAATCGATTATCGACATAAGCTTGCGCCTTAGAAGAGAGATCTCCTTGCGCCAAGGCTTGCTGATACGCTTCATTCGCTTCGGTATAATTTTTCTGAGAATCGAGTGCATAACCTAGCCCCAACCACCAGCGACCACGGTTAGGCTCAGCTTGCGCTAATAATCTAAAGCTATTCTCTACCGTGGGAAAATCTTGCTCTTTTTGTGCAAGTTCGCTTTGCTGCTGCCACTTTTGTATTGCTATGTCACTACTGTCTGGAATTTTTTTCAAACTTAATAAGGCTTGTTGGTTATCGCCCAAGGCTTGCTGAATCCGTGCTAAGAGTAAATAAAACTCATACTCTTGAGGAAACAACAATTGCCCCTGTTTTAAAATATGCTCTGCTTCTGAAAGCTTGTTTTGACCATAATATAGCGAAGCAATCTGTCTGCGTGCTTGGTGTAAAGCTGGGTTATATGCCAGCGCCGCTTCGTAATAAGCTAACGCTTCATCAGGCAAGCCAGCATGTTTAGCATCGTGTGCCAAAATCATTTGCTTAAGAGCCAATTGCTTGGGAGTTAACTTAACCTCTTTTACCGCCACCTTATTAGTTACGTGCGGCTCAGGAGCAGGCTCTACTGCTGGCTTAGCTTGGCCGCCCTGCGTAACCGCAACGGGTACTTGCTGTACCGGCTCAGCAGCAACATTATTATCGACAACAGTATTTCGCTGATGATTAATCTGCGTCACGTTGTCATTTTGACCGTCTTGTCCTGAGCCCGCCTGCGCTTCTTGAGCTTTACTAGCAGGCTGAGCTTGTGGTGTACTTACCGTAGCGTTAGTGCTTTTTTGCTGGGTAGTATCAGCGCTCTCGTGCAAACTGAAACTTTTAGGGTTACTAACAAAAAATACAATTAAGCCCCCCACGATAAGCGACAATACACTGGCGGCTAACATTGGCAGTTTGGACTTCTGCTCAGGAAGAATCATGCCTTGTGTGGTTTCTATTCTTTCAATTCCATGAGGCTGTTGTCGTTTGTCTAAATCTTTGAGCATTTTGTTTATCACGCTCATACAACACCTCCTTTAACCCAATACAATGCCGCTAATGACATACTTGTTAATAATGCAACGCCTAAGCTCCAGCGCAATACGGTATTTCTAACGGGTAAAGCATCATCGGTATCTGCAACAGCAGCATCAACATGCTGCTTTGTCACTTGAGTCCTACCTTCACCAAAGCAAACAAGCAGCGCTTTGTGACATAAAATATTGAGCAATCTAGGCACGCCATGGGCTGCTTTAGCTAAGCGTTTAGCATTAGTCGGTGTAAAAAGCGCACTTCCTTCACTACCTGCCACTTTTAAACGGTGTTGTATATAAGCAGTAGACTCCTCTAGCGTAAGAGGCCGAAGGCGGTAGCTAAAAGTGATCCTCTGCCTAAGCTGCCTAAACTTATTCAGAGCCAATCTCTCATCCAGCTCTGGCTGGGCAAACAACACTACTTGCAACAGTTTACGGCTCTCGGTCTCTAAGTTGGTGAACAGTCGCAGTGCTTCTAAACTGTCATCAGGTAAAGCTTGAGCTTCATCTAAGACTAAAATAATTGAATGGCCATATGCACTTAGTGCCATCAGCTGTTGTTGAATCAGCCCCGATAATTGCTGCTGCCCAATCGAACTCGAATGTTTTAAGCCAAGCTCCATTGCCACAGCCCAACGCAGCTCATCGGGCGATAAGTACGGATTAGGTAAATAAGCACAATAATACCGCTCTGGTAACTCATTAATGAGTTTGCGGCATATTAAGGTTTTTCCGGTACCGACTTCGCCAGTTACCTTAATAAAGCCTTCTCCGGTTTGTAACGTAGTTTGCAGCACTTGCAAGGCTTCTACGTGTGGTGCTAAGCCGAAGAAAAACTCTGTATTAGGTGTTAGCGAATATGGCGGCTCAGTTAACCTAAAATGCTTTAGATACAATGATTACTCCCCCTCTGGGTACCAGCGGTTGAGCAACTCTTGAGAGCGTTTTAGCTCGTTTTGCCATGTATTAGTTCCCACAACAACTGGCTTAAGCAAAATGACTAATTCCGTTTTTACAGTAGAGTTAGCTCGGTTGGTAAACGCTTCACCTAAGTATGGAATATCACCTAAAAATGGGACCCTAGAAACAAGCTCAATAATCTCGCTTTTCATCAAACCACCAATAACGACCACCTCGCCACTTGCGGCTTTTATGACAGTATCGGACTCTCTAATTTCGCTCTGCGCTAGCGGCAGCTCTAAAGTACTTCCCGAAATTTGAATGGTTTTTGTTTGCTCATCAATATCAATTACTGATGGGTGAATATGCAAAATAACATTACCTTCACCATCAATTTGCGGCGTAACATCAAGCGCGATACCAGAGAAGAATGGCGTTAGCTCAACCTCTGGAGTGGTAACAGAAGCGGTACCTGTAACTGTGGTTGAAGACACATCAGTCACAAAGTACTCGTCAGTCCCAACTTTAATCACCGCTTTTTGATTGTTTGACGCCGTCACTCGAGGGCTCGACAGCACATCAACATCACCTTGAGTACTGAGCAAGCTAATCATGGTACTAAAGTCTGACCCCGTTAGCTGAATGTTAGCAACGCCACCTAATACACCTGTAATTGCGTCGCTTAGCCCGGCAGGTTCAGTGGTGCCAAAACTAATATCGGTATCGCCTGCGTGGCCCAATACGCTTTCCCAGTGGATACCTTGCTGATAGCCATCTGACAGGGTAACTTCAAGCACTTTAGCTTCGATAATCACTTGACGTTGCAAGTGCGTTTCTGCTGTTTTTATAAATTCACGTACTTGTCTAATTTCATTAGGAAATGCACGAACGGTAACAAGCCCTGCTTGTGGTGACACAACAACTTCACGACCATTGTCTTTACCGCCAATAATCGAAACTAAGGTTCCAGCTAACTCGCCCCAGAAATCAGACTCTGTACTTGAACGGATAAACGTACCGTTAGTTTGTTCGCCATTATCACTACTTGAATCACTGCTTGAACTACTCGAGCTGCTCGAACTGCTATCGCTACTTGAGCTGTCATTTTCGTCCGAAATCCGGCCAGAGTTAACCGAAGTTAATGACAAGCCTTGGCGCTCCATATATAAATAATTCAGTGCGAACGTTTCAGTGCGCATACCTGCTGGGAAGATACGTAAAATACGTCCTTGGCGGCTGACCTCGTAACCGTAAATATCTTCAACAACTTGCAGCGCTTCTTGGAGAGTGACCCCCTTTAACGAAAGCGACACTTTACCTGAAACATCAGGGTGCACTGCAACACTTAAAGGAGTGTCTTGTACAAGACTTGGGAAAAACACCTTTGCATCAACGTCATTTGCCGATACATCAAAACGGCGTTCTGGACGCTGCGAACCATTAAAACCTGATAACAAACTGCCAGATGCGAGCTCTTGCTGCACATCATCAGGCATTATTGCTGGAGGTGGCGCAACCGGCGCAGTTTCAGCCGCTGCACTGCTGAGTGATTCAGCAAGAACCTGCTTTGACTCTGCAGGGTTGGGTCTGTCTACAGATTGGCAGGCCACCAGCAATAATGTAAGTAAAGGGGTGATATAGTGTAATGAACGCATGTATTTATTGTCCCTTAATCTCGATAATTGCTTCGAACATTTTCAGTTTACGGCCATCCGCTAGCGACACAGTGTCTTCATCAATTTTCATGATTTTCACCCCATTCACTCGCTGACCCTGCTTATAAATTTGACCATTGATCACGGCAAAAGCACTATTGTGTTTCACCACAACGCTATTTAACGTCATTGTTTTACTGACACTTGCCGCGCTGTTACTCGCCACAATGACGCCCGAACCTGGTAGGGTCGGGTCGCGTAAACTCGCTGCACTTGCGCTAATGCAAAAAGTGCTGCAGATGACGAGCAATAACCCATTAATTGGTTTTAGCAACACTGATAAAGTCCTTATTAATACTGATGGTGTAGAGCTCTAAAGTAATTTCAGCTTTAGGGTAGACATCCACTTTGTAGTCCATACTGCGCCAATAGAGCTTATTTGGCATACTTTCGACCGCTTCAACAAAACGCAATACTGAAAAGTAATCACCGCTAAATTGAAGCTTGATTCCATGGCTATACAGATTCATCTTATTATCTTCCCCGACCTCTAACATTGGCGAGGGAGCAATAGAGTCAAATGCGGTTAACTTTAGCCCTTTCACGTTAGACAGAAGTCCCGCTAACAGGGTCGGCATATGATCAGCCGGCACCATATCAACCATTTCAAATGATAATGCTTCATCAATCTGTTTTATCTGTTGTTCAATATTGCCAAGCCGCTGGCTATATTCGATATCGGGATCGGTTGCCAAGCTCTGTTGATACAGCGCTATTTGTTGTTCCGATACACTGTTTTCATTTTTAATCGAGCTGACTTGCTGACTTAATTGAGTATGCTTGGTAAATAAAGACTCAAGCGGCAAATACAGTAGCATGCCGATGACAATAACGGCTGCGGCGGCAACCATTACTCTTTCGCGTTGACTCAGTGCATCAAACTTGGCGGCTGTTGCTGTCCATTGCTGCTTCATTGGCTAGCCTCCGCTTGCTTGGTCGCGACTTCTTCATTACTAGTAAGTTTAAAAGCAAGTGGCTGATCAGCACCGAGGTTCATGGTCATTGAGGCAAAAGCATGACCTTTTAAGGTTGTGGTTGTCTTCAATCTATCAATCCAGTTAGGCACACTTTGTGGATTAGTCGTGTAACCCTCAAAAATATAGCTATTTTCAACAACCTGAATGCGGTTCAACCAAAGGCTACTATCAGCGACACTGGCTAAATCAGTTAATAATGGAGAATAGCCAAAGCTGGTAAGCGCCTCTTGTTTGCTTAATTTACCCATCAGCAATTGTTTCAGCTCCAGTTGTTGGGCTTTTAACTCAACTTCAGCCACTAGAGCTGCACTAGGCTTCCTTTTTGATATTTCGGCTTCAAGCTGCGCCTTTTGACTATTTAATGCATTTTTTGTTTGTTGTAATTTAGCCTTGTCAGCTTCAAGGTTTGATACCAAGGTATATGCCAGTGCAATGCCAATAATTAATACTGCAACAATCCCCGCCAACGTTTGAGTCAATCTTAAGAAAGATAAACGTAACTTAGCGGGAAATAGTGATTCGGAGTAGAGGTTAACCCTTAACTTCATGCTGCATCACCTCGAGAAAATTCAGCCAACGCCATTTGCGAGTAAATAGCCTCGACAGATTCAGCTTGGTAAGGGGTCACTTCCTGATTGAAGTTTTCGCTAATTAATTCGGCCAGTTTGTCGCGCGCGCCCACCATTAATAAGTCGATTGACACAACAGGCGCTTCACGTAATTGGCTTTCGAAATAATCCATTGACCGCTGGATCTCTAGACTTAAGTTATCTGCTAGACCAAAAGCCAGTTCTTCAGCAGCAACACTTTGTAGCTGGGTAAAACCCCTGACTCTGCGCTGCATGAATAATTCACCATTTTTTACAACGGCGAGCAGCATCTCTCCGTCCACACAATGACTTAAGATCAACCTAGCTTGGTTATCACTAAATAGATTGGTTATGGCCATCTCTTCAATCGTGACACCGCAAATGTCGATGCCAACATCTCTGGCGGCTGTAAACAAGCTCACTAACTGCTTTTTTTCAGTGACGACAACATTGAGTTTATTTGTGGTTTGCTTGGAAGATTCAAAAAAATCGAGGTGGATATCAGACACAGGCTGACTCACTAGATCTTTAACTGACCACAGTAGAGCCGCACTAATGTCTTCGGGTTCAACATTGGGTTTATCAACCAAAATGAGTTGATAAAAATCTGCCGATAAAACGATATGAACTTTAGCGGTACCCAGTGCTTTGACAATCTGCTCAAATGCACTCGTCCAGTCCATTTTATCAAAGGAGTAGCTAGAGAATTGTTCTGCACAATGTTCAGTCGCAGCTTGATAGACCAATATTTTTTCGGCGCATATATACAAACCTAACTCAGTTTTAAGAGTCGATTTACGCCAAAATTGGAGTTTATTTAACCAGCTTGCTTCCATTCATCCATGCCTCAAAAACTGTCGCTTTGTACTCAAAAGCCTTAAACAGGTCGAACTATTTGTTTCGGCTTATTTTTGCAGAACTCTATCGGTACTAATTTTAAGGTTAGAACAATAGTCTTCTTATGTCATTAGTGTAACTACTAATGCCATAATATTATACGTAAATATGATAGAAACCATTTGTTCATCATGCTTTTGAATGAAAAAAACGGTTAAATCTCCTCCACCGGTTCGCTAAAGAAGCTTCCTTGCCCGGCGCTGACGCCTAAAATCTGTAAAGTTTGCCATTCTTCAAACAATTCTACTCCCTCAGCGCAAATTTGAACGTCAGGACGATATAATCCTGCGATAAGACTACGTATAAAAAGTTGATTCTCTGCTCGTAAATGTATTTGGCTGACAATAGAACGGTGCAATTTGATTAATGAAATCGGATAATGTTGGATATATTCGGTACTGACAACTTGCTGACCTACTTTATCGACACAAATACTCGCGCCCATCTTATTCATCATGTCCAACGGCTCAGCTAATACCGTTTGATTATTCACTAAGATACTTTCATTAATTTCAAAAATAATTCGTGGAACTAAATGTCGATATTCTAATAACGTCGTTTGCAACCAACGTACAAAAGCCCGGCTCGTTAATGTGTCTAAACTCAAATTAATACTGAACGATAAACTCGTATCATATTGCTTTGGTAGCACGTCAAATAACAACATCTCGACCGCTTGCCGCTCTAATTGCGGGGTTAAACCACACTTAATGGCCATCGGCATAAATAACGTGGCTCTTACTAAGTTACCTTGAGTGTCGCGCAGGCGGCACGAAAGCTCTTGGTGATGAGCATTAGAGTCAGTGTCGACCACAGGTTGCGAAAATAAAAACACCCGCTTACTCACCAGTACATTTTCTAAAAAGCTGCGCCAGCGTACAGAGCCTTTTGATAATGCCCCTGCTGCGGCGCCTTTATCATACATAAACCAACTACTGTCACCTTGGAATTGCGCTGTACGCAAAGCCTGCTCCGCCTCTTCGACCAAGCTTTCTTTGTCATCACCCACTTCAAAGTAAGCGCCACCAAAATGAATAAAATCATCTGGTATTTCAAGTAGGCTATTGATTTGGCTAAGACTTACTCTTAGTAGTTTTGCGGCAATTTTATCGGCTTCTTTCTGTGATACTTGTGGTACAACAACCGCAAATTGATTGTAAGAACGGCGCGAAAAAATACTGTTAGCTTGGCCTGCCAACAGCTGATTAATGGTTGCAATAATTTGTGACAGCATTTCATCGACCAACGGCTCGCCAACCTCTTTACTTAATAAATCGAGATCTTCCATCTCAAACAAATACAAAACGCCGGGCGTGATCATGCCTGAGCGATCGCTTAATGCATCTAAGCGATTTTTCAGAAACAGACGATTACCAACCCCTGTTGTTGCGTCTAAAAACGTATTTGAACGGATAAACTGATCAAAGCGAGCACGATCTTTATTTGTATCATGTAGCTCTTGCAGTAAAAGGCTTAGCGCGCGATTGATCAACCGAGGGCGGCCGTCACCTTTCGTAGCTAATGCTTCATCTCGGTTACCAGTTAAGATTAAGTTTGAACGGTGTGCGAGATGCTCTATGCCACGCAATTGATAAGTTAACCACTTAATACCAAAACGTACAAACAGCATAATGGCAAGAGTGCCAATACACACAATTAAGCCTTCATAAACGCCCACTTGGTGCTTATTAAAAGGAGGCGGCAAGACCAACTCCATCGATAAACCATTTTCGAGCTCACTGTTATAACGCACGTTAGCTGCGGCATGGTTAAGCGAGCCAAACTGAAAAACTATCTGTCCATCCTTTTTCAGCACTAATGATTTAGCTTTAAATGCCTGCAATATCGGGGGTAACCAGTCATTGAGTTGCCAGGTATGGTCAGTCTGGGCGACTGAAAACTGCTGCTGTAACATTTGTTCCAGTTCATGCACTTTGTTTTGCTGGAAAGTATAAGTCAGCTGCACAAAACTCAGCATCGCTGTAAGAGCACAAATAGAGGCAACACCAACTAATGACATCAGCCAAAAACTAGTGAGTTTCTTGGTAAGAATTCGTGTCAATATCATACGTCCGCTTCCTGCAGGATCTTATACTGTGTGGAGGTTTTTCAGCCAATAAAGGTTTGAGTTGATTATTAAACAGCCTTTAATAAAAGGCAAAGTAAAACAGCAGAAACAAAAAAGGGGCCTAAGCCCCTTTATCAATATAAACCGCTTATGCGATTAAGATTCCATGTAACCTACTGGTAATGTAGTGATCTTAGCAACACCCGATTTAATCGCTGCTAGCGCTACCGCTTTAGCGACATTAGGAAGTAATCGAGGGTCCATCGGTTTTGGAATAACGTACTTAGCACCAAACTTAAGCTCACTTACATCTGGATATGCCGCAAGTACAGAGGCCGGAACGGTTTCTTTTGCTAAATGGGCAATAGCATGTACTGCAGCCACTTTCATTTCATCATTAATCTGCGATGCACGCACATCTAGAGCGCCACGGAAAATGAAAGGGAAACACAATACGTTATTCACTTGGTTTGGATAGTCGCTACGGCCGGTACCCATAATCAAATCTTGACGTACAGCATGCGCTATTTCTGGCTTAATTTCAGGATCTGGATTTGAACAAGCAAAAATAACTGGTTTATCAGCCATTAACGCGATGTCTTCTGCAGTTAACAGATCTGGGCCAGATAAGCCTAAGAATGCATCAGCACCTTTAATCACATCTTGCAGGGTTCGTTTATCTGTATTGTTAGCAAACAATGCTTTGTATTCATTGATATCTTCACGGCGAGTGTGGATAACGCCTTTTCTATCAAGCATGTAAATGTTTTCGCGTTGTGCGCCACATTTTACAATCATGGTCATACAAGCAATAGCTGCTGCGCCTGCACCTAAGCATACAAATACTGCGTCTTCAATCGCCTTACCTTGAATTTCTAATGCGTTGATCATGCCAGCGGCAGTCACAATAGCGGTACCATGTTGATCATCATGAAAAACCGGTACGTTGCAACGTTCAATCAAGGCTTTTTCAATTTCAAAACACTCAGGCGCTTTAATATCTTCAAGGTTAATACCGCCGAACGTATCAGCTATCGCTTCAACCGTATTAATAAACTCTTCCGACGTTCTGTGTTTAACCTCAATATCTGTCGCATCAATGTTAGCAAAGTGCTTAAATAATAGCGCTTTACCTTCCATTACAGGCTTAGAAGCCAGAGGCCCTAAGTTACCTAAACCAAGAATAGCAGTACCGTTTGAAATCACAGCCACGGTATTACCCTTACCAGTAAAACGGTAAGCGTTTTCAGGATCGGCTGAAATTTCACGCACAGGTTCGGCCACTCCAGGGCTATATGCTAGAGCGAGATCCATGCTAGATTCTGCGGGCTTGGTTAGGCAAACTGCTGTTTTACCTGGTACGGGAAATTCATGATAATCGAGGGCTTGTTGACGAAGATCGGCCATTTTTCTAATCCTGAGTGCGACTAATTATAATCCAAAGCGAAAGGTCGACAGCTAAACTGCATACTTACAGTGTAGTCATGCTCGTTTGATGCAGCTCTATAATGTAGCAAAGCTCAACCCAAGCAAACAGCAAGCTGATAGACAATAAGATACTTGAATAATAGCGTATTTCAAATAAGTTCTTTCGAAATATCGACTTTATCGCTATATATTATTTCAAACTGCTTTTTTAGAAGCTTAACCTTGGCAAAAACGACTATATTCAACCATTTTAAATGTAATAAAAAAACACTATTACACATGAATAACGGTGCTTTACGGCAATTAGACGGTATAAATGTAAATTAAATTACCAATACATTAGTAAGCTACTATCAAAGACGTCTTTGTTATAGTTTAAAGGCTAAATACATGACTTTTTATTTCATTTTACCTAAAAACAGCTATCTCGATTAAAGGTATGGTTATCACCACCAATGACAAGCCAACAGAGCAAAGCTCTCTAACTTTATAGCAACAGTGTGAGGGAATTTCGAATGGATTTGGACGTATAGGCTGTTTAAACCTAATAGATATGCGAGGTAAAGCGAGTTGCTATTTAAAAACATTAATGAAGTTATTGAGCCACCCTATCGGTGACCCAATAAGTTGAATCAGTTTTAGTGCGCGTGCTGTGCCATATAAGGCATAAGTGGGCTTAAGGTTGAAATTTTGCTTTCAGGCAAATCAAGTAGCCCCAACATAAAGGCATGAACATGAATATTTTCAAACTCAGCTACACGACCATTTTTTATATCGGGCCCTTTAGCGATAAAAATGCCAGATAACCCTTCAATACCAGTAGGGTTATAACCGTGCGTACCTTTACCTGTAGAGTGCTTACTGCTAAATGTGTAAGGCGGCTTGGCTGCTGCTACAAAGTCAGGGATACGCTCGTCGACAAAGTTTAAGTGCCAATTTTCAGGGTATTGACCATTCTTATACACTTCAAAACGCCCTTTACTTTTTTGCTTTAGCTGGTTAACTGTAGCATCAATCGTGGCGGCGTCTTCTTCATAAATATATAGCTGAGTTTGGCCATTAATCACAGTGTCGATGTCTGTTGACAATGACAAGCTATCCATCGCAATAATACTGTCGTTATTGATTTCAAGCATGCCATGATCAGATACGATAATTAGGTTAATCGCTATATTCTGTCTTTCTAGTTCAGCTAAAAAATCGCCAATAATGGTGTCGACTTTTTCTATTGATTCCGCAGTTTCAACCGAGTTTGGACCAAAAGTATGTCCTGCTGAGTCAACAATTGAAAAGTAACTAGTAATAAACTGAGGTCGTTGCGCTTCCGGTAAGTTTAACCATGTAACAATTTGCGCTAAACGCGCTTCATTTGGGGTTGAATCATCAAAAGCGTATCGGTAAGTCGGTGCAACGTGATCATAATCAGCTTCTGACTCAGGCCAAAAGTAGCTAGCCGATGTAACACCCTGCTTTTCAGCAGTTACCCAAATAGGTTCAGCTTTTAGCCAAGTAGCATCATCTCTACCCGCCCCTAATGTATAGCCTTTTTTGATGTCTCTTCGATAAAAGCTATTGTGAATAATTCCGTGCTCACTTGGGTACTTACCAGTAACAATAGACAAATGATTCGGGAACGTTTTAGAAGGGAATACCGGCACTAACCCCTCACTAGATAACCCTTGCTGAGTCAGTTTAGTTAATGTTTTTGGCTTATATTGCTCAATATACTTAACTGAAAAACCATCTATAGAGAGTAAAACGACAGGGGCATTTTTAGCATTAGCACTAAAAACAGATAAAAACAGAGATAAAAAAAGGGATAAACAAAAGACCTTGTTCAAATGAAGCTCCAACTTATATTAACCATTCATTAAAAATAAAGCCCTTCTATGACACTTTTAGTGGTCGTATTCAACATTCTTACCGTAATTGTGTGTTTCACCTCATTATTTTCACATAAATTAACAATTTTAGTCAGTGACCACCTTTGAACGTTAAATCCAAGAAAGCAAAAAGGCGCCAAAAGGCGCCTTTTTTAAATTCAGTGTAGAAGTATGATTACTTCTTACCAAGTGCACCAAAGCGCTTGTTGAACTTATCGATACGACCGCCAGTATCCACAACTTTCTGTGTACCAGTGTAGAACGGGTGACATGCACCACAAACGTCTAAGTGTAAGTCTTTACCTACAGTAGAGTTGATTTTGATGATGTTGCCACAAGTACAAGTTGCAGTGATTTCTGCGTAATCAGGATGAATGCCTGGTTTCATTGGAATTACCTCAAGTTTAAGGCCATGTCGCTCTTCCAACCCGAAGTCGGACACCACATGCAGTTAATAGATATTTAGGACGCAGGATAGTACAGCATCTAATCAACAGATACAAGCCACGCTGCTATGAATTAAGTTGAAAATGTGCCCCATGGAAAAAGGCGTTCATTTTACCTACGGTCCAAGGTTAGCGGGTTGCATCAAATTGCTTTTCAGCAGCGGCGGCATCGGCATATTTTTCAAGTGTTGCCTTAGTCGGACACTTTAACTGAGCGTTAGCTCTTAAACCGTTAATACTTCCATGGTTGAAGGCATTTGGGTTGGTCTCAAAAATAGCCAATATAGTGCCAAATGTGTTCATATTCCATATTGTAGCCTGGCGTACACCGATGCGCCATAATGTCTCACGGCCGTTAAATGCAATCATGCACTGCGATGCGACTACCGGCTCTGCCGTCGACAAATTAAGCTGAGTCATACCTGCAGCTTTAGCACGACTGTTCATTACCGCAACGTTATCGGCGTAAGCTAAGTTGTTATCGTCTGGTAGGCTAATTCGGTTAGTCGTTATCTCGGCAGTGTTATCGCTAAATAAGTTGAGTAACGCCACTTCACGCCAGCGGTTTATACGGTGCTCACGCACAACCAATACTGCATTTTTATCCACCACGGTATCAACACTCGTCACCAAGCGCATAAACGGGGTTACGGGCGTTGACGCTAACCTTACTTCACCACTCGATTGCCTTAACAAAAACTGTACTTTTTTAGGTTGATGGTGGCTTGATACAATATTAACCTCAACCTTTGCCGCCTCACCTAATTCAAACAACCTTTTATGGATACTGACATGTGACACTTCAGCACTGGCAGCTGCACTGAGCAGCATTAACGATGTTAATGCTAATATTATTCTTTTCATCACTTCCTTTATTAAGCCTTGGGCTTAGCATTTAATCCGGAATAATAAGTAAAATCTAACTGGCTCTCAAAGACCGGCCTCGGTACACTAAGAGCTTATCTCCTACCGAAATAGAGTTTTATGCCTTTGTTTGTTGAGGTCGCACTGCCAGTTCCAATGCGGCAAACCTTTAGTTACCAAGTTCCAGACCATATCGTGATAGTTCCTCAAAAAGGCATGCGCGTGCAAGTGCCGTTTGGCCGTCAGCAGCTGATAGGTCTCATTACGGCTATAACGGATACTTGCAGCTTAACACCAAAGCAAATAAAACCGGTCATCAGCATTTTGGACGAGAGCCCATTACTACCTGATTCACTCTATAAATTAACTGCTTGGGCTGCAAGATATTACTTTTGTAGCTTAGGGCAAATGTTATCGCAAGCAATTCCTGTCGCGCTGCGCAAAGGCGCTGAGTCTAAAGCGGCACAAGTGTTTTATTGGTCATTAACCCAAGACGGCCGCGCTGCAGACATTAATCAACTCAACCGTGCACCAGCACAACGCAAACTCTTTAGCGCACTCGCTGAACGCGACTTAGAGCAGCACGAAATTACCACAATGGAGCTCAGTAAAACCGCCTTAAAAGCTCTTGATGATAAAGGCTGGATAAGCAAAAAATCACGGGTTGGCACTATCAATTTAAGTTGGCGTACTGAACTTGAAATGACAGAAGAGCCACACCGACTAAATCCAGAACAGGCCATTGCAGTAGCAACTCTAACCCAGCATAAAAACTATCACTGCACCTTGCTAGAAGGCGTGACAGGCTCAGGGAAAACCGAAGTCTACTTAGCGTTATTAGAAACCATATTAAAACAAGGTAAACAAGCATTAGTGCTGGTGCCAGAAATAGGGTTAACCCCACAAACCATTAACCGGTTTAGGCGCCGTTTTAATGTCAAAGTTGCGGTAATTCATTCAGGGCTCACCGACAACCAACGGTTAGATGCATGGCGTAACGCCAAAACAGGCGAAGCCGCCATTATTATTGGCACTCGTTCAGCGCTGTTTACCCCGATGGCATACCCTGGCGTCATTATTTTAGATGAAGAGCACGACTCCAGCTTTAAACAACAAGAAGGTGTGGGTTACCACGCACGTGATCTAGCGGTAATGCGCGGTCACCTAGAAGATATCCCCGTATTATTAGGCACCGCCACCCCATCACTTGAAACCTTACAAAATGCGCTGAGCGGCCGCTACCAACACTTGCACTTAGGCCAACGAGCTGGCGTCGCCGAAAAGGTGCGCCAAGGGATTGTCGATATCCGTAACCAGCCACTGCGCAGCGGAATGTCACACGCCTTATTAAATGAAATGCGCATTCACCTCGATGCCGGTAATCAGGTTATTCTGTTTTTAAACCGGCGTGGATTTGCCCCTGCATTAATCTGTCATGAATGCGGCCATTTACATGAGTGTGATCGCTGCGATGCCTTTTTTACTGTGCACCAAGCCCTAGGTGAAATTCGCTGCCACCATTGCAGTAATCAATATGCGATCCCCAAACAATGCCACCAATGTGGCAGTACCATGTTGGCAGGCCAAGGTGTTGGTACTGAGCAATTAGCCTCTTTTCTTGAAAAAGAGTTCCCTAACCACCCTGTTGTGCGTATTGATCGCGACACCACCAGTAGAAAAGGCTCGTTAGAGGCCCACCTGAACTCGATTCACAAAGGCGAATATAAAATTTTGGTCGGCACGCAAATGTTAGCCAAAGGCCACCACTTTCCAGACGTCACACTCGTAGGTTTACTTGATGTTGATGGCGCCCTATTTAGCGCAGACTTTAGAGCACCAGAGCGGTTTGGCCAGCTTTATACTCAGGTATCGGGCCGCGCAGGCCGTGCAACTAAACCCGGTACTGTGCTAATGCAAACGCATCAAAGTGACAACGCGATGCTGCGGGAGTTAATGCATAAAGGCTACGGTGAATTTGCGCGTAACCAGCTACATGAGCGCAAGCAGGCCTTATTGCCTCCAGCTTGGCACATGATTTTGATCAGAGCAGAAGCGCACCTCGCTGCAGATGCCGACATGCTATTAACCCAAATAGGTGCATTGCTACCGCAAAATGACGACTGTGAAGTGATCGGTCCTATGCCTGCACCACTTGACAGAAAAGCGGGCAAATATCGGCGCCAGCTGTTGTTCCAAACCAAAAACCGTAATCAGTTACAGCAAGCATTTGAGCACGCTTTACCGCAAATAGAGCTGCTGCCGTTAGCTAAAAAGTGCCGCTGGAGTCTAGATCGCGATCCACAAGATCTACTTTAAAACGATTTAATGACTTTTAAAGCAGAAAAAGTTCGCTAGAGGATAGTAATTCGACACAACAAACGGCTAAAATAGGCGGTTATCCCTATTATTTTCTCTTTTTGTAAATGCCGATGAAACGCCAATGAAATCACATACTCAATCTTTACTCGCTGAATCGTTAAATGCCCTTAAACAACAAGGTGTTGTTCCTGCTGATTTTGAAGCTCGCATTCAAGTCGACCGAACCAAAGATAAGAGCCATGGTGATTTTGCGACCAACTTAGCCATGATGCTAACAAAAGCAGCTCGCAAGAACCCACGTGAAATCGCGCAGATGATCATCGATAACCTGCCAACATCTAGCCATGTAGAAAAGGTAGAAATCGCAGGTCCTGGGTTTATTAACTTCTTTATTGATGATAACGCATTAGCCAACCAACTAATGGACGCCCTTAACAGCGACCATTTAGGGGTTGCATTACCGCAATCTCAAACTGTTGTCGTTGATTACTCATCGCCAAACTTGGCTAAAGAGATGCATGTTGGTCACCTACGTTCGACCATTATTGGTGATGCTGTTACCCGCTCACTTGAGTTTTTGGGTCACAAGGTTATTCGCCAAAATCACGTCGGTGACTGGGGAACTCAATTCGGTATGCTGCTTGCCTACATGGAAGAGCTACGTGCCGCTCAAGGCGATCAAGCTCAAATGGAGCTTTCAGATCTTGAAAACTTCTACCGTGCTGCAAAAGTACGCTTTGATGAGTCAGAAGATTTTGCCAACCGCGCCCGTAAGCTAGTGGTTTCACTGCAGTCAGGTGATGCGTACTGTAACAAGCTATGGCGTGAGTTTAATGACATTTCATTAAGCCATTGTCACGAAATTTATGAACGTTTAGGTGTAAGTTTAACGCGTAACGATGTACGCGGCGAAAGTGCTTACAACGCAGACTTAGAACAAGTTGTTGCCGACCTAGATAAGCAAGGCTTACTCGCAGAAAGCAACGGCGCGAAAGTGGTCTTCCAAGAAGAGTTTAAAAACAAAGAAGGCGAACCGTTACCGGTTATCATTCAAAAAGCTGACGGCGGCTACCTATACGCAACCAGCGACATGGCAGCCATGCGTTACCGCTCTGATGTATTAAAAGCTGATAGAGCACTGTACTTTGTCGATCTTCGTCAAGCATTGCATTTCCAGCAGGTCTTTAAGTTGGCCAAAACAGCTAACTTTGTCCGTGAAGAAATGAGCTTCGAACATATGGGCTTTGGCACCATGAACGGCGCTGATGGTCGTCCATTTAAAACGCGTTCTGGCGGTGTGGTTAAGTTAATTGACCTACTGAAAGAAGCTGATACTCGCGCACTAGAATTAGTCCGTAGTAAAAACCCTGATATGGATGAAGCAGAGCTAATTGAAATCGCTCGCGTTGTCGGTATTGCATCTGTTAAGTATGCCGATTTATCGAAAAACCGTACTAGCGACTACATTTTTAGCTTTGAGCAAATGTTGAGCTTTGAAGGTAACACTGCGCCGTACTTACTTTATGCTTACACACGTGTGGCGGGTATTTTCAAACGCGCCCAAGATGTTGACCTTAGCGATGCAACTATTGTGCTTGAGCATGAAAAAGAAAAAGAACTGGGTACTAAGTTAGCGCAGTTTGGTGAAGTGATGAACCGTGTAGTTAGCAAAGGTCAGCCACATGCATTATGTGCATACTTGTTTGAACTTGCCGGTGCGTTCTCAAGCTTTTACGAGGCATGCCCTGTGTTAGCTGCAGATACAGCTGCGCAAAAGAAAAGCCGTTTATTGCAAGCTAAATTGACCGCGAAAACACTCAAGCAAGGACTTAACTTGCTAGGCCTTGAAACGCTAGAGCGGATGTAATCTTAACCCCATGACGAGTCGTGACTACGCCAACAGAAAGCCCGCGCGCAAAGGCAAAGCCAATAAGCGTGGGTCAAAGGGAACACCACCAAAACGATTCCCAGTTTTAGTACTACTGATAACACTCGCTGGATTATCGGGCTTTGGTTACCTACTGTGGAACTTAAGCAGTAGCGATGAACCCGTAAGCGCGCCAATTGTGGCTGAAAAGCCGAAGCAAGCCAGTGCAAAAAAAGATCCTAACGCACTGCCGCCCGTGCCAGAGGAAGAATGGACTTATCTTGAAGAACTGGAAAATAAACAGGTCGAAGTTGATCTGCCAGAAGCTTCAACTAAGCCCAAGCGTCCTTATCAAATGCAGTGTGGCTCTTTTAGAAAAGAGTCACAGGCAAATGAGCTAAAAGCTATGATTGCTTTTCAAGGACTTGAAGCGCAAGTTCGGAAAGTTAAAGGGTCTAGTGGTGTTTGGTATAAGGTTGTTTTAGGCCCTTACATCAAAAAGCGTGACGCTGAGAGACACCGTCACACACTACAAAACTCTGGAACCAATGGCTGCCAAATCTGGTTTTGGGAGAGTTAATCTCTAGTCTATAAACATAAAGCGTTGCTTCAAGCAGCGCTTTTTTATTGCCTAAAAAAGATGCGAAGAGCGTCTGTACTACACCACTTAATTTAAACTACACAGTTAACATTATTTAAGCGAGCCTATCGCTTGGACGACTGCGCCAAGTCCATGGTGATTACGCCCTTCATTAATCACCCTTTCAACGGCAGCAAGGTGACTAAATATAAAGTGAGGCAGCTCATTCAACAGCGTGTGGGTTGAAATCATCATTGAGGCATCAGATGGACCACCTGTTTTGTACGCTAACTGCTCGGGTCTATATGCCTCTAATAAAAATACTCCCCCGGGCTTAATCGCTCGTTCAATTCGCTGATATAAGTCTTGCCTGAGGGGAGATGGTAAGTGGCAGTATATAGAGACTATGCCATCCCATTGGTTTTCACCTAGGTCAAACAAGGCTAAATCGGCACAGATGGTTTCAATGCTGACGTGATTTTCTTTCGCCAGCTGTTGGGCTTTTTTTAATCCGACATTCGATAGATCAACAGCGGTAACTGAGTAACCCATTTTGGCCATAAATACTGCATTGCGCCCTTCACCTTCAGCGAGTAATAACACCTTACCTTTAGGGACTGCATCATAATGGCTTGCCAAAAAATCATTGGGTTGCTTTCCATATATATATTCTTGCGTATCGTATTGCTCATCCCACATCTTTATCTCTCTTAGTCTGCGAGCAAATTAAGCCCCCACAGGCATACATGTCAGTATCAATTACAAAAGACAATTCAAGGCCAGCATCAACATACAAAGGCATTATTGAGGCCATACTTAGTAAGAAACAACCTGGTATTTATGCTGACACTTAGCTCCATTACGCTGCAGCGATACTTATTCAGTCTTTTTTATCGATGGTAATTTCAATTGTTTTGCTCTTACCTGCAAACCACTTTTGAAGATACACCGAACCTATAATTGGTGGTGTTCCCTCATCTGGAACTTCTTTATAACGCACACTATTTTTGGTTTCTTTTTCAATTGTAAACTTCACCACTTTCTTAGACATACTCTATTCCTAATTCAACATTCTTTTAGTCACGCAAATACGACAACGAGTCTTAAATTTCATCTGACATAATTGGCACGCTAAAGCTTCAAAATAAGCTAAAACCGTATCAACTTATAAACCTTATTAAAGTGAAGTTAGACGAATAACGGTGACAATTATTATTTCTGATAAATAATTATCATCATAAACAATGGTAAAAATAAACACCTTCAAAATAGATGTATACAATGAGTTAGCCATCAGTGCACCTTACAACCAAAATATAGGATCGCAGAGTCAGCCGCTTGTTGTAAAAATAGCAGCTTAAACCAACGCCTAAAGTCAATTGTGTTGCTTCAACAACCAGTCACATCCCTTCAAATCTCCCAATAAGAACAAGCCCCTTGATATTTTCACAGCCACCCCCATATCACTATTATCGTCAACCAGCCGACACTTTGTCGCTGGCTAGAGAAGAGGATTTAACGTGACCACTATCGTATCAGTACGCCGTAATAACCAAGTTGTTATCGCCGGCGATGGCCAAGTTTCTCTTGGTAATACCGTGATGAAAGGCAATGCTAGAAAAGTCCGTCGTCTATACCATAATAAGGTATTAGCAGGTTTTGCTGGCGGTACAGCCGATGCATTTACTCTATTCGAGCGCTTCGAAGCCAAACTCGAAATGCATCAAGGTCATCTTATGCGCGCTGCGGTTGAAATGGCCAAAGACTGGCGTTCAGATAAAGTACTGCGCAAGCTTGAAGCCCTATTAGCCGTCGCAGATGGCGAAGCTTCATTAATCATTACTGGTAACGGTGATGTTATCCAACCTGAAAATGACTTAATTGCCATTGGTTCTGGCGGCAACTTTGCCCAGTCTGCAGCGACTGCATTACTGGAAAACACCGACCTTAGCGCGCTTGAAATTGCAGAAAAGTCTTTGACTATTGCAGGCGACATTTGTGTTTTCACTAACCAATTTAAGACCATCGAAGAATTAAAGTACTAAACGAGCTTTCGTTTATACCTAAAACTGATGCTTAAGCATGAGGAAAGAATATGTCTGAAATGACACCACGTGAAATCGTTCATGAACTTGATAGCCACATTATTGGCCAGCAAAAAGCTAAACGTTCAGTAGCCATTGCCCTACGTAATCGCTGGCGCCGGATGCAATTGGCTGCAGATCTTCGTCAAGAAGTCACGCCTAAAAACATTCTAATGATCGGCCCTACAGGGGTGGGTAAAACCGAAATTGCTCGCCGTCTTGCCCGCCTTGCGAAAGCCCCGTTTATCAAGGTCGAAGCCACTAAGTTCACTGAAGTGGGTTATGTCGGTAAAGAAGTAGACCAAATCATTCGCGATCTAACTGATTCAGCAATCAAGCTGACACGCGAAGAACAAATGGTTAAATGTAAGTACCGCGCTGAAGAAGCGGCTGAAGAGCGCATTCTTGATGCTTTACTGCCAAAGCCAAAAGAAGACTGGGAAGCTGAAAATAATACCGATAACGGTACTCGTCAAATCTTCCGTAAAAAGTTACGCGAAGGTCAGCTAGACGACAAAGAGATTGAAATTGACGTTGCAGCGCCACAAGCCGGTATTGAAATCATGTCGCCTCCAGGCATGGAAGAGATGACCAACCAACTACAAAGCATGTTCCAAAACATGGGCCCAGGTGCCAGTAAGCGCCGCAAAATGCCAATTAAAGAAGCTTATAAACTGCTGATTGAAGAAGAAGCGGCAAAGCTGGTTAATGCTGATGATCTTAAAGAGCAAGCCATTGAGTTGGTTGAGCAGCACGGTATCGTTTTCTTAGATGAAATTGACAAAATCTGTAAGCGTGGCGACGCCTCTGGCCCAGATGTTTCTAGAGAAGGTGTACAGCGTGACCTACTACCATTGGTTGAAGGCTGTACTGTAAACACCAAGCATGGCATGGTTAAAACCGACCACATTTTGTTTATTGCCTCTGGAGCATTCCAGATGTGTAAGCCGTCTGACTTGATCCCTGAGCTACAAGGCCGTTTACCAATTCGCGTTGAGCTAGACGCTTTATCAGCTAGCGACTTCAAGCGTATTTTAACAGAGCCACACGCTTCACTGACAGAGCAATATGTCGCCCTAATGGGAACAGAAGGCGTTGCGATTGAATTTAAAGAGTCAGGTATTGACGCTCTTGCTGAAGCGGCTTGGCAAGTTAACGAACGTACCGAAAACATTGGTGCTCGCCGTTTGCATACCGTAATGGAACGCCTGATGGAAGATCTGTCTTTCGAGGCCTCTGACAAATCAGGTACAGTGATCAGCATTGATGCCGACTATGTGGGCGCACATTTGGATAACTTGGTGCAAGATGAAGATTTGAGCCGCTTTATCCTCTAATCTTACATCAACCACCCGCTCAACTCGTGATGGCGGTTAAGGACAATAGCGTTCTTAACCGCTATTGTGTTTTCAGCTTAGACACTTTTAAAAATTGGCAGACTTATGACCCAAGATATCACCCCGAATGTTGAATCATTAAAGCTTAAACGTAAATCTCGCCAGCTAGAGGTGCAATTCGATAATGGCGAAACATTCCAACTTAGCTGCGAAATGCTAAGAGTGTACTCACCATCGGCTGAAGTACACGGCCATGGCAACCCAGTTTTGGTCACCCACAAAAAAAATGTCAACATTACGGCCATTGAGCCCGTCGGCAATTATGCAGTAAAAATTGTGTTCGATGACGGCCACGACACCGGGCTTTTCTCTTGGAAAGTATTGTACGACTTGGCCACTCACCAGCTAGATCTTTGGGAAAAATACTTAGCCCGCTTGCGCGCAGCCAAGGCTAGCCGCGAGCCACTGATTGACATGACGGTTAAGTATCACAAGTAGTCATATTTACACTTAATGTCGCTAGGCCTCGCTTTTCAGCGACAAATAATAGACAGCATAATGGCGCCTAATCGGCGCCATTTCTTTAAGCCTTTTAGCGGTGTCATCTGCTAGCAAAAGCAAATTATTGGTACAGACTCAAGCCAAAGTATCACTGCAATAGCAACTTGAAAGCCTTGTGGGTTGTGCATTTAACAACGGCAAACGCAAAGAGTTGCTCGACCCGGCATAGCTCAACATTAACAACGATAAAAACCGAGTAAAGTGTGTATAGAAACGGCGTGAGTATAAAACACAGAAGATAATTGGTAAGGCGGGAAAATAGAAAATTGCTAGCCTAATCAATAGTGACTATCAGGCTAGCGTGCAAGGTGTGCGAATTATTCGGCAGCACTCTCAGCGTTGTTACGACTACGAAGGATCTTCAGTAAGTGATAAACATTAATACACGCAACAAATGCATTCATGCCGGCAACAGGCCATGCTTCAATTGAAGCACCGTAGACAACGAATAACGAACAACCAACAAAGTTTAGGCATCTCAGCCAGATAATGTCTTTCATCATCAGTGAAATCGCGACCATAATTGACGCGGCGTAACCCATGATTTCAATAGTGTTAATAGCTTCCATAAGGCACCTTTTTGGCCTTCTGCCTTCCTTAGGCTAACTGGGGGGTCCGTGCCCCTAAAGCGAACAAATTTATGTAAAGTTAATATAGCGGCGGCTATGCTATCAAAAAACGACCACTTTTGGTAATTAAAAAACGTTATCAAAGTACCTACATCACGATAGGTGCAGTATCAACACCTTGATGTTGGAATATTACCACCTCGAAATTAAATGTCCTATTTATCAACAATTGCGTGATTGATAACGCTTTTCTTTTTAAGAATCCCTTATATACTGGGTTTAATGACAATTTCGCTCAAATTATTGAGTTAAGCTTACCTATCAGGAGCCTTCTTATGGAATACAACACCTCGGAACTTTGTGACACCTATATTGATGTCGTTGATGTTGTCGAACCTATGTTCAGTAATTTCGGTGGTTGTAACTCTTTTGGTGGTTCAATTAGCACCGTCAAATGTTTCGAAGACAACGGTCTGATTATCGAAGCGCTACAAGAAAGTGGCGAAGGCAAGGTGTTACTGGTTGATGGCGGCGGCTCACTTCGTCGTGCCCTACTCGACTCTAGTGTTGTCCAAACTGCAGTAGATAATAAATGGGAAGGTATTATTGTTTACGGTTCAGTGCGCGACGTTGACGCATTAGAAGATTTAGACATCGGCATTCAGGCACTTGCCTCTATCCCTGTCGGCGCTGACAGTAATGCAATCGGTGAGCTTGAGATCCCTGTAAACTTTGGTGGCGTTACCTTTTTACCCGGCGACCATGTTTACGCTGACAACACTGGAATTATTTTGTCGCCAGAGCCACTCGATATTGACTAACCGACATGAGCATTAGCTTTTCAGTGACCCAGCTTCACTAAACGCTACCGATAAAACCAGCCTTCAGCGCTGGTTTTTTTGTGGCTGCTTCCCCGTCAGATTGGCCGTTCAGGCTCCGAACGCCTGTGCAATAAAGTTCCATCAAAACCACTTTTAGCCCTTGCACTAACAACGAACTTAAGACAAACGTTCAGCGAATTGTGCTACAGCTAAATTATTGAACATATTAATGCCTTGTCGTCATTAATATTTATTCAACATTGCCTGGTAATATGGTGTAATGCGCCATCAATTTTACAAAAGTTAGCATCGTCGCTTGCTTTAATGCTCTCCAGCTACTGATAAATAACACACATCACATAGTGGTAGATGAAAGATTCAGCAATCTTGCTAGATAGCTTACAATCATCACCATTAAATTGTTAACGTATAGGATATAGATAGATGTCAGAGGACTCTCCCAAAAGCACTCACTTCGGTTACAAAACAGTTGAAGAAGAGCAGAAGGCCGACATGGTCGCTGGCGTATTCCATTCTGTAGCCGCTAAATACGACTTAATGAATGACGTTATGTCTTTCGGTATCCACCGCATGTGGAAGCGCTTCACAATTGAAAGCGCTGGCGCTCGCCCAGGTATGAAGGTACTTGATTTAGCTGGCGGCACTGGCGACTTAACCGCTAAGTTTTCTCACCTTATTGGCGATAAAGGCCAAGTGATTCTAGCGGATATTAACGATTCTATGCTCAAAGTCGGTCGTGAAAAACTCCGAGACAAAGGCATTGTAGGCAACGTAAACTACGTACAAGCCAATGCAGAAGCCCTACCGTTTCCTGATAATCACTTTGACATCATTACCATCGCCTTTGGCCTACGTAACGTGACCAATAAAGATGCGGCGATCGCGTCAATGCTGCGAGTGTTAAAGCCAGGCGGAAAACTATTAGTACTTGAGTTTTCTAAGCCTAAGCATGAACTAATGCGTAAGGTTTATGATCTTTATAGCTTTAAAGTTATGCCAAAAATGGGCGCGCTAATTACCCAAGACGCTGACAGCTACGAGTACCTTGCCGAATCAATCCGTATGCATCCTGACCAAGAAACGTTAAAGACAATGATGGAAGATGCCGGTTTTGAGCAAGTTACCTATACCAATATGACTGACGGTATTGTAGCGCTGCATAAAGGTTACAAATTCTGATTGGAGTCACTATGTCACATGACATATCTCTACTCACTTGCGCGGCGATTGAGGTTAGCTTAAACAAGCTGATCGCCCAATCGCCTGAAGATTACGCAAACTTGCGTAATCTTCATGGCAAAGTGCTCTGCATTCAATTAACGCAGCTAAGTTGGCCGATTTATCTATTATTTGCTAAACAGATCCAAGTTTTTAGCCAATATGAAGCCGACGTCACCACGAAAGTGAATGCCGATATCACCACCCTCTACCAACTCACCGAAGGCGCAAACCTCACTGAGTTGATCAAGCAAGATAAGCTCAGCCTCGAAGGCGATCTCAGTTTATTGCAAAACTTTAGTCACTATATACAAACTGTTGAGTTCGACTTTGCCGAACCTCTGTCTCGGTATATTGGTGATGCGCCGACCCACTTTGTTAGCCAAGGTGTTAAACGAGCCAAGCACGATATTGTGCAAGTTTTTTTTAAAACTCGTTCGCATATCAGTCAATTAGCTACTGAAGAATATCGGCTTGCACCCCATAAACTCGAATATATCCATTTTAGTGATACTATCGAAGAAACTGCTGCCGACGTTGATATGTTGGCGGAAAGAATAGAGCAACTGATTAAACGGGCAAGAGTTAAACCATGACCATAAAAAGTATCCGGCGCGCTTACCAAGTCATCCGTATTTCATTGCATTACGGATTAGATGATTTAATTCCATCAAAGGTAACGCCTTGGTACTTTAAGTTATTAAGGGGCTGTTTATTTTGGCTCCGAAATCAGCACAAAGATAAGGTAGGCGGTGAACGTTTAAAGCTTGCAATGCAAGAGCTCGGACCGGTTTATATTAAATTTGGTCAAATGCTATCAACACGCCGCGATTTATTAAGTGACGAATGGGCAGAAGAGCTTGCCATGTTGCAAGATCGTGTTCCACCGTTTGATTCTGCCATTGCTCGAGCCTCTATTGAGTCAGAGCTGCAAGCCCCCATCGAAGACTACTTTGATGACTTTGAAGATATCCCTCTAGCCTCAGCCTCTATCTCGCAAGTGCACACCGCCACGCTTAAATCTAATGGCGCCCCTGTCGTACTTAAAGTGCTCCGCCCAGATGTAGAAGCTAAAGTGCACGCCGATATCCAGCTTATGTCGCAAACAGCTAACCTGTTTGAATGGGTACTTGGCGCTAATAACCGCTTACGCCCAGCTGAAGTAGTTGAAGATTATCGTACCACCATTGAAGGTGAACTCAACCTCAAGCTTGAAGCGCTAAACGCCATCAAGTTACGCAATAACTTTTTAGACTCCAACGCACTTTATATTCCTTTTATGTATGAAGAGTTATGTTTCACTCGACTCATTGTTATGGAGCGTGTTGATGGCGTGCCCGTGTCAGACAAAGCAGCATTAGAAGCTCAAGGCACCAACTTAAAACTATTAGCAGAACGCGGCGTAGAGTTGTTCTTCACGCAGGTATTTCGGGATAACTTTTTTCATGCTGACATGCATCCAGGCAATATTTTTGTCAGCCGTGAGCACCCCAATGACCCATTTTACATCGGCCTTGACTGCGGCATTATGGGAACACTGACCGATGAAGATAAGCGCTACCTTGCAGAAAATTTTCTAGCCTTTTTTAATCGCGATTATCGTCGTATCGCCACACTGTATATTGAGTCTGGCTGGGTGTCTGCCGACACTGACGTAAGCGCATTCGAACAAGCGGTCAAAGTGGTTTGTGAGCCCATGTTCAATAAGCCGTTAAATGAAATATCTTTTGGTCACGTACTGTTAGAGCTATTTCGTACAGCACGACGATTTGACATGGTGGTGCAACCACAACTGGTGTTACTCGAAAAGACCTTGCTTTATATTGAAGGATTAGGCCGCCAGCTCTATCCGCAATTGGATTTATGGCAAACCGCTAAACCCTTTTTAGAAAGCTGGATGGCAGAGCAAGTAGGACCTAAAGCCATTGCCGGAAAAATCAAACAACAACTGCCATATTGGGCAGAACAGCTACCCGAGCTACCGGAACTAGTTTACGACAATTTGAAAATGGGTCGCGACCTAGCAAAAAATAATAATAAATTATTAGACCGGTATCTAAAACAGCAACAAAAAGCCCATAAAAGTAACTATCTTTTAATCACGTCCGCTATTTTAGTGATCTGTGGCACTATTTTGTTTAGTCAAGACGCTACACTATGGGCGTCTTACGGTTGTGTGGCTGTAGGAACCATATTGTGGATTCTGGGATGGCGCTCCAGACCAAAGTTCCGCAAGTTTTAGCTAGACCTAATTAATCAAAGGTTCATAATAGAGCCAATATCTAAATTTAAGAGGATTCTTTCATGGGTGGCATTAGTATTTGGCAACTTCTTATTGTTGCATTGATTGTCGTATTATTATTTGGAACTAAGAAATTACGTTCTCTAGGCGGCGACTTAGGCGGTGCAGTAAAAGGCTTTAAAAACGCCATGTCTTCAGAAGAAGATAAAAAAGCGCTAGAAGACAGTGCAGCTGAAAAAACAGCAAGCACACAGACAGCCGAAAAAAAGGCTGAGTCCAAGGACAAAGAACAGGCGTAATCGACTATGTTCGACGGTATCGGCTTTATGGAGTTGCTGTTGATTGGAATTTTGGGGCTAGTGGTACTTGGCCCTGAAAGACTTCCGGTTGCCGTGCGCTCAATCTCAGGCTGGATCCGCGCCATGAAGAAAATGGCTAACTCAGTGAAAGACGAATTAGAGCAAGAGCTTAAAATTGAGCAAATGCATACTGATTTGAAAAAAGCAGAAAGCCAAGGCCTCAAAAACCTTGCGCCGGAGTTACAGGATTCAATCGATCAATTAAAACAAGCAGCGCAATCTGTCAATCGTCCTTACCAAGTTGAAGATGTTCCTTCGGCAACAGAAACTCCCGCCAAAGAAGCTCAAACCGCTAAGACAACGACGACAGAGAGTGTTAAGTCAGACAAACCTAACGGGTAGTTCATGTCAAATCAACAGCCATTAATAAGCCATTTGCTTGAGCTTCGTAATAAGTTGCTGCGAGCGATTGGTAGTGTTCTTTTGGTGTTTATCTGTTTGGTCTATTGGGCCAATGATATTTACCATTATATGGCCATACCATTGATGCAAGCGTTGCCAGAAACAAGCAGCATGATCGCAACTGATGTTGCCGCGCCCTTTTTTGCACCGTTTAAACTGACCTTGGTATTGTCGTTTTTTATTGCGATACCTTATGTTCTGTATCAAATATGGTCTTTTGTTGCACCTGGGCTTTATAAGCATGAAAAACGTTTAGTCATGCCACTACTTGCCAGTAGCACATTACTCTTTTACCTCGGCATTGCTTTTGCGTATTACGTGGTATTCCCGGTCGTATTTGGATTCTTCACCAGTGTGGCTCCAGATGGTGTAGAAGTTGCTACCGATATCAGTAGCTACTTAAGTTTTATTCTTAAACTGTTTTTTGCTTTTGGTTTAGCGTTTGAAATTCCGGTAGCTGTTGTGCTTTTATGTTGGGGAGGTGTGACTACACCTGACGAACTTAAGACTAAACGACCGTATATTGTGGTTGGCGCATTTATCGTTGGCATGATCTTGACACCGCCTGACATCATTTCGCAAACAATGCTGGCAGTTCCAATGCTGGTATTGTTTGAAGGTGGCTTAATTGCGGCGAGATTCTACAGCAACAGTAGCGAAGATGATGAAGATTCATCGGTAGAAAGCGAAAGCTAACTAACATCGCGAAATAAAAAGGGTATTGCTCAATTATCGACTATGAGAGCAATACCCTTTTTTGTGGCCGAAAATTGAGTATATTAATTATTCAGTGCGATATACATGCCAGCCACTCTATCGCGACAGAGTACGATATTTCGCAGCGGCATAACCGCTGGTGACAATTTACTGACATGCGTCACTTTAATAACGATTAATGCGCACTGAGTAGATTACATGTATAGACCATTGATATAAAATACTTCACTATTCAAGCTTAAATAAAAATAAAAGGAAGTTCTTGATGAGCAAGCCGTCACTATTATTACTGACCACAGTTTCAATGCTATTACCTGCAATAGCCAATGCATCAATAGAAACAAAGCTCACCCAATGTGCTGCGGTATCAGATAAACTTGAACGCCTTATTTGTTACGACAAACTTTCAGCAACCTTAAGCAAGCCCGGCAAGCATCATGCAGCGCCGAAAGCGAGTGCAGCAGCGACAACTCCAGATGCTCGGGACGCAGACGAGTTTGGTAAAATTAAAAAAGATAAAAATCCAGATCAAAGTATTAAACTCACCGTTAGTAAGGTCAGTAAAGACCCATACGGAGCGCTTAAAATTGAATTTGATAATGGCCAAATTTGGAAACAAACTGATTCTCGCTCATTTAAGCTAAAAGCTAAGCAAGAAGTATTTATCAAAAAAGCCGCATTAGGCTCCTACATGTTAGGCACTGAAAATCGTAACACTACGATTCGTGTTAAACGCCTAAAATAATGCCGCAATTTATGGATGTTGCGGTCAATATTATTGGCAGCCGCTTAGAAACTGATATTCACCGCATGATTGAAGATGCAGGTGCATTAGGTGTGTCTTCAATGGTGGTGATTGGTAGTCATATTGACGAAAGCAGCCAAGCCATTGAGTTGTGCGGCGCACACCCTGAAACACTTTACAGCACAGTGGGGGTTCACCCACACCATGCAAGCCAATGGAACGCACAAAGTTGTGAACGCATTAAACAGCTCAGCAGCGCACCTTGCGTGGTCGCCATTGGAGAATGCGGCCTAGACTATAATCGGGATTTTTCGCCAAGAGAGCAGCAACGACAAGCTTTTGCTGAGCAATTGCAAATTGCCGTTGACTTACAGCGCCCAGTATTAATGCACGAGCGCGATGCCCATGCCGATTTTCTCGCCATTTTAAAACAATACCGGCCACACTTACCTGCGGCGTTATTACACTGCTTTACTGGCAACCGCGAAAGTTTAGACGCCTACCTAGAGCTCGATCTCCATTTAGGGATCACCGGTTGGGTTTGCGATGAACGTAGAGGCCAAGAACTAGCAGAGCTTGTGCCGCTGATCCCTGACGACCGAATCGTTATCGAAACCGACAGCCCTTACTTACTACCTAGAAGCATGCGACCAAAACCAAAATCGAGTAAGAATGAGCCGAAGTATTTGCCTTACATTGCGAACTACATTGCCACGCTACGTGGGCAGCCATCAGCAGTGTTTGCCCAACAGACATATGAAAATAGTCGCTCATTTTTTGGTTTGCCATTTTAATGTCAATTTTTAGCCGCTGGGTATCAATCGCCCTATTATTCGTTTCGACATTTGCTTGCGCAGATCTCTCGTTAACGCTCAACAGTACTACGCCTAATGAGCAGCCTTTAAAGCACTGGCTTTACTACACGCCTGCACAAATAGAAAATGATATAAGCCAAATACACCGCCTACCCTCCTCGAGTTGGGAACAGCTAACACCCGATAAAATCAACGGCATTGGCAACAAAGACTTTTGGGTTAAGGTGAATATTCGCAGTCGCAACATAAAACTCGAAGATAAAATATTACATATAGGCAATCCGAACCTCGATCTTATCGACCTGTACCATTTCAAGCAGGGAAGGTTAGCCAACCAAATAGTCATGGGCGACAGCATTCCCTTCAGTCAAAGACCGATTATCAGTAATGATTTTGCCTATCCATTTACTAGTAGTAATAATGAATACCACACCCTGTACTTAAGAATAAAAACATCTGGCTCAGCCAGCTTACCCATAACACTGTGGACAGCAGATAGCTATTTTCAACAAGCAGAAAAAGAATCGCTGAAATATGGGTTTCAAATTGGGGTATTAACCGCTATAGGTATTTTCAGCCTATTTATTGCGCTCACTTCACACTCGTTTTCCTATACGTATTACGCTGGCTATGTGCTGTCTATTACTTTAACGGTTGCCTGTTTACACGGCGTTGCATTTCGCTTTCTTTGGCCAACATTCCCAATTATGCAAGCCTTTATTTACCCGGCACTGACGTGCCTCTCAATGGCATTTGCATTCTTGTTTTCCGAAAAAATAATGCAGTTAAAATACCATAGCCAGCCCATGCTACGAGTCTGCCGAGCTGGAGCGGGGATATCATTTTTGTTACTGCTAGTTGGTCTAGCGCTCAATTACAACTTATCGCTGACCATAGATATTATCTGCGTAATGATCACCAGTTTATTACTCATGTACATCTCTTTAGTACAAGCGTTTAGAGGCCAGAAACTTGCCAAGCTATTCGCTATCGGCTGGGTCGGTATGATGTTGGGTGCGTTATTGTCTGGCATGATGTACCTAGGCTACATTGACCTAGGAATGAAATTTAAAACTCCATTTATTCTGGGGCTTAGCATTGAAGTTGTCTTTATGGCAGCGCTACTCGCTATTCGTTATAACGACGAGCGTCTATCAAAATTGCGGATCCAGCAAGACGCGCTAATTCAAGCCGAGCGCATAAAACAAACGCGTGATGAAGCACTCCGTATGGAAGCGAGAAGCAGTGAACAACTGGCACAAATGGTACAAGAGCGTACATTAGAGTTAGAAATTGCACTACGAGAGCTAAACGAAGCAAATCAAAAGCTCACCGAACAAACCACAGTTGATAGCCTAACGGGTGTAAAAAACCGTAACTTATTTGATAAACGTATGATTGCCGAAGGCCTCATTAGCCGTCGACAACAGACACCAATGGCAATACTGATGCTAGACATTGACCGGTTTAAGACCATCAATGACACCTATGGTCACCTCGCCGGAGACCAAGCTTTACGCGTGATTGCCGAAGAATTAAAGAAAAAATTAAAACGGCCAACGGATCTAGTATCACGTTTTGGTGGCGAAGAGTTTGCTATTATATTACCGAATACGAATCAAGATGGCGCCTTACAAGTTGCAGAATCAATAAGGCTGGCTATTTTTGAGCTACCTATTCGTTGGGGTGAAATTAGCATTCCCCTAACGGTTAGCATTGGAGTGAGCGCAGAAATCGTCTCTTCTGAACAACATACCAATTTGTTATTAGAGCAAGCGGATAAAGCACTTTATCGCGCCAAAAACGAAGGGCGTAATCGCGTCATACCATTTAATCTTGAGCAAAGTTGATCTCACAAAAATTCTGGAGCGAATGTGAATATTATTACTAGTGCCTACCCACAGCGTAGAATGCGCCGTATGCGCAAACATGAGTTTAGCCGCCGCCTCATGTCTGAAAACCAACTATCGGTAAATGACTTAATTTACCCAATGTTTGTGTTGGAAGGTAATAACCGTACCGAACAAGTGGCTTCAATGCCTGGCGTAGAAAGACTCTCTATCGACCTTCTACTAAAAGAAGCAGCAGAACTAGTTGAGCTTGGGATCCCGCTTATCGCACTATTCCCAGTAACCCCTGCTGAAAAGAAAACTCTATTAGCCGAAGAAGCCTACAACGCTGATGCATTAGCACAACGCGCTGTACGCGCATTAAAAGAAGCGTTCCCTCAGTTAGGTGTAATGACCGACGTAGCGCTTGATCCATTTACCACACATGGGCAAGACGGCATCATCGACGATGATGGTTATATTATCAATGACGTCACAACCGAAATTTTAGTCAAACAAGCACTGTCTCACGCAGAAGCAGGTGCAGACATCGTCGCACCATCAGATATGATGGACGGTCGAATTGGCGCTATTCGTGAAGCACTAGAAGCTGCCGGTCATGTTAATACGCAAATTATGGCTTATTCAGCTAAATACTCTTCAAGCTATTACGGACCATTCCGTGATGCAGTCGGTTCAGCGGGCAATCTAAAAGGTGGCAATAAACATAGCTACCAAATGGATCCGGCCAATAGCGACGAAGCACTTCACGAAGTTGCACTTGATATTCAAGAAGGTGCCGACATGGTAATGGTAAAACCAGGTATGCCTTACCTTGATATCGTTCGCCGCGTTAAAACCGAACTTGCAGTACCAACTTTTGCCTACCAAGTAAGTGGCGAATACGCCATGCACATGGCGGCAATTCAAAATGGCTGGTTGGCTGAAAAAGCAATTGTAATGGAGTCATTACTTTGCTTTAAACGAGCGGGTGCCGATGGCATTTTGACTTACTTTGCTAAGCGTGCTGCGCAATGGCTTAAAGAAGACAAGTAACTCAGCTTTAACATAAAAACGCCACTCATAACCGAGTGGCGTTTTTGTATATGGTGTTTAATTAAGCTCGGTAAAGTTCAATACAGGTCAGTGTTATTTCAAGCTTAACTCTCAATGTGTGACCCCTTCGACTAAAACAATAATAAAGCCGTGATCGGCGTAGCAGTGCGCGTAGTGCTTGCTTCACCCCGTAGTTAAGACATGGTTGAATAAAGCGGAATTCAACTCTTCTTGTTCGAGGTATACTCCATGCACCATAATTTAAAAGCAATACTCGCCACCAGTCTATTATTTTTTAGCTGTCAAAGTGTGGCAAGTGGCGGCTGTGCATTCGATGATAAACAAGGAGGCTTCATGGCAACTTGTAGCGCGGAGAAAAAAGAAGTGATAATGACAGGTGCAGTAACAACTGAACAGCTCAACAAATTTGACTGGTTTAGCCAAGAATATACCGATTATGTAGCAGATGAAGCAATCATCGCGAAACTACATGCCGTAACAGAAGCCACAGAGATCACGGTAGTTATTGGCACATGGTGCTCTGACTGTCACCGCGAAACGCCTCGATTTGTACGCATAATGGAGCAAATCAACAACCCATTAGTAACGGTTAAATTCATTGGTGTTGATAGAGAAAAACAAGACCCACAAGGCTTAGCTGCGAACTACGACTTTACTCGGATCCCAACAATTATTGTTGAGCAAAATGGCTCTGAAATCGGGCGTATTGTTGAAAAGCCAACGCTAACATTAGAAAAAGACTTAGCGGCAATTTTAAAGGCGTCATAAACCGTATGGTTACCGCCTAACAAGCATGATAAATAAACAGCCAGTTGCTAAACCAACTGGCTTTTTTGAGCAACTCTACCCACCATTTGTTCGATATTTTAAAGCACTCTTGCAAGGTAAAGCACACTAAATAGATGCGCAGACAACCTTAAGCGCAAACATCAAACGCATGCATCGAACTAAAGTGACTAGCGCAGCAGACAGAGAAAGTTAAAAGGCATAAACAAGACGGATAGGGCTTAACTTAGCGGCATGTTAATAGTAACAACTAACAGCGGCGTGCTAGCTGGTGCAAAATACCTTCACGCAAAGCGCCACCAGAAAGGTGTAACGAGTTGATATTTAACAGCTCAAACAGGGCCAATAAAATCGCAACCCCAGCCGAAAATGTCGGAGCCCTTTCAGGCTTCAAGCCGTTAATGTTTAACATAGATGCACAAGGCTGAGCCAAAATTTCACGCTTTAATTCTTGCAGCACTGTAAGTGTAATGACGTCAGGTTCACCTCTTGCGCACAGCAATTCTACAATCGATTGCACACTGCCTGACGCGCCAACCACACTTTGCCACCCCAGTTGAGATAGCTCAGTTCGATAGTCGCCTAAGGTGATATCAACCTTACGTTTAACCTCATCAAAATGCTGAGACTGAAACGGATACTGGCTAAAAAAGGCTTGATTAAACGTAACGCAACCCATCGCTAAACTCGTTTTGAGTAAGACTTTATCACCCTCTCCGACGATAAATTCAGTACTCGCACCACCAATATCAATCACTAAACGGCGGCCAGAACCTGCAGTGGTTGCAGCCATTCCTTGATAGATGAGTTCCGCTTCTTCTATACCCGAAATAATCCGAATCGGGTGACAAAGCACCGTTTGCGCTTGGCGACAGAACTCACTGGAATTAGTAATTTTACGGAGAGTAGCAGTTGCAACGATTTCGACATTTTCAGCCGAAACCCCTTCCTTATTGAGCATTTCAGCAAACATTGCCAGACAGTCAATGCCCCGCGCCATTGCTGACAAATTCAAGGAACCGTCAGCCTCAATGCCATCCGCTAAACGAACCTTACGCTTATACTTCGCAACAATTTTAGGATGGTCACTAACGGTTTCAGCCACCATCATATTAAAACTATTTGAGCCTAACGTAATGGCTGCATAGCGTGAAACCGTCATTGAACCGCTCTCTATTAAGAATGTCTACGAGTTGAGTCGTGACGACGCGGACCACTGTTGCGGTGACCACTTTGCGTACGAGCACCATTACGGTCGCGGGCATTGCGCGTATTAGCCGCAGGCTTGCGATGAATGCGTTTTGGTGCTGGAATATCATCAAGCAGCGCTTCGCTGTCATACGAGGTTACTGCGATTGAGTGTTGAATATACTTTTCAATAGCAGGTAAGTTAAGAGCATACTCTTCACAGGCAAAACTCACTGACACCCCTGTTTTACCCGCGCGGCCAGTACGGCCAATGCGGTGAACGTAATCTTCACAGTCATCAGGTAAGTCATAGTTGTAAACATGTGATACGTCAGCAATATGCAAACCACGGGCAGCAACATCGGTAGCCACTAAGACATCAATTTGGCCTGCGGTAAACTGCTCAAGAATACGTAAACGTTTCTTTTGCGGCACATCACCAGTTAACAGTCCAACACGATGTCCGTCACCTTCAAGCCATGACCATACTTTTTCACAGCTGTGCTTAGTGTTTGAAAATACAATGGCTTTTTCAGGCCAGTCTTCTTCAAGCAATGACAGCAATAAAGGCATCTTCTCTTCCATTGATGGATAGAAGATCTCCTCTTTAATATTCTTTGAAGTTTTTTCGTTCGGCGCGATTTCAACCTTAACAGGCTCATTCATGTGGTCGTAAGCCAGCTCTTGCACTTTCATTGAAAGCGTTGCAGAAAACAACATATTCAAGCGCGATTTAGCATCAGGCATACGTCTAAACAAGAAGCGAATATCTTTAATAAAGCCTAGGTCAAACATACGGTCAGCTTCATCAAGCACAACAGCTTGAATGGCACTGACGTTGATCACGCCTTGACGAACGTAATCAATAATACGTCCAGTTGTGCCGATCAAAATGTCGACCCCTTTATCAAGCACTTTACGTTGTGCCTCATAAGCTTCACCGCCATAAACAATACCGACTTTAAGGCCGGTATGTTTTGCCAACAAGTTCGCGTCTTTAGCAATTTGTATCGCTAGCTCACGAGTCGGTGCCATGATTATGGCACGTGGCTGAGTGATTTGACGCTCAGCAGGAACTGGGACTGTCAGTAAGTGGTTGAACGTTGCCACTAAAAAAGCAAGCGTTTTACCAGTACCGGTTTGCGCTTGTCCGGCAATGTCTTTTTTCTCTAGTAGAATTGGTAATGATAAGGCTTGTATCGGTGTACAAAACTCAAAGCCAACTTCGTTAAGTGCCAGTTTCACTTCTTTTTGTAGCGGAAAATCAGCAAATTTTTGGGTAGATAAATGTGTTTCGCTCATAGCGCAGGCTTACCTGTAAAGGTTGCAATAAACAACTCAACCGCATTCATAGCGGCAAAATTGATATTGCTAAAATAGGGTGCACACTCTGAGAAACGGTTTTCACAACTGAATTAGCACCGGTGACGGAATCATTATTCCCTCTAACTTATTATGATGCTTTGGTATTAGCGTGTTTTAAGCGTTCTCTTCGGGCGAATATTATACGCTTTTTGGCGTTAGTCGTCGTTGACTTAGGCTCACTATGCCTATAAATCATCGTCTTGTCTAAAGCGTTTTTCAATCCCTGCGAGTGGCGACTTGAATAAATGATAAACTTTTAGCTTGAAAAGCTATTTTACCGTCCCAATATACAGGTTAAGCCATTAACAAACCAGCAATGGCAGCCAAACTGGAGAACAACATGAGCGACAAGATTGTATACCTTAGCGATGAAAGCTTTGAAAATGACGTAATTAACTCTGAACTACCAGTTCTGGTTGATTTTTGGGCAGAATGGTGTGGTCCATGTAAAATGATCGCTCCGATCTTAGATGACGTTGCTGAAGAGTATGCCGGCAAGCTAACGGTTGCTAAGTTAAACGTTGACCAAAACAACGTATCACCAGCTAAATACGGTGTTCGTGGTATTCCAACTCTACTGCTATTTAAAGGCGGTGAGCTTGCAGCAACGAAAGTTGGCGCTTTATCTAAAACTCAACTTAAAGAGTTTATCGACGAACAACTGTAAGACTAGCGCTGTATATATGCGCAAAAATCAAATTTGAGTGACTCCCGACACAGGTTCTACAAGAAAATGTGCCGGGTTTAATTATATTTCTAGACGCCCCGCGTTGTTAGTGCTACTTTAATAACCAAGCGATTTTAACCAATCCACTTCTCGCTATCCGATCGATACTCAATATGTTTCATACCCATTGATCAAAGATGGCATCGTTACGCAAAAAACAAGACCCCCCTAAGATGAATTTATCAGAATTAAAAGACACATCGATTTCAGATTTAGTACAACTAGCCCAAGACATGAAGCTAGAAAATATGGCCCGAGCTCGTAAACAGGACATTATTTTCTCAATCCTAAAGGCCCACGCTAAAAGCGGTGAAGATATCTTTGGTGGCGGTGTTTTAGAGATATTACAAGACGGTTTTGGTTTCTTACGTAGCTCTGATGGTTCTTACTTAGCAGGTCCTGATGATATCTACATTTCACCAAGCCAAATACGCCGCTTTAACATGCGTACTGGTGACACCATTTTTGGTAAAATCCGTCCACCAAAAGAAGGTGAACGTTATTTTGCACTGTTGAAAGTAACTGAAGTTAACTTCGACAGACCAGAAAACTCGCGTAACAAAATCTTATTTGAAAACTTAACCCCGCTACATGCTGAAGAGCGTATTCGCATGGAACGTGGTAACGGTTCAACTGAAGACATCACCTCACGTATTTTGGACCTATGTTCTCCTATCGGTAAAGGTCAGCGTGGTTTGATTGTTGCTCCGCCAAAAGCGGGTAAAACCCTATTACTGCAAAACATGGCGCAAAGCATTGCCTACAACAACCCAGATGTTGTGCTAATGGTACTGCTTATTGATGAACGTCCAGAAGAAGTAACTGAGATGAAACGCATGGTCAAAGGTGAAGTTATTGCTTCTACTTTCGATGAGCCAGCGAGCCGTCACGTACAAGTTGCTGAAATGGTAATTGAAAAGGCTAAACGCCTTGTTGAACACAAGAAAGATGTTGTTATCTTACTTGACTCAATCACCCGTCTAGCTCGTGCTTATAACACTGTAATCCCATCATCAGGTAAAGTACTTACCGGTGGTGTTGATGCCAACGCACTGCACCGTCCAAAGCGCTTCTTTGGTGCTGCACGTAACATCGAACATGGTGGTAGTTTAACGATTATCGCTACTGCTTTGGTTGATACCGGCTCTAAAATGGACGAAGTTATTTACGAAGAATTTAAAGGAACAGGTAACCAAGAGTTACACCTTTCTCGTAAAGCCGCTGAAAAACGTGTTTTCCCAGCTATCGACTTTAACCGTTCAGGTACTCGTCGCGAAGAAAAACTAACGACACCAGATGAACTTCAAAAAATGTGGATCTTGCGTAAAATCTTGAATCCTATGGATGAAGTAACAGGCATGGAATTCCTTATCGACAAACTGGCAATGACCAAGACTAACGATGAATTCTTTAAAGCAATGAAGCGCGCTAAGACTTAACGTTAGCCCGCTCACTTGCAAAAAAACCGCATTTATGCGGTTTTTTTATGCCTAAAAAATACTTTAACGCACTACCGCGGCGCGAGTAATTTACGCAAACTCACCTTCTTTAACCCAAAGGATGCATCGTGCTGATCTTCAGCAACAAACCAACCTTGCTTACTAAACAATTTCAACGCAGGTTCATTGCCCTGGTACGTCTCCAACCTGAGGTGCTCGTAGCCTTCAGCGCATTGCATTTGCTCAACGTGATTTAACAGGTAGCGACCTAAACCAGTTTGCTGACGCTCAACACGGATCATTAACGCATGAATAAACCCTTCTTCAGCCGCGCAGTAACCCTGTATTTCATTATCGATTTCTAGTACAACGATATCGTCGAAATACTCGTTCACTTCTTTATGTAAACCACCTCCATTAATAAACCACTCCACACCGTCATCGCCTAAAAATGCTCGGTAGTTGTGACGGATGGTTTCTTTTGCCAGTGCTTGTATGGCGGGTAAATCAGCCAAGGTGGCGGCTCGCACGTTTTTCATTAGATGCATTTTTAAATTAACTCTATCAAATCGGAATACCAAATAACTTGGCTGTATAGGTGCTCACTTCATATTTTATACTGCTCAATGTCATTGAGCCCCAAACCTGACAATCCATTAAGTTTAGTAAAGTGTACGTTATTACTGCCTTTCCTCCCCAATAAAAAAAGGCCAATAACATAGCTATTGGCCTAATAATACTGATTTAATATTTCAAAGTAGGTGCGGTGTCACCCAAGATAACTTTGCCCTCCATAAAGAATAAAGATCCTTAAAGACATTACCCCGATAATCACACTACAACACACAGGTATAATGTAGCTCTTTGTTGCTTTGAAATCTTTTGAGGTAAATAGGCTGGCCAGCACCGGAACAATAATGCCAATCCCGACTACGCCAAACCAAAATGTTCCTGCCCAAGTCCCTGTAGTAATAGCTGCCGTTGCCGCTTGCCCTGCGGTACCAGCAAAGCCCAAGCTAGCAAACAACATCACTAAACAGAGTACTTCACTAAAGGTAACCAGATACTCAATACGATGTAGCTGCTCGATACCGTCCGACTCTGTGTCATTGAAAAATAAGGTCGCGATTAACACATTCGCAGCAGATCCAACCGACAATGCCGAAGCTAAAAATAGTGCAGGTAGTACCGCCGTGTTTAAAATAGGGTAACTTGTCAGCGCCGACAATAAAAAGCCGGTATACACAGCCACACCCAATGCTAAAACAAACAGTAACTTTTCAATGCCCCACTCCAGTTGACGGCAGACTTTTAATACCTTCGCCAGCCAAGGTAGGTATTGCAATACTCTCTTTTCAAACACTAGCGCAGAGAATATAAATACCAAAGGCATGTAAATGAGTAACGCTATCACCCCTAATGACATCACAGAAGTGACATTGTAGTTAAGCAAAATAAGGTAAAATTCAAACGGCTTGGTTAAATCTAGCACCAGCACTAACATACCGACACAAATCGCCACCGGCGCTGTCGATGATGCCGCCAAAATTAATGGCATGCCATCGGTCGGCAACCCCCGATTTTCTTTGTACCATTTAAGCCCAATGGCCACCAAAATCGAACCCGCTGATAAGCCAGCCATAAACAGATAAATTGCAATCAACCAATGCCATACGATGGGATCGTATTGCTCCATTGAGCCCCAAATATTGTTCATACTTCGATCCTCCCTTTGCGACTAGGAATACGATAAATACTCGGTATCGTCCCCAGATCTGCCTTCTTCTGGTAGCTAGCCTTTTTATCCAATAATTGACTCACTTCAGACTGAGCATCATTAGCATCACCAAAGGTTAATGCACTCGTTGGGCAAACCGATACACAAGCTGGCTGCTCGCCACGTGCTAGGCGAGTTTCTTTACAGAAATCACATTTATCCGGTACGCGAGTTTCTGGATTAACAAAGCGAATTTTGTATGGGCAAGCCGCAACGCAATAGAGGCAACCAACACACTTGTCTTCATTAATCGACACTATGCCGTCACTACCTTTATATGCCGCCCCAGTTGGGCATACATTCACACAGGGCGCGTGTTCACATTGCTCACACGAGACACGGTTATACTTAAAATGTAGATTAGGGTAGTTGCCATACGGGCCTTCTATCCGCACCTGAATACGGGTGACCGACTCAGGAACACTATTTACACTGCGGCAAGCAACATTACATGCCTGACAGCCAATGCACTTGTTTTCATCGTGCACAAGAACATATCGTTTAGTCATAATGAGCTCCGGTTAAATCTTAACTATTTTCACGCCAGCGGTATGTAAAGTCATACCCGTCACTGGTGCGATAGAGTGAGGAAGTAAATTGCCACAATGCACGCCTTTACCTGTTGCTCGTGTCAATTCTTTATTTTTAGAACCACAACCCATATAGGCAAACACAGTGTCGGGACGAATACCCGGAGTGACTAAGGCACGGCCTTCTTCTGTACCGGTATCGTTATAAATCTTAATTTTATCGCCATGGGAAATATTTAGGCTGCCTGCCGTAATTGGGTTTATCCAAACATCATTTTCCGACATTAAATTCGCTAAAATCGGCACATTTTGGGTTGCGCCATTAGTGTGTACAGCGACTTTTCCTTGGATAAAAAACAGCTCATCGGATTTTTTCAACGCCACTTCGCGATATTTAATCACGCCGCGCCCCGGGGCCATGTTCTCGACTTTATTTGAACTGAGCTCAATCTTGCCCGATGGTGTTTTAAAATGAAGGTATGATGCATAAGTGCCGTCGTCATCCGCTGGTTTTGCAAAAGGATATTGGGCAACAAAGTTCTGCACCATACTAGGTTCACGCAGCAGTAAAGGCTTACCGTAGCTCACCCAGCCATCTTGTTTTACTTTATTAAGGAACGAGGTGTCTTTATTAGCTTGGAACAGCTGTAGGGTATTCATGTTGTCCCAAGGGAAATACTCACCCAACGACATTTTGTCGGCCAACTCTTTCCAAATTAACCAGCTTGGTTTGGTGTCGCCGATTGTCTCTACAACCTGCTGACGCACATAATAAGTAGGGTTTTTAGACGATTTATCCGCGATCTCTTCATCACGCTCTAGGTAAGTCGACTCAGGTAAAATAATATCGGCATAAGCGGCGCTTTCACTGATATAAATATCGCAAGAAACCACAAAGTCGAGCTTCTTCATGGTTGCAACAACCCGCGCCCTGTCTGTCATGGTTTGCATCGGGTTAGAGCGGCTCATTATCCAGGCATGGAGTTGGTAGGGTTTAGCGTCAAGAGTGGCATCCAAAATGGTTTGGTAAATCCCGCCAGATGACCATATAAGCGAATATTGCTCATCGACCATATCAATCCGTTTAGCATTGATTTGGGGAAGATTTTTAACACCCGGTTTAGCTAAGGTTGGCGCAACAGTTTCGCCAGCATACTTATTGTAAGTCGACGCTTTCTTACCAAAATACAGGCCACCTTTGCGCTCTATATTCCCGATCAATACGTTAGCCGCATAAAGCGAGCGACGCAGTTCAAACTCTTCGGTTGTAAATGTAGTTCGGTGACCATAATCAACTACGGCATGCGGCGCTGCAGCAGCATATTCATGCGCAATACGCACAATGTCTTTAGCTGGCACATCACTGATTGATTCGGCCCACTGCGGCGTATATGACTCAACCTCTTTAGCGAAGTCTTCAAAGCCTTCAACGTATTGCTCTACAAACGCTTTATCGTACAAGTTGTCTTTAATTAACACGTGACAAATCGCGAGTACGACGGTGACGTCAGTGCCGGGCTTAATCGCAAACCACTCATCAGCCTTATCCGCAACCACCGAAAAACGGGGTTCAAATACGACTAACTTGGCGTTTTTGTCCATTTGCGCTTTCATCAACCCTCTGGTTTCAGACATATTTATGCCTTCATACAGGTTATGACCAAAGTTGATAATGTACTTAGAGTTGCTCAAGTCGCGTTTGATTTTGCTGCCAAACATTGCATTTGCGGCAACAACATAACCACCAGGGCACGTGGTAATGTGAGTAAATGTGTTTGGAGAACCATAGGCTTTGGCAAGGTGAAATAGATGACCAGCAAGCGAGCCTGACTTAGATGAAAACGCGACAGCCTCGGGCCCATATTCAGCCTTAATGCTATTTAGCTTTTTGGCAATGATTTGATAAGCTTCGTCCCACTCAATTTCGGCCCACTCACCAGCGCCTCGCTCACCAATACGTTTTAACGGTTTAACTAATCGCTGTTTATCATAAAGCTGACTGTGCCCTGCGCCACCTCTAGCACACACAGCGCCACCAAAAGCTTTAGCTTTATCATTGCCCATAATGAAAACATTTTTACCGTTAACGACACGCGCAGAAATGGGGCATCGCGTAGAGCACATTTCACAGATACTGGCAACCGACTCAGCGCTTCCCTTAACCTTAACGCCCCCGAGTGCAGCAATAGAACCTGGAAAGCTGGCTAATGCACAACTTGCCGTACCAATACCAGCACCTTTAATAAAAGTCCGCCGATCTAGTTTCATTATTATCTCCAAAGTAACAAATATGGAATCGAAATCAGAGAGGTAAACTTGATACTGGCAACAGGCATTCGGCCCTGAACTCAACATTTGTTTATCTCAATGTTTAGCTCATTTTAGGTAGTAAACAGCAGATTGAATATTGTGGTAAACCACATATAAACACGTTATATGTAATTGTTTTAAATGGAAATGATTACTAAAAAACACCTAAGCATAACGCAGTAGAAATGTATATTGTGGTAAACCACATTCTTTTATACGGTTAAGATACAGCAGGGGTAACGCATATAACTGTTATAAAATACTAGCCGCTTGCAACAAAACCAAAAGGAGCGCCTTACCATTAGCACGGCAAAATATACACGCCCATAATATCTCGCAATTATGGACGCCTAAATGACATGTGACTAAGTGTATGTTTACACCACTTTTTGGCTACTGCCTTTTTTTATCAAACCAATGTAAGCGCAACAGCCGGTTTGGTTATCGCCCCGATTAGTTAAAGTAAATAGCCCTTTGTTTTGCTTAATCACCTCTTTGCAAATCGCCAGTCCAATCCCTAAACCATTCTCTTTTGTCGTGTAGAATGTCGCCATTAGGGTGTCGGCTTTATTCGGTAACCCAACCCCATTATCAATAATGTTGATATTCACTTGGTGCCCAACAAACTCGATATCAATATTAATGATACCGTTATGCCTATTCGGACTTTCGGCGATGGCATCAATACCGTTTTTAATTAGGTTAATAAGCACTTGCAGTAAGCCAACCCTGTCTGCGGTAATAACAAATGGCGATCCTTTGCAACGCTGAACCAAGTTTATATCGTTGTTTTTTAACTCTAAACGCAATAGCGTAATGCTCTCATCAAGCAACTCCTGGATATCTACATCTTCTGCATCAACATCGCGGCGTTTAAGCAAACTGCGGATCCGATGTACCACTTCGCCGGCGCGGGTTGATTGTTTATGGATTTTTTCCAGCAGCTCGATACTGGTCTCGCTGTCGACCACACTTTGCCCCTTCAGGCGCATAATGCCACCTTCGCTGTAACTGGTGATTGCCGCGATAGGTTGATTAATTTCATGGGCTAAACCCGAGCCAATCTCGCCAATAATGGCAGCACTGCGCAACCGTTCAAGTGAAATAGCTTGTTGCTTCAAATTACGTTCAGATTCAACCAAATAAGCACTTTTTTGATGAAACCGATATTGGATCCAAGCATGATAAACCATCGCAATAAATAGCAAAAGAAGCATTCCCACCCCTAAATATCGATGCTCCATAAGCCACTTTTCCACCTCATCACGGCTAAAAGCGCCCGATTCGTCTAGGCGTAAATCGTCATATAGTTGAATAACAGATAGCTGGCTAATGGGCGATGTCCACCCCGTTAACAGCCCTTTTACTGCCGCAGGGTGTTCTGGTGGCAATGTCATTAAGGCGCGAGCAATACTCTTGTTTAAGTTAAAGTCGGCATTGATACTGGTGGCAAAAGAAAAATTAGGATAAAGCCGAGTGCTGGTGTCGCAATCAAACCCAACAGGAGTACGAGAGTGAAGAATGCGGAACTGCTTAGGGTCTAACAAGTTACGTTCAGCCATACCTTCTAAGGTACATAGCGGCGTTATTGCTGCAGCAACATTACCATCGCGTACTTGGTACACCAATGGCTCAAGCGGAAAGTGTAAAAATTTCACCTCTGAAAAAAAACCATTGGGCTCATAACCTAACTTGTGTATTAACCCATTGGCAGCTTGATAACCACCTAAGGCTTGAGGGCCAATGGCGGCCACCGCTTTACCTCGTAGATCAGCAATTTTTTGATACTCACTATCAGCCCTAACCACAATGGCCGAACCAATCGTGGTAGTTGAGCCGTTATGACGCCTTGACCGCATTGTGGCCAACCAAGACAAGGGATATTGCTTAGACAAGAACAAGTACTGGCTCGGGTTGGTGATAATGAATTGAATATCGCCAAGCTCCATCGCCCGACTTAACGCATCAAAGTCGCCAGGGTAAGCATGAAATTGTGTATTGGGGATCTGCTCATTTAAATACTCCATCAAAGGCTGCCACCGCTCAAACGCCTGCTGATAGCCCCAGATGGAAATCACCCCCACATTAAACTGCCGCTCTTTCGCCGTTTCCGCGCCACAATGACCGAGATAAAAACTGCACACCAGGAGTAATATAATTCTATACATAATCGCCACCACAAAATTCCAATACCTAGCTTACGCTAGCCAAATCAATCTCCTATGTGATGTAATTCATGGTTTTGATAATTTTGTTAGCAAAGTAGGTAAACTTGAGTTACTAACGGTAACATAAGCATAACGTAATAAGGTTAAACAATGGATTGCACTGAACACCTACCCATTTACATGGTTGATGATGATGAAGCGATCGTCGACTCTATCTCTTTTTTAATGGCCGGGTTTGACCACCAATTGCGTTGCTTTAATTGCGGCAAAGCCTTTCTTGCGGCAGTGGATTTATCGCAAGCCGGTTGTGTGATCCTTGATGCCAAAATGCCCGGATTATCGGGCCCCGAAATTCATCAATTACTTATCGAAGCTCGCAGCCCTTTAGCCGTAATTTTTTTAACCGGACATGGCGACGTCCCAATGGCTGTTGATGCGTTTAAAAACGGGGCATTCGACTTTTTCCAAAAGCCAGTCCAAGGTCAGCCTTTATCAAACGCTATCAACAAAGGCTTAAAGTACAGTGCAAGGCAATATTGGAAACTGCAGAACCTAAACCGAATAGAAAAGACCACCGAGCGGGAACGGCAAATATTTAAAATGATCATTGCAGGTAAAACCAATAAACAAATGGCCAATGAACTGTGCGTTGCCATTCGCACCATTGAGGTTCATCGCTCCCATTTGATGGAAAAACTGCACGTTAATAATTTAGCTGAATTAATGAAATTAGCGCCACTGGTTAAATAGCCTCAGCAAATAACCTAGCAGCTAGCCAATAAAAATGCCGCTAATAACAATTAGCGGCATTTTTGATTGGGTAACTAAAACGGTGGGTAAACCGATTAGCAACTCACGATGGTGTTAGCCATTTTGCGGCGTAAATACGCAATTTGCTGCATGTGCGGTAAGTCTTTAGGGCAGTTATCTTGGCAACCTAACAAGGTCATACAACCAAATACGCCATCTTGATTACCAATTACATGGTAAAAGTCTTCTAGCTCACGACCATCACGGCTATCAAGCTCAAAACGCGCCAGCTTCATCATACCAACCGCACCGACAAAGGTGTCTTTCATTTGCGCAGTAGCACAAGCCGACACACACACACCACACTCAACACAACGTTCAAGTTCGTAGAGTTTAGCCGCCTCTTCTGGCGCCATAGGAGCCTCTAACCGATGCACATCAATGTCGTCACTTACCGGATGCAACCACAGCTTTAAGCGCTCAGCTAGTTCGCGCATAAACTTACCAGTATTAACTGACAAATCACCAATTAACTCAAAGCCTGGCAGTGGCATAAGTTTAATTTCGCCTTCTGGGTATTTGCTGGTTAATGTGCGACACGCTAAGGTCGGAAAACCATTAATGACCATGGCGCAACTACCACAAATACCAGCACGACAAACAAAATCAAATTGCAGTGACGGATCTTGTTCTTCACGTAAGCGGTTAAGGGCGATAAAAACCGTCATACCTGGTGCTTCTTCAATCTGGTATTTCACCATCTTGGGTTTATCACCGGGCTCTTGCGGATCATAACGGAAAATATTAAAGGTTAACGTGCGGCCTGTAGTCGCTTGCTGGCTCATTTGGCCTCCGTTGTTGCTTGCATTTCACTTAAACGTTCGTTCTTTGGTTTTAATGACTCTGGTACTTCAAAAGGCATTAAGGCATTTTGTTTTTCGTGACGATCGGCATCTTCACCCAATTGGCTCAAGATGTCGCTAATTTCCTGCTCACGTTTATCGGTATCAGGGTGCGCTATTGCATTATCAATACCGTAACCACGATACCCTGGTGGCAGCTCCATTTTCATCACATCTAATTGCTCGTAATCGAGTTTAGGCGCTAGTGCATCAGCGTCTGGCCAGCTAGCAAGTGTGCGGTTTAGCCAGTCTTTATCGTTACGTTGCGGGAAATCTTCACGGGCATGCGCACCGCGGCTTTCAGTACGGGCTGCAGCACCTACGGCAACAGTAATCGCCACTTTAAGCATGCGTTTAACACGCAAGGCTTCAACCAACTCTGGGTTAGCATGGCGTTTTTTGCATTTAAGCCCTAACGCACTCGCCCGTTTTAGCAATGCTTGCAGTTCATTAACGGCTTTATCTAACTCTGGGCCATTACGGAAAATACCAACATAGTCCATCATAATGCGCTGCATTTGTTGCTTAAGTTCAAACGGACTTTCTGTGCCTTCACCGTCGACTAACTCGTCGATTTCGCTTTGAACCTTACCGACAAATTTTTCAACTAAGCTAGTGTCGATTTCTAAGGTGGTCTGCTCACAAAAATCAGCAACATATTTACCGATAATCATACCGCCAACTACGGTTTCAGCTAATGAGTTACCGCCTAAGCGGTTAAAGCCATGCATGTCCCAACAAGCGGCTTCGCCGACACTAAACAGCCCTTTCAACTGCGGATTTTGCCCCGTTGCGTCGGTACGAATACCGCCCATAGAATAGTGCTGGGTTGGTCTTACTGGGATCCAATCTTTTGCAGGGTCGATGCCTAAAAAGTTTTCACAAATTTCTTTAACTTCACGCAGGTTAGTTTCTACGTGCTTACGGCCTAACAAGGTAATATCTAACCACAGGTGAGGCCCGTAAGGGCTATCGACACCTTTGCCTTTGCGCATGTGCTCTGTCATGCGGCGCGATACCACATCACGTGAGGCGAGCTCTTTTTTCTCTGGCTCGTAGTCAGGCATAAAGCGATGACCGTCTTTATCGCGCAATAGGCCACCGTCACCACGACAACCCTCGGTAGTAAGAATACCAACCGGTACAATTGCTGTTGGATGAAACTGAACCGCTTCCATATTGCCCAATTTAGCCACGCCGGTTTCAAGCGCCAAAGCTTGGCCAATCCCCTCACAAATAATGGCATTGGTAGAAACTTCATAAATTCGGCCATAGCCGCCGGTAGCAATGGTGGTTGACTTAGCCACGTAAGCACGCAGCTCACCGGTAACCAAACAACGAGCAACCACACCATGACAACGCTCGCCGTCATGGATAAGTGATAATGCTTCCATACGCTCGTGTACAGGAATATCTAACGAAATGGCTTTGTTGTCGACTGCATATAGCAGTGAATGACCCGTACCGTCGGCGGTGTAACAAGTACGCCATTTTTTAGTGCCACCAAAATCGCGAGCGTTAATTAAACCATGAGCCGCTTCGGCTTCTTCGATGGTGACCTTTTCGGCGTTAACCACGACCTGCCTAGGGCCGGCAGTGATCCGAGTCCAAGGTACACCCCAGTTAGTTAGTTCACGTACCGCTTTAGGTGCGCAATGGGCAAACATACGTGCCACATCTTGGTCGCAACCCCAATCCGATCCTTTTACCGTATCTTGGAAATGCACATCTTCATCATCTCCCATACCTTTAACAGTATTGCCTAGACTCGCCTGCATGCCACCTTGCGCTGCAGCCGAATGCGACCGTTTTGCAGGAATTAATGACAATACAACGGTGTCCAGCCCACGTTCTTTAGAGGCGATAGCGACTCGTAATCCAGCAAGTCCAGCGCCGATCACTAGCGAATCGGTATATATCAGTTTCACACGAGCTCCTTAAAAGGGTGCAGGGTCAATTTAGAGTTCTATCTTTTAGTATTGTTAAATCATGTGTCGCAACGCTAAGTAAAAACACTACTTATGCTGCAACAAAGCCCATAATGCGCAAAGGCTCTAATGCGGTTTAAAGGCCTCAACTGGTAAAGCTAAGTCCATACCGATTGAAATGTATGAACCTAGGCTCAGTAAGCCAAGCACAATAAGGTAAACCACTAAGACTTTAGCCACTTGGCGTAACACGGTACGTTGAGTCGTAAAGCCCCACTTAACCGCCACACGATAAAGGCCAAACATGGCGTGTATTACCACTGCTGGTAGTAATAAAATATAAAGCAGCCAAGCGTTTTGATGCAGCACGCGCTCAGCCGAAAGATGAGGTCCAATTTCAGGATTGGTGATCATGGTAAACAGATGCGCCGGCACTAAAAAGAACAACGCAAAACCGGTGACTAACTGCCAAAACCAAATGTTGCTGTCTTTATGGTTAATTAGTGACAAGTTGCGTCTCAACGCGCGCCACTGGCCTATTTGCGCCGGGAAACGACGTAACGCCACAGCAGCATGTGCAATAACCACCAACAACATAAATACTGAAATGATTTTAGTTACGATAGGAAATCCATGTCCAGAAGCGCTAAACATGCCTCCTTCAAGCAGTTGCACGAAGGTATAGAACGCCTCTTTACCCAACAATATGCTCGACTCAAAGTGCAGATGCGCCAATAGAAAACAGCCCAGCAATACGCCCGTGATGCTTTGTAATTTGTCCGCTCTAGCAGAAGCGGGATGTCCAATTGCGTTTTTGTAGGATGCTAACATGATGGTTATCTTGTTTATCTTATGCAAAATAGTGGGATTTACACTTTAGCAAGTTGTTCGTCACATGGTTGCAACACACTACTCAATCGTGAGCATGATCACGTAATTTAAGCTAACTATTAGAGTCAGATCACAAACAAGCCTCAATATAAAAACATTGGTAATACCAATTAACCACTCTATATCAAGCACTTAGATAAACATTTAAAACAAAACAAACTCAAGCGAAATTGCACGGCTTACCATGTGCACCTGTTTCACTCAACCATTAGCGCATAAACGAATACCGCGAATAATTGCCATTCGGTCCTGCACCTTCTATAAGTTTGGGTATACAATACGCCGATAAAACTAGCTAACGAGAATTCTCATGCCTTGGATCCAACTAAGAATTGATACCGACGGTCCACACGCAGACGCACTGAGCGATCAGCTAATGGAAGAAGGGTCAATATCTATTACCTACGAAGACGGTAAAGACACCCCGATTTATGAACCCACTTTAGGTGAAACACCACTATGGGCTCACACGGTGATCATTGCGCTATTTGAGGCAAACCACGATTTAGCCCCCGTAGTTGAACGGTTAAAGCTGCTGCCTTATTTAGGTGAAAACTTCAGTCATAAAATTGAACAAGTTGAAGATAAAGACTGGGAACGTGAGTGGATGGACAACTTCCACCCAATCAAGTTTGGTGACAGACTATGGATCTGCCCAAGCTGGCGCGAGATCCCTGATCCAACCGCTGTCAACGTGATCTTAGATCCTGGCCTTGCTTTTGGTACCGGCACCCACCCAACAACCGCCTTATGTCTAGAGTGGTTAGATGGGCTAGACTACCAAAACAAACAGGTTATCGACTTTGGTTGTGGTTCAGGCATTTTAGCCGTTGCCGCTCTAAAACTCGGCGCCACGCACGTTACCGGTATTGATATTGACTACCAAGCGATTGAAGCGTCAAAAGCCAATGCCGAACGTAACGGAGTTGCAGCGCAACTAGCACTTTACCTACCAGAAGACCAACCAGCAGATTTAAAGGCCGACATACTCGTGGCTAACATTCTTGCCGGTCCACTGCGTGAATTAGCACCACTAATTGCAGAAAATGTAAAACCAGGTGGCCAACTTGCACTTTCAGGCCTACTAAAAGAGCAAGCTGAAGAAGTATCAGCTTTTTATAGTCAATGGTTTAACATGGACGAGCCTGCTCACAAAGACGACTGGAGTCGCTTGACAGGTACACGTAAATAGCGGTAATGCACGTGTACGCTAGGCTACGAGATATTTCGCGCCTAGCAAAAGTCAAGCAAAAAAGTTGCTCTCAGGTCATTTATTGACCTTTTCACGGGCTTGAAAAAGACGTATTATAGCGCCCCTTTGACGAACACGGTGATTTGATAAATGCAGATTGGACCCTATCGACTGAAAAATCAGCTGATCGTGGCCCCAATGGCAGGTGTCACAGATCAGCCCTTTAGAAATCTTTGTATTCGTTATGGCGCAGCCATGGCAGTTTCAGAGATGCTTTCATCGAACCCAGATGTTTGGGATACCGATAAAAGCCGTTTGCGTATGACACATGCAGGTGAAGACGGGATACGTTCAGTTCAAATAGCAGGTTCAGACCCAGAGTTAATGGCCAATGCCGCCGCTGTAAATGTGCAGCAAGGCGCGCAGATCATTGACATCAATATGGGTTGTCCCGCGAAAAAAGTGAATAAGAAGCTAGCCGGGTCAGCTTTATTGCAAGATCCACAGCAAGTAGAAGCAATTCTAAAAGCCGTGGTAGCAGCAGTAGATGTGCCCGTAACGCTAAAAATTCGAACGGGTTGGGCTCCAGAGCACAGGAATGGTGTTCATATCGCCCAGATTGCTGAAGATTGTGGCATAGCCGCGCTAGCCGTTCACGGTAGAACGCGGCAATGCATGTACAAAGGCGACGCCGAGTACGACACCATTAAGGCAATTAAAAAACAGATCTCGATCCCCGTTATCGCTAATGGAGACATTTTAACACCAGAGAAAGCACGTTTTGTGTTGGATTATACTGGTGTGGATGCCCTGATGATAGGACGAGGCGCCCAAGGACGGCCTTGGATATTTAGAGAAATCCAACATTACCTAGATACAGGTAAAATGCTAGCGCCCGTTGAAATGGATGAAAAGCGTCAAGTGATGCTTGAACACCTTAAAAAGCTGTACTCATTGTATGGCGATTATAAGGGCATTCGTTTTGCAAGAAAGCACGTTGGATGGTACCTAAACCAAGAATCACAACGCGCTGTACGAGCCGATTTTAATCGACTTGTCACCGTTGACGAACAATGTTCCATGGTGGAACGCTATTTTGATGAATTTGTAGCAAATTAATAAAGAGCAGAATACGAATGTTTGATCAGACAACTAACACTGAAGTTCACCAACTTACCGTTGGCAAAATCGAAACCGCAAGTGGCGCAATCAAGCCACAATTATTACGTGATGCGGTAAAGCGTGCGGTAACAAACTTTTTCGCTCAAATGGACGGGCAAGAAGCTGAAGAAGTCTACGAAATGGTGTTAAGCGAAGTTGAAGCACCTCTGCTTGATATCATCATGCAACACACTCGCGGCAACCAAACACGTGCTGCAAACATGCTAGGTATCAACCGTGGTACTTTGCGTAAAAAATTGAAAAAATACGGCATGAACTAAGAAGAAATTCTTAAGTTGTTGTATTGAAACGGGCTTTCCAGCAATGGGAAGCCCGTTTTTGTTGCTATGTACCCTCATATGTACCCCCGTTGTTATGTAGGCAAAGCTCATAATCACCTCATCTTTGAGTTACATTGTAACTATATAGGTGTCTAGCAAAGTGTAGAAAGTCCAGTGAACGCGCATTTACAATTCCGTTGATGATTGTTTCTAAGCTGCCTGTGCGGCAGTGAACGGGTTGTAAGGCATGACAATGTCGACACTTTAGTGTTAGAACAAGTTGGTCAAACGCCTAGCTGTGAAGCGTGATGGATAAGTGACCTAAGTAGGAATGGGCAAAACCTTGCGATCGCCACTCCTAGATTAGCATCCAACGGATTAGCTTGGGTATTGAAAAACCTCTAACCTATTGCCCAAATTAACTATGCCACTTCAAATCTGCGCGTTAAACGATCGAATCAAACGCAATAAAAAGCCCCGATTAAAGGGGCTAATTAATAGGTTTAGTCGCTGGCCAAGTAAAAAGCCACCAAAGAGTAATTTACCATGCCTTTGCATTGCTTAGTCTTGATGAAAAAAGGTGATACCATTGATTCAAAAAATAAATACTAAACTAGGTAGTTGTTCTTAAACCAAGCTTTCTCCTTCAGGTTGTATTATTTACCTTTAAAAGTTTTAGTAAAAAAAGCAATGGTGAGTGGTAATGCACAAGCAATGAACACGCAGTAGCTGATAATGCAGTACTGAGCCATGTTCAAGCCAAGCAGTGACCAATCATCTTCACCACAAATACCTGATGGCGAGAACTCAAACGGTAACCATTCATGTAATGGCAGATCAAGTGGGAATGTCGGTTCAAGTGAACAGGCATTCGCACCCTGGCCAGACTGGAACAAATCAAGCCCAGCATCTGCAGCGTGTGATGCTACATGTTGACCATCCAAAATAATCGCTTTATCCATGCCGTAAACGATGCCGTACCAAGCTAATATCAAGCCCAGAACCTTAATAACTTTGTTCCTCGGGTTAATAATCATCATCACGCCAGCAATCAAAATACAGAACTGACTAAAACGGATGTAAACACAGTTTTCACATGGGTCCATAGCCAGAAACCACTGAAAGAAACCCATAGCAGAACCGAGTAAGAACACACACGCAGCAGCCATTACAATCCAGACGGTGCGGCCCTCTTGTGTTGCTTCAAGTGTCGGTAGTAGGTGCGCCTTTAGATCTGCTATCCACTGTTTAAATTGCTTAATCATGGTCAGTCCTAAAGGTTGTTCTTGATGGTTTCATCAAGATTAGCGAGTGAGGTAATGGTGCTGGTATCAATCATCTTGTTACCGCCAACAACGATGGCGGGAATGCCTTTGATTTTGGCGATAGTCAGTGCGATGGTGCGATCATAAGCCAGTTTCTCTTGTGCTTCAGGCGTCGTAAGTGCTGCTTTAAAGTCTGCTTGAGACATACCTGCAGCTTTAAGGCCGATTGCAGCGAGCTCGCCTTTAACAGCTGTAGAACCTTTAACGTTCTTCAATTTTTGGTCATGGACTGCAGCGTACATAGCCAATTTGGCTTGCTTGTATGTCTTGTGGCTGATAGTTGCTGCAGCGGCTAAAACCTCGCAAGACTCAACGCCTAGCTCGCCTTTATTCTCAAGACAGATTGCTTGGAACGTTGCACCTGCAGGTAGATTTTTAATCAGGTTTGGTGTTACTGCTTTTTCGTACTTGTAGCAGAATGGGCAATAAACCGAATAGACTTTTTGCACTGTGTTATCTAGTGCTGGGGTATCAATTTTTATTACGTCAGCTGCTGACACTGACACTGAAAATGAAATTAATAATGCGGTAGCTAGTGTACTGAAATTCTTTTTCATAATTCACCTCAAATTTATTACGCTTACTCTATTAAAAGTAGGAATTGATAAACATATCCCATAAAAAATAACGAGAAAAACTATCCCTACAAAATAAAAAAACAATTGCAAAACTATAGTCACAAACACTAACAAAATAGTAATTAATAGATAAGTTAATTTTAAAAATTATAATTAAAGACTAAATCAATGGATTGCCCATCTTGGTCATAGCCCCCCAATCAACCATATAATGATAGATTGCGGTCATAGACATTGTTTTACTGTATTTATATTTCAAGCCAGTTAAAACATGATGCCCACTATTTTCGTCCCAATTAAATATAGCTTTAAAGTCTTCATCTCTATCCCAACGAGCATCCCATAACGCAAAAGCTATAAGTTTTTTATTGATCGAAAAGCTAGCCTCTAAATGTGTAGTGGTAAAGCCATACCCATTAAATCTACCGTCACCATCAGAGTCCAACTTTGATGGAGAATGCGCTACAGTATATGATGCCGCTACACCAGCTTTCAATTTAACCCCTCCTAGGTCAACGGGATAAGCGACGCCTAAGCCGTTAGAGAATTCAGACACTTTTTGGTTTGCCAATGAAAACTCTGTCCACCAAGCTTGTATTCCTGAATTTGAAAGATTGTAGTAAGCATCTGCGAATGTTTTATAAGCAACGTTAGCATCATTCCCTCGGGGATCTGTTTCTGTTAATTGAAAGATATTTTCAACTTTACCTTTCACTTTAATAGACCCCCAGTCAGCTAAGGTTATATGCTTAATTCCCATGCTGAAAAAGTCAATTTGATTTGATGCTTCGGATCTATCACCAATTTGAAAGCGATAACCAGTATCGAAACTAGTTGCTTGCTTAAACACTTTAGCATGCGCCGTTCCCGTTAACATTAGAGTGCTTATTGCAAGTGATATTACACTTACTTTATATAGATTCATCAGTAAACCTTATTGCATAGAACAAAAGTTATATATTAATTTGTTAATTAACATATAACTCAATGCTATTTATGTTTTTATTAAACGAAATATTTATTATCACAGCCGTCCAGCAGGGAAAGTGATACTGTCACTCAAACATTAGGGTAACAGTATATTTTTGGATTACAGGGCTGTATCAAAATCTATAACACGGGCACGATAAGAAATTAGTCCAGGAGCCACATGCTGCATTTCCATCTCTACTTTTATTTCTTTAGAATCGTTGGCACTGACTTCCATCAATGTTGGATGAGATACGTCTTTTTGTTCAAACAAGTGACGGGCACCAAAGTGAATTAAATTGGTATTTTTGTCTTTTTGATATTCTACCAGTGACACTACCGTTGAAAAGTAGTCGTAGCCAAGCTCTTTACCGAACTCCCAAACTTGTTCAACAGTTCCTTTTTCCTCATTGATTTTATATTCTACTGCTCGTGAATAATTCATAGATTTGAGTGCTGCTTGCTCCATACCTCGACCATCACCATTATCAAACACAGTTAAAGTTCCCTTCCCTGTTAGGAATGCGGCATGCTGCGCCCAAGTATAATCAAAGTTATCTTCGCAACGGTTATATTTACACTCTATTGGCTTACCCTTAGCGTTAACTGGAATCAGCACTTTTTCTCTTAGTTTTCCTTCCCAGCCTTCAGGGGATGATAGAATCCACTTAACTTGATCATCACGAGTAATTTTGGCTACCGCAGACTGTTGACGTGAAGATATGATAATAGAGTCATCACTTGGGTCGTAATCGATTGAGTTAATATGAGCCCAGTTACGACCAATACCAATTCCAGCATGGTCACCAAACGGTGCATCAGGTTCAATTTCTTGCTTCTCTCCCTCTTTACTTAAATCAATTTCCATACAAACAGCAGCGGGATTTTGCGACAAAATAGCTTCTTCTCGATTTGGGTCTAAAATTGCTCCCATATCCCAAACTTTAGTTACATCACCACTCAATGCATCAACTTCAATTATATGGTCTCGGACGGTATTAACTATCTGTCCATCATCGCGTTTATAGTTACGTTTACCTACACGCAGAAAAATATGGTCGTTTTCGGCTAATAATATTTCGTGTGAACCATCGGCAAAACCTCTTGGCATTGGACGCTCCCATAACATACGCCCCATGAAATCCATCATCCCGTAACTTTGCCCTTTCATCCAGATCCAGTCACCACTATCTACTTGATACATTTGTAAGGTACCTCGATACTTTACAAACTCACGACCATCAAAATGAGCAGGGTTGAGATACCAACGCATCTCGCCTTGTGTGTCTGCAATCCATTTGAAACCGGGGTCAAAATCCCAAGTGAGTGCGCCACCCTTTGCCCAAGAGACTTCACCAGAGAAGGCAGTCTTAATATCTGCAGTATAATAGTACATCCGCTCTTCAAAGCCTTTGGCTACTTTTTTAGGAGTAATTTCAGGCCAGTTTCGAACAAAACCATCAGTAGTTACTGTCAACATACCTGATGTCATAATACGATAAGTTTCAGCTATTTTTTTGCCATCTTTAGTGTAGGTAACATCGACAGTGTTATTAAAATTTGGATATAAGCCTGCCACTGGAATACCGTTATGAGTATTAATAGAAGACTGTTCGACATCATACTTAATATCGATACCATTTTTACCTTTGCCTTGTACAACAACACTGACATCAGTGATCTTATTACCAGCAAGATCAATAATCGCTGTTAATGGTGCATTTTTGTAAGGGTTAACTAATATACTGCCAATTTGTCCTTGAGTTTTAGCACCTTTTCGGTGTGGTTTATCCCCACCAGCTGCATAAACTGGACTGGTTAATACAGCAAGCGAGATTGCACTGATAATTAGCTTTTTCATTGGTTTACCTATTTGAGTTATTCGTCTTAGCGCTAAATTTTACGGAACTTGAAAATGGTCATAGTGAGCAAGATCACAGGCTAACTTTTGAAATTGAGGGTTGCCGAACAGTAGAGTAATGCAATAAAAAAACATAACTAAAACAGTTGAATGCGAAATTCAATTTAAGTTTTAAATTTTTGAATTATGTTACATACCTAATATTTATAATAAATTAGACAACTAGATATCAATGAGGATGAATTGTCATGAAATAGTCAACAGGTCACAGAACTACCTGATTTTTAATATTAATATAAATACATGGCTTATATATCTCACATCTATATTAATGAAAACTGATTTTAATGTTTTGCATCGTGAATTATTAACTATTGCCGAAGTGATGATATTAAGAGATGGCCTAGACAACTTTTCGTTGCCTAAATTGGCTAAGGAGTCTCCAGTTGCTTTGGGGACGCTTTATAAACACTTTTCCAATGTGCATGATTTATTAATATCTATAGGCTGTAACCGATTCTTAGATGTCATAGCGCGGCAGGAGTATATCGTACGTTGTTATAGTGATGTGCATGACCGATTGATAATTCGTTGCTTACTACGAGTGTATTTAGCAACCCAAGATCACCGGATAGTAATACACCGTATTGTTCCGCACCAAATCGAATGGAGCCAGGTTAAGACTGAGAGAATCTCATATTTCAATCAACTTTCAAGTAAAATAGATAGCTGGAATCGAACTCAACTTGAATCATCAACTCTTGAAAAAGGAGAGCTGGAATACTATGACTTTTTACTTGAGTATTTAACTAGGGGCTGCCTTACTAGCCTTGAGGAAGTTGGTTCTAAAGATGTAAAAAACCGTCACATCAGAGTGCTAACACGCTCATTACAACATATATTACAACCTCTTAGAACCGAGTTCTCATGTCCTGTGGAGGAAGTTTTTGACCGTGTTAAGTTAGCGCATAGGCAATATTGTCTTTAAACAATCCGGCAATTATAAATCAACACGATGATTATTTACGATGCATGTCTATGTAATTTAGAGATAACAATTAAATAAAAGGCTTATTTTAGTCTCCCCTCCTTTTGGATTAAAGCTTCCAGTTGCATTCAAAGAGAGGGAAACAACAACTTATTAGAATTATCCAATGAACATACGGCTGGTAAGCCCTAGAACAGTTGACACTTCATAGAGTTATACTTAACCAAAAATATGAGGTGTTACATGCGCGGAAAACGATATCCAGATGAGTTCAAAATAGAAGCTGTTAAACAAGTCACTGAGCGTGGTTATAAAATCGCAGGTGTTGCTGATAGATTAGCCACCAGCATTGTAAAACTGGCAAGTAAGGCCCCAAACTAAAACAGCACTCATTTGAGTGCTGTTTTATTTAATAAAGCCAAAATAGCTTTAATATTTAAGCTGCCTATGAGGCTGTAAACCACCGACTAACAAGACTAAGCGAGTCACCGTTTTAAAAGTGTATAGCTGTAACTGCTAAGGGTTATTAAAGATTAGCCAGCAACTTTAGCACTGGCTACGCTTCATAATTTTATTGCCGTTAATGGGTTGGTTGCGGCTCGGTTGGCGCTGTAAAGCGCTGCTTAAGCTTATCTACTCCTCGACCGATATCGGATTGGATCATCAGTAACGATGGCGTTAATACCAAGGTAATGACTGTGGCAAACAAAATGCCGTAACCTAACGATGCCGCAGCAGGAATTAAGAACTGTGCTTGAATTGATGTTTCACTCAGTAACGGCGCTAGGCCCGCAAACGTGGTCACAGAGGTTAGCATTACCGCCCGTAAACGGCTTGTACACGCCAGTTTAATAGCCTCTTTTATTGGCATCGCTTTTTCACGCACTAACTCGTTGTAGCGAGACACCAGTAGTAGGCTGTCATTTACGACCACACCGCTCAATGCCAAAATACCATTAAGGGATAAAATACTGATGGTTAGGTCATTCCACCAATGCCCTAGCAGCGCGCCCACAATACCAAACGGAATGGCTACCATGATAATAAGCGGTTGCACGTATGACTTTAACGGGATGGCCAGTAAGGCAAAAATTAATACCAACGACAATACAAAGGTCGATTCCATTGAGTCGGTCGATTCTTTTTGCTGCTCGGCTTCACCGGTAAAGTTAATTTTAACGGTAGGGTAGTCGGCATTAAGTTGCGGCACGACACTTTGCTGTAATTGCGCCACCAGCTCATTTGAGGCAATAACCTCTTTGTCGACCACTGAGGTAATGTACACCGCACGTTGGTTATCAATACGCGTGATTTCTGACTGTTGGTAATCGGAATACACGTTGGCCACCGAGATTAACGGCACGACGGTGCCATCGGGGGTTCTAACATTAGCGGTGGTTACATCGGCAAAGGTTTGACGGTTTTCTTCAGGGTAGCGAACACGCACTTTAACTTCGTCTTTGCCGCGCTGAAAACGCTGAACAATATCACCACCAAACGCTTGCAACACTTGTTGGGCGAGATCGGCTGTGTCCATGCCTAACGCACGCCCTTGCGGAGTTAATTCAAACCGATATTGAGGTTCACCCAAGTCAAGGTTGTCGTCAATACCACTGACCCCTGCTATGGTTTGTAGCTCTTGCTTTAGTATATTTGCCGCTTCAGTCAGTAAGGTATCGTCATTGGCTTTAAGCTCAACTTTAAAGTTGTCGACCATTTCTTTCATCGACATCACTCTAAGCTTACTTACCCCTTCCATTTTGCCTGACATTGCAGACCATGCATTGGCAAAATCTCGCGCGCTATAAGCGGCGTCACCTTCAAGCTCAATAATGACTGACCCCGACTTGTCGGCGCTAGCGGTCACCTGCATGTTTTTAATGTCTGGCGCGTCACTGTCGGTTTCGCCCGCTTGGGCACGTAAGGTTTTATCTAGTTCGATGGCGTTAGCTTCAAGTACCATTAAGTTGGTTTGCGTTTGGCCATAGCTACTATCGTTAACCATACGCAGTTGAGCTCGCACTGTATCGCCCGAAATTTGCGGGAAAAACGAGACTTTTATTGCCCCTGTAAATGGCATACCAATGACCAACACAAACAGGGCAATAAACACTAGCACTACCGCGTAACGAAAGTTTAAGGCCTTGGTTATGACCTTGCTATAAATACGCTTATTGAACCATTCTAGGCCGTCACCAGCGCCTTGCTGGATGAAGTTCCAAATGCCTTTTTTACCACTGCGCTGGGTATTAATGTGGGCTAAATGTGCGGGTAGAATAAACTTTGATTCTAGCAGCGACAGTAATAAACAGAAGGTAACAATCATGCCAAACTGGGCATACATCTCCCCTAATTTACCTTCAATAGAGGCAATTGACATAAAGGCAACCACGGTTGTTAACACCCCAAATACCGTGGGCGCTGCCACCTTGTGAGTACCAACAATAGTGCTTCTTAGTGAGTCGCCTTGCTCTTTACGGGTGGTATAAATACTTTCGCCAATAACAACGGCATCGTCGACCACAATACCTAAAGCCATGATAAAGCCGAAGGTGGTCATCTCGTTTAAGGTGAAGCCGATAAAGGTATCGGTCATAAAAAACAGGGTGCCACAAAACACAAATGGCAAGCAGGCTGCAACCCAAAAGGCGACCCGAATATTAAGAAATATCGCTAAAACAATAAATACGAGTGCAATACCGGTTAGCGCATTTTTAGTAAGCAAAGATAAGCGGTCGGTGATAAGGTCACTTTTGTCGTACCAGCTTTCTATCTTTACATTTTCAGGTAATAAGTTACTGTTACGCCACTGCTCAACAACTTGTTTTGCTTGTTCAACAATGTTTACCACATCACCATAGTCGCCCATAACAACCTGAACACCCATGGTATTTTGTTGGTTAAAGCGCGACAAGCTAAAGGTATCTTCTTCAAAAGTGTCGGTAACAATCGCAATGTCAGACAGTAAAACCTGACTACCATCGGCATTGGTTAAAACTGATATTTGCTTAAAATCTTCAACTTCATAAGCTTGCTGCGATACTTTTAAACGTACGCTTTTATCGGCATTACGCAGGCTGGTAACTATGCTACTTGATGATTCAGCATTAATGGCATCGGACACATCTGACAGCGTAAGCCCGTATGCTTGCAGCTTAACTTCGTTTACCTCTACCGATATCATCGGGTCTAGCGTGGCGTTAATAGATAAATCACGAATCGCGCTTTGGCTTAGCAAGTCAGATTTAAGCTGTTCGGCTAAATCTTGTAAGGTTTTGCGGTCAGCATCGCCTGAAAGCTGTACCCAAATGGCGTGCTCTTGTCGGCGGGCTTTATCAATAACTGGGTTTTCGGCCTCACTGGGTAAGTTATTAATGGCATCGACTTTGGTTTTAACATCCGTTAGTAAGGTGTCCAGATCATAGCCTGACTCTTTTTCTATCGACACATTACTGCCAGATGCACTTGATGTAGAAGTAATGCGCTTAACACCAGTTACGGTTTCAAGGGCCTCTTCAATTTTCATGGCAATGCTTTCTTCAGCACGAATAGGATCGCCACTGTCGTATGTTACCGATACCGTGACAACGTCAGGCTCAAGGCTAGGAAACGCTTCTTTGCGAATATCGTTGAATGAAAACAACCCAACAATAATCACGCCCATCATCAGCAAGTTTGCCGCTACGGGGTTTTGTGCAAACCAAGCAATTATGCCTTTGGGCAGTGCTTCTTTGTCATTCATATTACTGCTCATTACAGCTCCTCAACCAGTGGCATCACTTTCATACCCGCCTTAAAGTTACTTAGCGGACGTTTAACCACCTGCACCGCTGTTGCATCTTCTGTTGGCATCACATAGATTTTGTTTTGGCGTTCAAACACAGTATTGGCTGCTGACTTTTGCAATAGCCCTTCGCTGTTCACCGTCCAAATTTCACCTTGTTGTGAGCGCGCTGACGATGGTAGCTCCCAAATATAGTCGATGGTGATCCCCTCGATAGTGGCTTCAACAAATGTGCCTGGGTAAAGTGGCGCGTCTTGCTGTAGTGGCTGTTCAACAACCAATACTAATGAGCGCTGACGGGTGTCTTGCGTTACATATTGGTGAGTACGTTCGACATAGGCAGACCACTGCTGGCCATCGTTTGCTTCACTGCCAGTAGCTTTAATTGTGGCAGACCACTTTTGAGCATCATTAGTGTTTGCACTGTCAATTTTGGGTAAATTGGCCCACTGTTTTTCAGAAAGTGGGATTTCAATTTCTATGCGGTCAGTGCTATATAGCATTGCCACTTCACCACCTACATTGACGTAGCTACCTAACTGCACATTACGGCTAACAATAACCCCATCAAACGGAGCGCGGATTTCGGTAAAGCTAAGATCTCGCTTTGCTTTGGCTAAGTCTTTTTGGGCACTGTCGAGCGCCGCTTCAGCGCTGGCAAGTTGTGGCTCACGTAACACTAATGGCGAGCTTGGCTTGCCGCTTAAACCAGAACGTTCCCACTCGCTTTTGGCTTGTTCACCTTCACGCTGCTCTTCTAGTAAGGCCTGCTCTGCGGTTGCCACGCTAGATTTAGCTTGCGACACCGCTTGCTGGTAATTGGTGTTGTCTAATTTTGCGAGTAATTCACCTTTTTTTACCACGCGGCCCGACTCGAATGCATCGGCTAGCCACTCAACACGCCCGCTAACTTCACTGGTATAGGTCAACTCAAAACGCGATTTAGTTTCACCATAGCCTGTTACCTCAGCTTGGTAACTGGCACTAATTGTTGGTTGCACAGCTACTTGCGAAAGCAATGTAACCGGTTGTGCCGCTTTGTTAGACGGTTTAACCGCTGACGGGGCTGAAGCACTTTGCGAAGGTTTGCCTTTGTCTGGCCCTGGGCCCATCTGGCTGCTGTTGTAGGCCGCCACAACAAAAATTGAACTGGCTGCAACTAAGGTGATTGCCATTGTGAGGGCATTTTTTTTAAATTTATGGGTCATAAGTTGCTTCATGCTGATACTCCTAAACCTAGTGCTAGGCCTAATTCAATTCGGTTTAATAGTCTTTGGTAAGTCGTGTTACTTAATTGCGCTTCAAGAGTGTAGGCTTGCTGCTGCACGGTCAGTAAATCAAATATGTCTACTAGCCCTTGACGGTATTTTTGCTCGTAACTCACTACACTGCGTTTAGCGCTTGTAAGCGCATCTGTTAGGTGGTTTTGCTGCAGGGTAAGTGCGCTTTCTTGGCCGATTGCATTTTCCACTTCGTTTACCGCATTGAGCAGTGTTTCTTGGTAAACCCAAAAGCTTTTCTCTGCGGTTAATTGTGCAATTTCAGCTTGAGCTTTTAATTGCCCACCTTGAAACAGTGGCGCTGACATTTGCCCCAATATGCTCCAAAGCGGGTTAGTTAATAGGGCCTCGCTCGGTGTTTCAGCAATATCGGTTAAGCTTGCAGATAAACTAAATGAAGGCAGCATGGCTTTATAGGCAGCGTCGGTGCGCAGTGACTCGGCTTCGATATTAAAAAAGGCCTGCTTTAGATCTGGTCTGCCAGACATGTTTTGTACCGGCACGGTATCTAATGGGTTAATCACATTTGGAAACGCTGCGGCCACTTCTGGCATATCAAGCTCTGACTGCCATTGGCCTGTCAGTAGTACTAAACTGCGCTTGCTTTGAGCAAGTGTTTCTTCATATTGGGCGACGGTGGCACGGCTTGAAGCAGTATTACTTTTGGCGCTATCGAGCTCTTCTAACGAACCGAGCCCTGCTTGATACCGTTCAAGCACTAAGGTTTCGTTTTGAATATTAATCGCAAGATTACGCTGCTCAATATCCAACAATTGTTGGTTCACGTTAACTGCAAGCCAGCCACGCATTATATTGGCCGCTAATAGGTTTTGCGCGATCTCAAGGCTTGCTTGCGTTGCTGCAACATCTTTACTTGCGGCAGCTGAACTGTCGGCGATTCTTTGCCAAACATCTAGCTCCCAGCTCACGGTAACGCTGGCGTTATAGCTGTCTCCGCCTTCTTCTTCGTTTTGGGCATTAAAACCTGCATTAACACTGGGTAAACGACTTGCCGAGGTTACGCCTTGTTGAGCATAGGCTATTTTCAACGCCACAATACTTTGCTGCAGGCTAGGGCTGTTTTTCAGCGCGGTATCAAGGTAAGTATTTAATGCGGGTACATGCACGAGATCGGTGAGCAATAGGGTGTTGCTATTTTCAGGCTCTGTAACGGTTGATTGCGTCACTTGTTGGAGCATTCGCTCTATAGTCTGATTGCGAGCATCAGTCGCCTGGCTGGCAAAATTTGCACTGTCGTTTGCACTGCATCCCACTAAGGTGGTTAATACTAATGCGATAATGGAATGTTGAAACGTCATGAAAACCTCCGACTAACTAGTAAGGTTATGATAACGGTTAAAGGGTTAAGGTGGGGTTAAGGTAGGTAAGAAATCAGGGGTCGCTCAAACTTTGTCAAAGATATCAACGATTCAATCAGAACATTTTGTCGTTTATCTGCCATTTTGCTTACATATTTCAGTGGAGTAGACAGGCGCTTTAGGGCGTATACAGCAAATCAATACATTACGCTATTGATAACATTGCTTTATTTGGCTGGAAGTGGTGCAGAAAGTCAGTGTTATTGAGGCGGTCGAGTAATTAACTAAAAAGTGTAAGTGGTGAACACGTTGCAACTGATAATGCCCTATTGAGCAGTGTAAACTTATCAGTGGCCTACTATTTTCACCACTACACTATTAGCAGAAACACGATTAACCATATGAAGATGTACCAAGAATCACATAGTTTTCATCGTTATCGGCAGTATTAATTACATCAGCAGAAATAAGTTCATCTATCGCTTTTCTAGTTGCACTTGCTGATTGGGTAGACTGGCTTTCAATGTATTCTCGACTACATACTCCGCCATCGAGCAGTAGAAGGTTTAGTATATTTTTCTTTTCGTTAGTTCGGGCACTGCTGTATCGACAAGACTTAATAAACGCCTCTAATGTTGAAAAATCCATGCTGTCCTCGCGTTAATTTTTTATTTTTCACCGATATGTCAGGTATATGGTTGAAAATTGAATATAAAAATACTTCGGGCTTGTGACGGTTAGACCGACAGCCATTTATAGTTCTCTGTATTGAGGTTTAGCCGAAGTGGTGATTGATACGGAAGGATAAATAGTCAAGAACAGACCGTTTATCCTCCGTATTTTAATGCGCTTGTAATTGTCTAAATGGTCAATGGCTAACTGTTTTAGTCATTGACCATGACTTATAACATAAGCGTATTACTTGTTGCCTTTTAACGTTTTAGTGATAAATGCAACAGTCAATGGTAGTGCACAAATGATGAACACACAGTAGCTGATGATACAGTATTGAGCCATGTTCAAGCCAAATAGTGACCAATCATCTTCACCACAAATACCACTTGGTGCGAATTCAAACGGTAGCCATTCGTGTAGAGGCAGGTTCAACGGGAATGTAGGTTCTAGAGAACAAGCATTCGCACCTTGGCCTGATTGGAACAAATCAAGTCCAGATTCTGCAGCGTGTGACGCAACATGTTGGCCTGACAATACAATAGCTTTGTCCATACCGTAAATAATGCCGTACCAAGCAAGTACTAAACCTAGCACTTTGATGATTATATTTTTAGGCGCTATAACCATCATGATGCCAGCAATTAAAATACAGAACTGGCTAAAACGGATGTAAACACAGTTTTCACATGGGTCCATTGCAAGGAACCACTGGAAGTAACCCATTGCTGAACCAAGTAAGAATACACAAGCACATGCCATAACAGCCCAGACTGCGCGTCCTTCTTGTGTTGCTTCAAGTGTTGCTAGTGGGCTGGCTTTAAGATCTGCAAGCCACTGTTTAAATTGATTAATCATGACTTATCCTAAAGATTGTTTTTGATTGTTTCATCAAGGTTAGCAAGAGAAGTAATAGTGCTGGTATCAATCATCTTGTTACCACCAACTACGATAGCTGGAATACCTTTTTGCTTAGCTACTGTTAACGCGATAGTACGGTCGTAAGCTAGTTTTTCTTGTGCTTCTGAAGAAGCTAGTGCAGCTTTGTAATCAGCAGCTGAAATACCAGCAGCTTTAAGACCAATTGCCGCTAGGTCACCTTTAACAGCGGTAGAACCTTTAACGTTTTTAAGTTTTTGATCATGTACTGCAGCGTACATAGCCAATTTAGCTTTTTTGTATTTCTTGTGGCTGATAGTTTCAGCTGCAGCTAATACTTCACAAGCTTCAACACCTAGCTCACCTTTGTTTTCTAAACAAATAGCTTGGAAAGTTGTACCAGCTGGTAGGTTTTTGATTAGGTTTGGTGTTACTGCTTGCTCGTACTTGTAGCAGAATGGGCAGTATACTGAGTAAACTTTTTGCACTGTGTTATCAAGTGCTGGAGTGTCAATTTTAATAACTTCAGCTGCAGATACAGTGAATGTCATGAATAAAGCGGTAGCTAATGTAGTTATAGTTGTTTTCATGGAGCCCTCAATATGATTTACAGGATTTGATTCAATGGCGACTATCTTATTTTCAGATGCGAATCTTGTCTGTGACGTTCATGCAACTATACAAGTAAATTTTGTACACAATAATGTGACAAAAATCACACTACCTACGCCTCTACCTCCTTACTGAAAACCTTACAAAGGCAATTATAATGCTTATAAAACAGTACTTTGCAATAAATCAAAAGAGTGTTTACGATTAAATTTAAAACAAAATGATATTTAATCATTACCCTGCAATTATCGATTAATGAAGGCGAATTTATGCTTGATGATTAAATTTTTGGCGTTTGTTGAATTATATTTTCTATTTCCAATGGCTCATCGTTATTTTTTAAACCACTTTATTTACACATCATTATTTATATTGGTCACAATCAAGTGAGTTAATAAGGCTGCGGGTACGACAACCATATTTTAAATACGCGCGCTACTGCAGTATAAAAATATATTTTATACCGCACTGCTTACTTATCGCTTCATCGCGTTAATAATTAAATAATGATACAAGCTTATAAACTTAATGCGGTAATACAACTTTAGCTTCGTCCACGGCATTACGGCAGCTAGACGCGTTATTTGAGCGATAGTTTTTACAGCCCCAAAAAGCCCCTCGCGCACTTTGCCTTAAAACCATATCACCACCACAAACATTGCATATTGGGGTGGTATGGCCGCAGTCATCATTTATACACACCTTAAAACCGTTAAACCGTTGGCGGGTCATGGGGCTTCCACAGCAATGACAGCCCTGCTCTTTATGCGTGCACAATGGAAAATGAGAACATGAATAAAACGATTTAAATGAACCCGCTCTGGGTGTTAGCGTGCCAGTGGTACATTGCGCGCAGCTGATCTGTTCAAATAGCTGTTGCACCAGTGATGTACCAAATTCGTGTTGCTCGATGCTGTACTCTTGCTGCAGTAGCTCGGTAACAAAAGGGCTGGCATAGGTCATGTCGGCCACAATATAAGCCCGATGCTTGGCGCGGGTTAAGGCAACATAAAACAGGCGTCGCTCTTCGGCGTATTTAAAGCTTTCGCTTTGCGGTAAAAAGGCCTCTAGCAATGGCGGGGTAATTTTCATTGAGGGAAAGCCAAACTGCCCCGTTTGCAGGCCAGTTATTACCACGTAATCGGCTTCTTTACCTTTGGAGGCATGAAAAGACTGACACTCAATACTTAAGCTAGGGTACTTAAGGTTTAACTGCCTTAACGCATTATGGTCGGGTAAATTAAACCAAAAGCGACTGAGCAAATATACCGTTGGCTTACAAGCGCTACGCTTAAATGGGCTATCGAGCTCTTGTTCAACCCGCGCATTAATGGCATTAAGCGCCTGCTCAATGGCATTTGCACTGGGCTCTGCTGCCGTGGCAGCTTGATTATCGCCGCGCTGAATCAGCGATACCGCCGGTTGGGTAACGGTGACACTCGGCTGTATGTCTTTAATCAATTGCAGAGGGTTTTGCGTTACAAATCGCGTTGCCACATCGCTAATGCTGCTATTAAACCTAAAGGTACGGTCTAAAAAGCTGGTAGCCGTAGCACCGAAGTAGTCGCTAAATTGCGTGGTTAGGCTAACGTCTGCACCACTAAAACGGTATATAGCTTGCCAGTCGTCGCCCACACAAAATAACGACGCTTTCGCGCTGGCTACTGATGACGTCGCCCCCGTTAATGCGCGAACTAATCGCGCCCTTGGCTCTGAAATATCTTGAAATTCATCAACCATAATGTAGCGCCAAGGACTAACAAACCGCCCCGTTTGAATGTAATCGAGTGCTGTGGCGATCATGTCTTCGAAATCAATCTCGTTATTGGCACTAAGCCTTTGCTGATAAGAGGTTAACATCGGCTTTAGTAATGTATAGGCGCAGCGTATTTGCTGCGGATTAGCAGCGCGGTTAAATACGGCTTCTAACCTTTTATCGTCTAGGCAGGCGGCTTTATATAAGCCTATAAGCTGGCTTAGTATTTTAGCAAACTCCGTTACGCGACCCAGCTCATGCAAGGCGTTGAGAAGCGCGTCATCAGGCAGAGGTGACAAGCGCACACCAAAAGAGGTTAATGTGTGTTCAAGTGCACTTAGTAACTGCCCTTGCTTATGCTGATAATAAAACAGCTCGATACAGGCGGTGTCATGCTGTTGGTGCTGCTGGCGCTTCCATGCCATTGACTCGGCATAAGCCTGTTTGTCAATAAATGGGGCGGTATTGCCAGCCTCATCAATGCCGTAGTACTCAATATAAAGGTCATATTCTGGCAGGTAGAAGTCGGGTTGATACTGGCGGTAGTCAACGCTGCGCACATCATGTGCATATTTGGCTTCGTATAGGTATTCAATACCATTACAAAATAACCAGTTAGCAATATAAAGTTCACCAAAGCTCTTAACCCGCTCGCCTTTTAGGGAGCGGATATCATTAGCGGTTAAGTATTCAAAGTACTCGCCTTGGGACGCAAATTCGAAGGGGCTTCTTTCGACATAGTAAAAGCGACTGAAATACTCAAACAATTGTTTTCTGTAAGCCGCGTTTTTAATCAAACACTCGAGCGTGTCTTGTACCCATTTAGTTTTGCCAGCTTCGTCATCGACCCAGGCAGATAAACTCGGCGGCGCCCCTTCTACTTGGGTAATAATTTTTAACCCTAAGCTATGAAACGTGCTCGCCTTAATGTTGTCGCTACCGAGCTTGTCTTTGATCCGCTGCTGCATTTCATCGGCCGCTTTACGCCCATAAGCCAACAGTAAAATATCAGCAGGTTTGGCTTGTTTGCTGGCAACTAAATAGCCTGCACGCCCAACCATAACACTGGTTTTACCGGTTCCGGCTCCTGCTAATAACAAGTTGTTGTCGTCATCAATAACGCATGCTCGGCGCTGCTTGTCTGTTAACGGGTTAGTTTCAACATGCTCAAAAAAATCAGCGTGGGCACTTAATTGTGCCTGAATATAGGTTTCACGCAGTTGCGCTATTGCTGCGGTGTCCCAACGATAAAAACGCTGCAATTGACTTAAGGCACCTTGCAACTTGGCTGACAACGCAGCCGACTCGCACCACGGAAACCAACGCTTATATTCACGTTTAACCCTTTGCTGAATTTGTTCCCGTATCGACTCACGTAAATAGCGATTTTCAATAGCGTGTTCGATCCGTACGATTAAGCCGCACAACGACTGCTCATGTGCCTGAGCCCAAAGCCTATGCACCTGATGCAGGAAGGTCGATTTAGCAAAATAACCAAGATAAGGGATTTGATAAGACTTAGCGCCTACCTGAAAACACAATAATGAACCTAAAAAACTGGGCAAAAATACCGGCGGCGATGATAACTGTAACCAACTCACTTGGGTTGTTGTAGCCGACTGTGTCGGCTTGCGGTACCGGGCAGAGCAGTGGCCCTCAGGCTCAGTAAACTCGATACCACTTGAGGTGAGCTTAACACCACTAGGTTGGCTTAAATACAGTTGACCAAACCAACTATGGCCAATAACTATTTCGATATTTTTTAAAGACAAATGCAAACCTACAACTAAATGGTTTAAAAGTAAAAATGACAATAATGGAGGCGCTACTATATCGCAGTTTAAGGCAACGAAAGCTATCTTTTAACGCTGATATTTAAACTGGTCTAAAAGCTGGGGAGTCCAAGGCCAAGGCCAACGGATCGCGCAGGCTCGTAAGGCATTAGGATTTACTCAGACACAAGTTGCCGAGCAACTGGGGATTACACCAGACGCTCGCACACTATGAAGTTGGGAAGTCCACATGATCTGAATTAAAAATCAGCCTGGTCAGCGCCGACTCTATGGCAAAACTTTATATACATTAGACACATTACGCCGATATAGCCTTTGCGCCCTACAAAAAGCAGTGGCACCTTTCGGTGCCACTGCTGTATTATGCTCACTTACTTTTACTTGGTTTTCTTGATTTAGTCTTCGGTGTGACAAGTAACACATGCATATGGATCTGGGTATACGGGGTCGGTTGACCAACTACTATTGGTACGTACTTTCATATCGTCTTGATAAGTCCCCCAGTAACCCTGCCATGAAACTCCCTCTTTAGCCGGGTAGATCCCAAGGTTCATGATTGGCGCTATTTCTTGCAACTCAGCTTCTAAAGCCGACACCGCATCGGTGTCTGTCGTGTCGACATCAATAACTCGGTAAGTACGGTTAGGTATTTCAACAGAATTCCCCCCTTCATACATTTTTGTCACGTAAGCTGAAGCGGTACCGTGATTAGGTGGAACATTGTCTTCTGAGTGGCACCAATAGCAGGCTGCACTCTCACCATGCCCTTTAGGTGCTCCGTTTCCTCCGTGACATGTCGCACACTGATAAGGTGCAACCACCAGTTGTGATAGGTCATCCGTTGGATAACTATTAATATCTTCATCATAAATAGAGATGGGTTTTGGGTTGACTCCCAAGGTCGTGCTCACATCACCACCAACATGAATACCACTTAAAGAATGACAGGTACCACAATCGGCGATGCCCCATCCAAAATGATTTTCATCGAGCGTGGCTTTGGCATTTTTGATGTCTGGAATTGGCCATTTTTCATCACCAACAATGCGTTTAGACTCAGCTTCAGGGTACAGATCGTACATAGTGAAGTTGCCTATCCACACAAAGTCACCGGGATAATTCATCACCCAAACATCACTGAAAATATGACTTTCTTGGTCTGCATACCAATCGGTAATGTCAGTAGTTTCAGGGTCACAAACTTCTCTTTTCATCGCGATCCCTTCAGCATCAATAATGCCATCGGGGTGATCTAGGCTGGTATCACTTGGGTCAAAAGGATTCGACTGCCCCACATGATCACAGTAAGTCGGCATTGTTGATGCCGATGAATTGGGCGCTAAACCTGAACCCAATTCGACTTGCTGGCTGACCAAGTATTTAGCTGAAAAGTCTTCTTTGGCCCAACTGACACCAGTACTTTGTACATAGCCGTGAAAACCGGCAGATCGGGAGCCGTTAATCTCGTTAATTACAAAGTGTTGCACTGAAACCTCAGAGGCTAACGTGCCCCAGAATGTAAAGCCGACATCGATAAGGCCTTGTTCACGCATACTGAGCAACACGTCAGCCATGGTAATGGCTTGGTCTTTTTTGAAAATATCGGGACGTAAGTTATGACTACGAGCTTCTACATTGTGGAACACCAACTCTTCACCGCCCATCACACCGATGGTTTCAATGGCGGTGACGGCAACCATAGGGACCACAATGACTTCAGTGTCAGCATCGTAATATGAAGGTTTACTTGCCCTTTTTAGGTCGGCTTGATATTGCTGAACCGACTCACGTCTGGAGGTCATCATCGGGCTGTATGAGCGGAAGTGGAGCCCAGAATTAGGTTGAACTAAAACTTGTTCTAACCTCAAATATAGGGCTTCGCCGGACTCGTTATAATAGAGTTCACGTTTAAAATTCCCAAAATCAATCAAGTAGGTGGCATACCAGTTAGGGTCAGCTTTGACATCACCTTCATCGTCAAAGTCACCGTCGTTATTTTGGTCGTGCCAAACGGTGTACTGGTATGTTGCAAGCTCCTCATTCCATTGATACTCAACGTTAAAATCAGTTCTAGTTTGCGAAAGATATAGCAGAACATCAGCAAACGATATTTGATTATCATTAAAGATGTCACTTTGAATATACAACCCATCGTTGTTCTCATAAGATGCCGCTTTGGCAGCCCGCAGTTGACTTGGGTCAATCGCTATACCATTTGCAGGCGTTTTTCGATTGAACTGATTCACCATATCTTCACGCTCAAGGTTACCGTTGAGATAAGCATAAATGGTGGTGTCCAGTTCAAATTTAATATCGGGTCCCCACACATTTTCAAAAACGCCGGTGCCCGTCGCGGCCAAGGGGTCAGTGACGGGCACTGTCTCTTCAGGCGTGACCGGCGGCACTGGTGTCGATGCGTCATTATTATCGTCACTCCCGCAGCCATATATAAAGAGCGAGCAAAGTAAAAGCCCTGTTATTTGATTAATGTTCATCAATATTCCTTATTTTTTATTGTTTACCTCTTAAAGCTCTGAACAATGATGAACTGAAATTTACAAAGTAATGCTTCGATAAACCCTATTCATTTTGGCATTAATAGACTTATCGCTTCACGGACTTCACAAAGTTCATAAGTTTTATAAAATAGTCACTTTCAATGCTCAACTCTCTTATAGAATGCTGGCTAGCATATTTAAAAGGTAGCGCCCAAAAGGAGCGAATGTGAGCATTGAAGGAGGCATTAATAATGTGCAAAACCGGAACGACCATTTTGAAAGAACATTGAAATCTTTGGCCAGAGATGTCGGTGCTGAAGATGCGATGTTCCTCATGGATTTCTCATGTCCTGACAATTGGCTCGGAAAGACTTGGGTTAGATCACTTAAAGGAAGGGGCTCAATACTCTACTCGTCTTCAAAAGTAGGTTCTGTATTAAGTGATTGCAGACGTTTATTAAAGTCACCAGATGTTGATCTTTTAAAAACAGTAAGCAAACCGCTACACAACTGGACGACGACGGCAAATAATCGATTTATAAAACTAAGAACCGGTTTGCTACTAGAAAGTGGTTACAAAAATGTGGTTTCAATATCACTACCTTTGCTCTCGAATGATGATATATCAGGGCGTTTTGTTTTCTTTTTCGATAAGTATTGTGAACAGTCAGAGCTCGATATCAATCAAAGTATAAATAATATGCTCGATGAAATAATGGTTTATCAACAAGCTGCCAGTGCTTTAAAGGTACTCCCTAGCCCTTTAGAAGATTATGGGTTAATCAAAAAATCGACAGTGTCAATCATCAAACTTCTTTCTGAAGGCTATTCAAGAAAAGAGATCTCTGAGCTCCATTACATGTCTTCAAGGGGGATTGATTACCATATCGATAAAGCGAAGTTTCTATTAGGTGCCAATAATGCCTATAACTTAGTCCATAAGGCACATCGATTATTACTTTTTTAAACGTCATAAAATAAAGGCACTGCGAGTGAGTCGCACTCATTAACAACACTGATTAATCACAAGCTGCATTTACATGAACCCAATCTGTCGCTAAACACGTAATAAAATTAAACCTCTTTGCCAGAGTGCGCGGTTATCAAGCGACAAATTCAAGGCGATAAAAGCGACGCGAGCCCCGCTATCAAAGGTTTGTGATTGTTCGAGTCATGGGTTTAGTCACATTTGTGGCTCGGTAACCAACGCTTATATTCACGTTTAACCCTTTGCTGAATTTGTTCCCGTATCGACTCACGTAAATAGCGATTTTCAATAGCGTGTTCGATCCGTACGATTAAGCCGCACAACGACTGCTCATGTGCCTGAGCCCAAAGCCTATGCACCTGATGCAGGAAGGTCGATTTAGCAAAATAACCAAGATAAGGGATTTGATAAGACTTAGCGCCTACCTGAAAACACAATAATGAACCTAAAAAACTGGGCAAAAATACCGGCGGCGATGATAACTGTAACCAACTCACTAGGGTTGTTGTAGCCGACTGTGTCGACTTGCGGTATCGGGCAGAGCAGTGGCCCTCAGGCTCAGTAAACTCGATACCATTTGAGGTGAGCTTAACACCACTAGGTTGGCTTAAATACAGTTGACCAAACCAACTATGGCCAATAACTATTTCGATATTTTTTGAAGACAAATGCAAACCTACAACTAAATGGTTTAAAAGTAAAAATCACAATAATGGAGGCGCTACTATATCGCAGTTTAAGGCAACGAAAGCTATCTTTTAACGCTGATGTTTAAACTGGTCTAAAAGCTGGGGAGTGAAAACGATTGAGCACCCAAACTATTACATAGACTCAAAGCGGTATTTTCGGCAGCGGTCACAAACATGATCAAGCTGCGGCGATAACATGTGCTTAGGACTTATAGTTAAATTGCAGAGGGTTATGCTGATATGATCCGAAATGAGATTATAAATTATTCAAGGACGTCTTTAGAAAACATAGCGACAATTAGCGGTGCTACGACTCCATTAGCTAAAGACATGAATGCATCAATAAGGTTGGTCATTAATCAATTAATTGATAAACAGAGTATTATTGCATCTGTTAATGATGATGCCATCTCTCATACATTAGAAGGCAGTAGTAACCTACGACTCCTCTCTAAAACAACAAACACTTTAACCGACAACATATTTGCTCAACATTGCTTGCCAATAAAAAGCATTGCCGTTGCGGATTTAATCCCGCGTTTTTTTGGCAAAAACAGTCATACATTTAGCGCCACTAACGAGTCTATAACTACGGACACAATAGAAGCCGTAATGACTAACAGTGTGATGCCCTCATTAGCTTGGGCGTCTGCTAACCAGTCGACAAACAACGAGATAACTCTGTGAATTTTGCCCCTATTATTTATGGCGCTACGCTGGTGTGCATAACGGCTATTGGCCCAACTATGTTTATTTTGCCGAGCCTGATCCCAAAGTCAGAATACGGTTTATCCATACTGGTGATGCTGCCAGTGTTTTGCGTGATGCTATTTACTGCGTTGTTAGTTGCGAATATCACTGCAACGCTGCCGCAGGGTTCTCATTTTAATACCATGATTAAGCACTATTTAGGTGAAAGCTACCATAAAGTAGTACGCTTTCTAGTGCTGGGGATTATTCTCAGTTTGGTTTATTCCAACATTTGCGGCTTAAAAATGTTTTTTGATATCACTAGTCATCTGCATATTGGCGGGGTGATTGCCGTGATTTTAGCGGTGATGATATTACTAATAATAAGAGGGTTTGTGTCGTATGTGCATGGCTTTTTATGCATATTATTTGCAGGCTCACTAATAGGTTGCATCTTGCTGTTTCATTTTATGGCAGAGTCTACCCCCACGGTCGCAACCAGTGTTAGCTTAGATCAATACCAGTGGATATATTTGATCCCCGCGGTGCAAGCAAGCTTCAGTTTTCATTTATTAATTCCGGGCATTGTGAATGCCTGCCAACAAAGAAAGCGAGATTACCAAACCGCGTTAATTCTCGGTATGGGAACAACATTTATTGTGTATGCATTATGGATTCACTTTGCCTGGAAATATGATTACGGTATTGAGCAGCTGATGAGTTCTGGCATGGGTGCAAATGAAGCGCCGTTACTGTCAAATGCTACGCAAATACTATTTTTATTGTCTTTAGTTTCGTCATCTTTAGGGCTGGGTATAGCGGTGATGGATTACGCCAAAGAGCTCAGCAGGTCGGCACATAAATATGTTACGCCGTGGTCGGTTTTTGCCATGATATTAACTCTTCCACTGGCACTATTTACTTTTGCGCCGAATGGCTTTCAAGCTGGGGTGTTTTTTTCAGTATTCGGCTCAACGTTTTTAGCCATTATTTTACCCTCCTCCATTGCGCTAAAGCGGGTTAACGGCGTGAACCAAATTAGCTCGTCGATAACCAAGCAATGTATGTCATCTGTTGTGCTCGCATATGGCCTATTTTCGTTGTGCGTAAATGCACTACGGCTGACCTAGCGCAACTGACTATGACCCTTAGCTTGCTAGGCAGGCCGTGCGCCTAGCAAGCCTCCAAATAACACAAAAAGCGCGGCGTAAATCAGAACGGCTTGGCTTTTCCCTTACTTAATTTAGCTAACCGATAGCGTTTTTTAATCACGTTCTCTAGCACCCAGTACACTCCCGATAACGACAGTAGCAAGGTCATTAGCGCAAACAGCCAGCTGAAAGGGTTATTAAAACTACCTTGGTGTAAATAATCCATAAAGTGCAGCTTAAACATTAAATCGGCCAGTTCAGTGTCGGTATTTTTATGCCCAACTAGCTGACCATTAATCGCGTTAATATAAATACGCGTGTTGAGCTCGTCATCCATATTAATTTGCCACACTGGATTACACTCTTTTGGCCATTCATCAATCGGCGCGCTTCGCTTTTTAATGTCAATAATTGCTCCTGGCCCCATATAACTTGCACTAGCCAAGTTTGAGGCTAGTGCAGCATCAATTATTACCGGCTCGCCACTATAACCATGAATCAATACTTGCTGCTGGCAATCACGTTGGTAGCGCGTAACCTGTTGGGTCAGCACGTATACTGGGGTGCCGTTTAGCGCAGTTAACGCCAGTTGTTGCTGTGGCGGATATGGTGCTAACACTTGCTGTACGGTGAGCAACTGCTCGCTGTTAAAGTTAAAGTCTTCATGGGGGGCGTGATGGCTATGGTTGTATTCCATCCCTTTTAACTGGGCATGCGGGGTGATGTTAAAATAAATACCGGTGCCTAACCAAATCAGTAATTGCAGGCCAACCAAGGCACCAACCCAGTAGTGCCACAGCTTAATCCAACGCGCTAATCGCAATTTTGTCGCGCGTAAGGTGTTAGCTTTAAGGTGTGTTGTTGGAGTTTTATCAGCGTTATTCGTCGTTATCGAGCGCATTCAACATACCTCTTGCGGCGCTGCCACACTAAAATAAAACCTGAAAATACAGCAACTAAAGACCCAGCAGCCGAATAAAACAATAGTGAGTTGTCAATCGACGCACCGTCGTCGTAATCCATGATGTGCCACTTCCAAAATAGATCAAACCAGCGCCAATATTCATGTCGATAGGTCACCACGTCGCCACTTTGGGCTGACACATATAAAGTGGAGCCGCTAATATCATCAAACTCAACCCGCCACACAGGTAAATGCCGCGCTGCCAGCTCAGCCGGAGCAGTGGTTTCGATTAGCGTGACAGATGAGAGTTTAGCACTGGGCGAAATAGCTGTTTCGTGCTGATATTGCTGCGCAATTTGCCGAGCTTGTTCATGGGTTAATAACGGTAAAACCTCACCACTTTGGCCGTCAATTCGTAGCTTTTTATCTGCGAGTGTCACTTGGTATATGGCTTGATTAAGCTGACTGACAAGGCTGATGCTTCGTGCCGACGGGTAAGCTTGGTACACCTTTGCTATTGGGTGTTGCAACTGGTTGGTGTTTATCTGTTGCACTTTAGCGGTAACGTGGTCACTGCGAATAAAGCCGATGTCAAACAGCACAAAGTAGCTGCCAGATACCGTCCAAATGACGATTGGAATTGCAAAAATAAGCATTAACCAACGATGTAAAAACGATGCCGACAACACGCGCTTTATGGTGCTAGCTGGGGTCAAAATAAGAGGTTACCTTTTGTTATTGGGTTTACTTTACTATGAGCTAGCAGGTTAGCTGGTATTTATGTCAATAAGCAATGGCTTAAATAAATATCCAAATTGCTTTTACCGCGCCATAAAGGCTAGCTAGCAATGCGATTATCATCGCGCTTAAACCCAAATTAAAGTTGAGTGCGACTCCCAAAGCACTACCTCAAAGGGAGTCGCTGCGTGTCAAACTACATTAGCCACTTTACGCCAACGTAATAACGACGACCCATTAAGTCGTATGTCATGGTGTTGGTATTGCCGTCGGTAAAGCTTTGATGGTAAGGCGCTTCTTGGTCGAATACGTTATCAACACCTACGGTTAATGCTAGGTTTGTTTCAAAGTCATAACGGAGCTGCAAGTTATGATAAAACACGGCATCGACGGCGTCGCCAATGTCACCGGCATTAGCATATTGGTCGTCGGCTTCACCAATGTATTCAACATTGTAGCTAAAGCGCCAGCGATCACTGATGAGGTCAAAATACGCATTTGAACGCCATTTGGTGTAGCTGCCGTCATAACCAATGGTGCCGGCTCTTGCTTCAACTGGTGCGCCTTCATAAGTTTGAATGTCGTATTGGTCTAAGTAGCTAACCTCCCATGTGGTTTGGGTGCTGAAACCGCTAATATCACGCTGGTAAAACATTGCCAAATCTACGCCCGACACTTCCTCTTTTGCGGCGTTACCTAATTGCGTTTGTAGGTAAGTGATCTCGCCCGTTTGCGGATCGCGAGTAAAATGTTCATCACTGCAAAATGGGTGGCTCATATTGGCACTGTCGTAACATGCGGCCAGTTTACTGGAACCATTAACCGAGTTAATCGCGTTTTTAAGCTTAATTTGATAGTAATCAAGGGTGATATTTAGCCCTGGTATAAGGCTGGGGTTAATTACCACTCCAGCGGTAAAGGTATCAGCCTCTTCCGGCTCTAGATCTGCATTGCCGCCTCGGTCAGTTAACGTTGTGCCCTCTTGCGTGTAATCAACCGGCACACCTGCTGCTTGGCAGTTAGCATAACGGTTAGAGCTTGGGTCTAGCTGGGTCCAGCCACTGCACGGATCGCTAGTGTTCATGTAACCTTGGTCTACACCACCAAACAGCTCTGGAATACTGGGCACTCTAAAAGCGGTTGATTGAGTTGCCCGCAGGGTTACGGCATCATTAACCACCCATTGCAGCCCCAGCTTGTAGTTGGTATCGCCGCCAAAAGTGTCAAAGTAGGAGTAACGCATAGCAGCAGTTAATTCGACCGATTGCGCTAATGGCTTGTCGCTGAGCAATGGCACTAGTGTTTCGACAAAGATTTCGTCGGCGGTATAACTGCCATCAATGGCATCTTGTTGCGTGGTATTTGCCTCGCCACTAATGGTTAATGGATCGGGGTCACTCCAGCCGCTTTCTTTACGGTGCTCAATGCCGGTAGCAAAACTCATGGTGCCAGCAGGCAATTGCCATAAGTCACCGGTAAGGTTCACTGTGACACTAAACTGCTCGTTGCCACCTGTGTCGCGCATATCAAATAGAAAGTAATCAAGCATTTCAGGTGTGAGTGAATCTTCTCCCCAAAAATCAGCGCAAGGGATATTAGGATCAACCGAACAATTGTCGTAGTCGGTGGCTTCTGCAAGGCGCGTATTGTTGATCACGTTAGTGACTTCATATGAACCACGGTTACTGCCGTAGTTAATGGCGGCGTCCCACTGCCAACTGTTATCGAGCTCGCCTTTTAATCCAGTAACAAGACGCCAGGTATCAGACTGTACATTAAACTCTCTTGGAGCTTCAGCCAGTCGGCGACTTTCTAACAAAAAGTCATTATCTGTTGGGTTAGACTCATGCCAGCTAGGAATGACGATGTTTGATACGGTTTGCGGCGTGGCTGGTAATGTTGATTCACGATGCGTGTACATGGCCTCAGCAAACACTTGCGTACTGGCGTTGAGATCGTATTCACCATAAGCAAAAACATTAAATCGCTCATTGGGTTGTACAGCATTAAAATATTGGTAGTAGTTGTCTTTTTCGTTCGACGCGTACGGTGAGCTTCCATCAGGCTCAAGTTTCACTGCATCGCCTATGGCCTCGCCATTGTCGTCAAGATAGTAACCACGACCACCAGGTAAGGCGGAGCTGCCACCACAAACTAATTCGCCATTTTGCTCCTCAAGTGGGCAAGCGGCGCGGCTAAGCATATCGACCGCTTCTGTTTTGTCGTAACTGATTGCCACATAAGCACTACCACGATCTAGCACTTTACCTAGTGCGATATCAAACTGATATTGCTCACCGTCACCTTGTTCGGTAATGCCGGTGCGGGCTTGCACTTCGACTCCATCAACTTGCTGGCGTGTAATAATGTTAACCACACCGGCTACCGCGTCTGCGCCATATATTGCTGAGGCGCCGTCTTTAAGTACTTCAATGCGTTCAATGACACTAACGGGAATGGTGTTTAAGTCCACCGATGAATTAGCACCAGTGCCACTGTTTAGCATGCGGCGACCATTTAGCAGTACCAATGTACGGTTAACCCCTAAACCACGTAGGTTAACTTGTGTTGAGCCATAACCGCCATCAGTCCAATAAGCATTGGTTTGGTTCCCCGCAAAACCGGCAGATGCTGACATTCTTTGCAGCAATACATCAACTGACATAGCCCCTGTTTTAGCAATGTCTTCAGCGGTAAAAATGGTCATTGGTGCCGTAGAGCCCACTTCAGACCGTTGGATGCGACTGCCGGTCACGGTCATTCTTTCAATTGGGGCAGGGTCAAGCGTTTGGACGTCAGTGGCAGATAAAGCGGAAATAGGGTCAGAGGCCAATACACTAGCAGCGGGAATTAAACCCAAGGCCATCGCAATCGAAGTTGTTATCACACAGCGATACATAAAAAATGCCTATAAAGAATGTAGCTAAAATATGAGGCGATTTATAAAGGACTGGGCGCTTAACTCAATAAAAAATAATGTAAGTGCGACACTGTGTCACACCCTTTAGTGACGGGGCTTACAGTTCATTTTTTTATGTTAAGTAGAACGGATTTAACAACTGTTTAGTTAAGCGTCAACATGGTGCAATAACCGCCAATACAAGGCACAAAAAAAGCCCACTTATGGGCTTTATTTGTCATCACTTGCCTCAAAAAAGAGGCCGCTTTACCTTAAAGGTTCGGCTTGTAATCAAACGAGCTTGATGCTGCATTATCAACAAAGCTATCAACAGGCTTTTTACGGTTAAGCATGCCGTTAACCATGTTGCTTGGAAAACTTTCAATGCGGGTGTTGAAGATAGATACATTTTGGTTGAACACACGAAGCGCCGCACCAACTTGCTCTTCTTGATTCACAATCTCGTCCATGTTTTTGCTAAACGATTCTGAAGCCTTAAGCTCAGGGTAACTCTCAGATACAAAGCGCAAGCTATTCATTAGTTCAGTCGACATATTGCCAACATCAGCACAACGGCTAGGCTCAATGTCGTTGCCATTTAACTGTTCAACACTGTTTCTAAGTGCTGCGATTTTTGTAAACACTTCCGACTCGAAAAGTTTATGCTCTTTCAGCACTTTTTCTAGCTCAGGCAATATGCGCATACGCTGTCTTTCTATTACGGTTACATCATCCCATGATTGCTGTACTGACTTATGATCAGAAACAATGCTGTTATACATACTGATGACAGAACCAATAACCGATAATATAACGACTGCAATAATAATTTGTTCAAACATAGTTAATCCTTATTTATAAATTTTGTTGTATGCGGCATTACTGAACGTAATAAACTTATCTAACGAGGTTTTTTCATACAGCTCATTTTTGAAGCTATCAAAAGTAATATAACCCTCAAGAGGAGGCAGTAAATCGATATTATTTTGCGACACTAGAACATGTTTTTTATCATCAACTTCTACTGTTAAGTTTTCATACGATTTAGCAAGGTCTTCAATATTTAACATCATTTTTGGAGTTAAAAAATCAGCAACTGCAATTTGGTTTATACCTTCACTGTAAAACTCTTTTTCAAACGAAATTAATGATGGTTTGAACGTTTTATAGTCTGCCGATTTTACAACACTCTGGGATTTGGCAATTCTTACGCTAGCATGGCGATTATCATCACCAAAAATAACACCATAGCGCCACCACGTTTTGTATTCGTAATAAACTCTACGGTCTTTACCGCGTCCTTCTGTACGCTTATAGCGATTGGTATGGCTTGAGCGAAATAACACCGATTTTTTTTGACTGGCTAATTCTTCATTTGGCTCAATCGCATACGCATAAACTTTGTCTGAGTAATTGCCACGGCCAAAGTCATGAAATGCATCTTTAGACAGGGGGTTCACCTTGGTGCCATGACGTACCAGCAGCATCTTGGCATACATATTTTTAGTATGTAGCTTAATATATTCAACCAGCTTATCTTTCTTTTCAGCTTTAAGTTTTTTGGCGGCCTTGAAAACAAAAAAGAGAAATACAAAAACACCAATAGAGTAAGTAGAAAAATCCTGAGTATATCTATACGAGTGTCGCATGACCTCGTAAATGACGTATGCGGCCAACATATATGTCATTACAACAAACATCAGCACACCATTTAGTATATTGACAGAACGGCTACAAAAGAAACTATATGAACGTTTATCAACGCTCTCTTGGTAGTCGTCAATAATAGCATTGAGCTCATCAACTGTTGTTGATGCTTCAATCTTATTCGTTATCTCATCCAAATAATCAATACTTTTATGGTAGTGGTCATCTTTCAACCACTTGTATATTTTGTTATCTTTTAAATTCATACACAACCAACCTAACAACAAAGCAAATAAAAACAAATTTTTATACAACGAGCCATTATATTGGTAATGATTTTTATTAAAAAGTTTACATTTATCAATTAAAAGACGCGAAAATAAAACTAGTATTTTCACTAGGTACGGTACTGTTAATTTTTTGAGTAAGCACCATTAAACTTTACCCAATTGTTAATTAATGCATTAAAAACATATTAAACAACACTTTTATTTTACTTTGCATAAGATTTTAAACTATTGAATAAATTGATTACGATAAAAGCTGATTAACTAATTGAGTCAACAATATACAAATTTATTTGGTCAAATATACTGCTTATATACGTTGTGATTTTATTTTAAGCGTTGAAGCGTTAACGCGTCTTAATGATAAACCGTGTTACTTAACATTTGTGTTGGTGAGTTAGTCGCAAATGAATTTCGTATGACCCATATTTCAGTCAGTTTGAATTATCCGCTTTAACGTCGACCATGCGCCGTTAATGAATGCACAACTTGGCGGGGATGTTATGCCACGCTGGCGGAGTTTGAAGCAGCACATTCATATAAAAAATACCGCGCTATTTCCACAAGCACTTGCACTAACAGCTTAGGCACCTAAACGACTGGAGCTAACTTAGCCAAAAGTTAGCTCATTTAATGCAGCTAAAGCATGAATGTCGTTGATCTCGATAGTGGGCAAATGGCAGGCGGAAGTTGCTGGCAACGTAACACCAAACCCGGGGTTTAACCACACAGCTTGGCAACCTGCACGTCGAGCACCGTCTACATCGCTGGTCGCACTATCACCCACATGAAGGATATTCTCTAAAGGCAGCCCAAGCTGCTGCGAGGCTTGCACAAACATGTCTTTTGCCGGCTTTTGCTTAGCAGCTAAACCTGGATGCAACACAAACTCCAACACATCGCCTAGGCCAATGCGCTGATGGTCAACATTGCCGTTAGTAATGCCAATGAGCCGATAATGCTGCTTTAATGATTGCAGTAATTCAATCACAGCTGGCGATACCGTAAACTGGCTGCGGTGCAAAATAAATTCATCGAGAACCGCCTTGGCTCCGCTTTGAGCTTGGGTTGCGGTATAACCTAACGCCATTAACCCTTGCTCTAGCATAACGGATCGCGCCAAGCTGGTATCATGCTTTAGTGCTGGTGACCGCGTTAATAGTGCTCGCTTAAACTGGTGCCAATGATTTAACTGCCACTGCTTAGATTTAGGATAGTGCTGATGTAAAAACTGCTGAGTGGCAGCTTCAGCGTGGCGAATAATCGGCCGATTGTCATACAAGGTGTCGTCTAAATCAAAGCTAATGGCACGAATTAACTGTGGCCTTATATATATTTTCATTTTTTAGCGCCCCTTTTTTTGGCCCTTGGATGCGCCCCGTCATATACCTTGGCTAAGTGTTGAAAATCAAGACTGGTATAGACTTGTGTTGTTGATAGGTTTTCGTGACCTAGTAGCTCCTGCACTGCACGTAAGTCGGCACTCGACTCTAGCATATGAGTTGCAAATGAGTGACGCAGCTTATGTGGGTGCACCTTAACTGCCAGCGCTTGCTCTTGGCCCCACTTTGTTAACCTTGCTTGAATGCTGCGATGCGCTAATCGATTGCCTTTTGCGGTGACAAACAATGCTTCATCTGCGCACGCGATATCGTGCCGGATCTCAAGCCACTGCGTAATCGCCTTTAATGCCAATTGCCCAATAGGTACGATGCGCTCTTTGTTACCTTTACCCAACACCTTAACTTGCGCTGCGTTAAATTGAATGTCGCAAACATTAAGCCCTGCTAGTTCTGCCAATCGTAAACCGGAAGAATAAAACAGCTCCATGATGGCTTTATCTCGATAACTGAGGGGATCGTTGGCATCGATTTCGAGCAGATGCGTAACTGAATCGACGTCCATATTTTTAGGCAGCGGTTTGGCTTGTTTAGGCGAGCTCAGGTTTAAGGCGGGGTTCTGCGCAATATGGCCTTCTTTTAACAGGAATACAAAAAATTGCTTAATTGACGACAAGGTGAGCGATAAAGACCGTGGGCTAAGCCCTTGACGGTGCAACTTAGCCAGCATGGCTTGCAGCGATTCATGCTGCAAATTCAACCAATTGTCACTCTCTGTAAAAAGCGCTTCAACCCGCTTTAACTCAAACAGGTAGTTTCTGACGGTGTAAGCAGAAACTTGTCGTTCAGTGGTTAAATACCGCTGAAAATGACTCAACCAAGGTGACGTTGCCGATTGGGGATCTGCCATAATATTTCAGATTACATTTTTGACAATTGGTGGTCGAGCAACTGCTTAAGCTGAGACAGGAGCAAATAATCCATTTCAGGGTGAAAATGCATGGAGTCTGAGCTCGCAATCGCAAATATCACCTGACCACATTCTTTAGATAGACGCGACAAGGCCACTGAGCCGACTTCTGAACCAAATAACCGTTTCGATTCTTCGTTAGTTAATCGGCCAAAGTAATAACCCGACTCGAGACGCTTGCGCCAAATTTGTGATAATTCACTGTCGATATCATGCACCGTGATCAAGCGTACATGGCTGAAACCAAACTGCTCTTTAAGCCGAGTTGATAGCACTTGCCGCAACTCTCCCATATCTTCACATTTAAGCATATCCATCGACAATGCATTGTTAAACATAAAGATTTTTTCATTGCGTGACGCCATTGATAATAGCGAGGTGATCTCTTCTTCTAACTGCGCAACACGCTGACGCAATGTTTCTTGTTGACGCTCAACTAATGACACGGCCCCACGTTCTGCATGTGGGATCCGCATCGACAGAAGCAATTCAGGGTAACGCGTAAAAAAGTCTGGGTTATCAAGCAAGAACTCTCGAATTAAAATTTCGTCGAAAGGCGGCAGCGTCATGGTGTTATCTGTCATTGAGCTATTTGTCCATCGTAAACGTGTTCTGCAGGCCCCGTCATCCACAACGGTTTGCCTTCTCCGTCCCAGTTAATCATCAATGTGCCGCCGGGAAGGTCAACACGCACATTTCGGTCGAGTTTACCTTGTAAAATACCCACAACTACGGCGGCACAAGCCCCCGTACCACAGGCTAATGTTTCAGCTGCGCCGCGCTCATAAACCCGCAGTTTAATGTAACCCGAATTAACCACTTGCATAAATCCAACGTTCACCCCTTTTGGAAAACGCTCGTGCTTAGTGATTTCAGACCCAATGGTATTGACGTCGGTATTGTCTACATCATCAACGTCAATCACACAGTGTGGGTTACCCATCGACACAGCGCCGCAAAGGTATGTCCCAGATGCAGCCATTAATAGATAGGTTTTTTCAATTTTCTTGGCTGTAAACGGAATTTTTGCCGGCTCAAGTACCGGCACGCCCATATTGACTGTGACTTTACCGTCTCGTTCAAGTCTGAGGGTAATTTTACCCGACGAAGTACTAACACGGATTTTATGCTTCAGTGTTAAGCCTTTATTGCGTACAAATCGTGCGAAACAGCGTGCGCCATTACCACACTGTTCAACTTCACTGCCGTCGGCATTAAAGATCCGATAATGAAAGTCGAGATCGGGATCGTAAGGTGGCTCAACCAATAGCAATTGATCAAAGCCAACGCCAAAATTTCGGTTAGCGAGTCGTTTTATTTGTTCGGGCGAAAAGAACACATTTTGAGTGATCCCATCAACAACCATGAAGTCATTGCCTAAACCGTGCATCTTCGTGAATTGTATCAAGATGGACTTCCTTAAAGGTAACCGTAGCGGACTGTTTGTTGCCCACTACATTGTATTGATTGAGTTTACGGGAGTAACTGCTCACCTTGCCATAATTGGGCAAGTTTTTCTCTTTCTCGGATCACGTATGCATTACTGCCATCAACCATTATCTCTGCTGCGCGAGGGCGGCTATTGTAGTTTGATGCCATCGTAAAGCCATATGCACCAGACGATCTAATTGCTAAATAATCACCGGCTTGCACATTTAATTGCCGATCTTTACCTAAAAAGTCACCGGTTTCACAAATCGGCCCGACTACGTCATAACTTTGCGTGTAGCCACCTCGCTCAACCACAGGAATAATTTTTTGCCATGCACTGTATAAAGATGGGCGAATTAAATCGTTCATTGCGCCATCGACTAAAGCAAAACGCTTGTCGCTGTTTTCTTTAAGATACAGTACTTGGGTGACAAATATGCCAGCATTGGCGGCGATCGCCCGGCCCGGTTCAAAGATCAATTTAAGCTTCCGTCCGCCTAAACGTTCCAATAATGCTGCAGCATAAACATCAGGTTGTGGAGGCAATTCATCATCATAGGTCACGCCCAAACCACCGCCAACGTCAAAGTGTTGGATTTCAATACCAAGCTCAGCCAAACGATCGATAAGCGCTAACATCCGATCCATTGCATCTAAAAAAGGAGTGATCTCAGTCAACTGGGAACCGATATGACAATCAACCCCTTTAATTGCCAACCCTGGCAACTCATTAGCCCGCAAGAAGATCGATTCAGCGTCTTCCATAGCAATACCAAACTTGTTTTCTTTCAGCCCGGTAGAGATGTAAGGGTGCGTACCGGCATCTACATCAGGGTTAATCCGTAATGAAACCGCAGCCACTTTACCCATGCGCAGTGCAACAATGTTTAGCTGCTCAAGTTCAGCTGCAGATTCAACGTTAAAACAGTAGATGCCAAGTTCTAATGCCATCTCCATTTCTGCTACCGTTTTACCCACGCCAGAAAACACCACTTTAGCGGGATCACCACCGGCTTCGATCACTCTTGCAAGCTCACCACCCGATACAATATCAAACCCGCTGCCTAAACGTGCCAGTACATTTAATACTGCAATGTTGCTGTTGGCTTTAACTGCATAACAAATAAGATGCGGATGATCCGCAACCGCATTGTTAAATGCATGCCAATGGCGTTCCAGCGTTGCACGTGAGTAAATATAAAGAGGCGTGCCATGCTGCTCGGCCAACTTAGCCACTGGGCACTGCTCAGCGAAAAGCGATTCTGCTTGATATATGAAATGATCCAACGTCTTTAATCCTTTTGACTTTGTTCGCTTTGTTGCGGCGCGGTGCTTGTGGGTTGTTGAGCCGTCGCAGTTTGATTAACCTCTGCTGGTGGAGCTCTAAATAATGCACTTTTTTGTCCACAACCTAACAGTGTTAGGCTACCCAGCCCTATCAACAAAAACAGTTTCATTTTTTTCAACATCGGTAGACCCTTAGGGCAATGCGCTACCACAGGAACCCTATGACAACGTCTTGCTGTGTAGCACAAAATAGTTATCTTGATGTTTGCAGACAATCCTATTCTCAGTCAAGCCTATAACGCATTTATATCAGCTGTTTCTGGTACTTATTTAGCAGCGACTTATCTTTTGTGACAATTTGAGTCGACATTAAGATCGCAGTGCCAATATAAATCATGGCCACTTATCGCTGCCTTGCATGACTAAGCTTGCACAGTTCATCGCAACATGGCGCAAAATCAGTGATTGGCAGTTCATTGAAAGGACTTAATAATTCAACTCATTGCATGATTAAACGGCAATATAGCTGGCGAAAAGAACATTCTTTAGCGCTTTCTATATTTTTATAAGCAATTGTTTATAAACACATATATATTATCACTGTATACATAAACCAATAACCCTAAAATTAATGTGATTGGTAATCACTGGGGGATTGGTAGTATGGTGGTATTACACTGCGATATTAAAAATCTGAGGAACAATTAGCATGGCTATAACAGATTTCGAATTTCATCAACTTGCCGATGAAATGTTTCAAGCAATTGATAATGCATTAGAAGTACTTATTGACGAGCAAGACGCTGACGTTGATGTTGATAGTTCAGGTAACGTATTACAGCTAGAATTTAACGGCACGTCTAAAATTGTGATCAACAAACAAGAGCCAATGCATGAGATTTGGCTGGCAACACAATTTGGCGGTTATCACTTTGCTTACATTGACGGCAAATGGTTGGATCAACGCAATAACAACGAGTTTATGCCATTTGTTGTTGAGTCTATTTTCAAACAAAGCGGACTTAAAATCGACATTTAAGCCTGATTAAGAGGAGGAAACTCCTCTTTTTATTGGCTTGGCTACTAAAACTCCACTTCGTAAGCTTCTTTAGACACCCCAAACGGTAAGGCGACGAGCTGACCTTTTACCCGTTCTAATTTAAAAAATTGCGGCATATTAAACTGCTCTTTCGCAATCACTGAATCATTAAATGCGTGATGATGGCTAATTTTTCCAACTAACGCAGCAACATCAACCCCTTGCTGTACATAATAGTTTAGCGCATTGTTTTCATCCAAAATAAATACATCTAAACCCTCTACACGTTGACGCAAAAAATATTGGACCGCGCCTCTGGCGGCATAATCTTGCACCACCGATGGGATTTTAGAAAATGGCTCATCACCAAGTTCTGGCCGAGGAATTTCTACCAACTTACTATTTGAAAGTTGCTGATAAAAGGATTTAGCATCACTTAGATTTTCATAATGCATACCGCGGTTATTGAAAAATATTCCGTAACGGATCTGACCTACTCTTAAAGGGTAAACCAGTGTCGACGAGTTTTGAGTTTGCCGACATAAACGGGCTGAACGCATGAGTAAATTTTTAACGGTACGCTCTGTTTGCGAAATCAATTTACTAGAGCAGCTAATCACCTCTATTGCGACGCTTTCTACGGCTCTTTTCATGCCCGGCGTAACAAAGGTCAATGCCTCTAAGATGGCTTTTTCACCTTCAAAATGATGACAATGCCACTCACCCCAGCTATTAAGGCTAATGACATCTATCGAACCCAGCATGTTGACTTTGTTTTTACCCATTGAGAATACGTTACTGTTCATGTAGTCAACCATGACCTCTTGCCCATACCAGTGTTCGGTGGGGTCACTATTAAAATTAAGTAACAACACTAACTTTTTAAAATGCCAAGGCTGACACAATGCCATTTTAGATACCTTAACCGATCCCATATCAATTAAGCCCTCAAGCAACCGCGCCGCTCGCGTTAAAAATGCCGCTCGGCGTTTACTACTTTTAACCTCATACCAGCATGTACTAGCCACTGAAACCTTGTTTAATGAAGCCCAAACCAACAGTTTTGCTTTACTTTTTGAATGGTAAACAGCGCTATGCTGCAGAAAATTTTGCGGCTGTGGCTTACAGCAATACAAATAATAACGTGTGTCCTGGTCGCTATAAATAATCGATAGGTCAGTCTCTGTGATTGAGCGGCTCCAAAGCTGGTTGAGCGTCATGATTTGATGCTCATCTTCACTAAAATAGGTATGTAGTTTACGGGTTAGCAGGCCTAGCTCTGAAATCTTTAAGCTCTCGCTCAAGCTATGCGCTGAAGCAAACCGGAGTAAATTTTGGTAGCTGCCTAGCATCAACTCATTGAGCTGCGCATTAAACCACTGCAACTGCCCACAATGCCATTGTTCACAGTTATCTAACGTTTCAACTAAACTTTGCGCCCAGCCCCATTGCTTAACCAATTGAGAAATTTTGTAATAGCGCCAATCTTTTGCTTGGTGCTTATCACTAAGCCGGACCCCGCACTTAAGATAAAAACAGCGACGAGTAATTTCGAGCTTGCGACTATCACCACACTTTAATAAATAGCCTTCTATCGATTCGTACAACAAATAATATGCATCATTCGCTGCCGAAAAATCTCCCGCTAAAGTGCGCTGCCAAATACGCTCACTTACCAAGCAAGTGTTGGGGTATTCACTTGCATAAGCCTCTAACAACAGCACTTTAAGCAGCGCCTTATGGGGTTTTTCGACCCCTTTATAAAGTTGCCACAATGAAGCACCAAAATACTCACTAGCAGGTAAGGCTCGAGCATCACCAAGAGACAATAATTGCGAGCTTTTTTCAGCCTGCGGCCACCAGGCAATAACTTTGCCAGCCAGTTTAAAGTGACTGCGATAAAACTCTTCAAGCAGCAACCAGTGCTGGGCGCTACCACTGTGCTCATGACCTATACTGTTATTGAAATTAGCTTGGCTTTTTTGCGCCATCAAAAACTGTTCGGTATGGACGAGGTAAATGTTGACTTCAAAATTAAACTGCGCAAACCATTGGGTTAATAAGGTCGACTTTTCGGCAAGTAAACTGTATTGATGCTGACTTATCGAGTGGTGATAAACAAGCCACACATCGATATCGCTTTTTTGATTTTGGCCAAAACTGGCCGTGCTGCCCATACTATACACCCCTTCGATCAGAGGTGTTGATGGCACAGTGGATGTGGCAGGTAAAGTAAGGTTAAGCGTGTCGCAAGCTTCAACGTCTTCCATCGAGAAGTCAAAATCCACTATCCCGCATGGCGTAAACGGGCCATTATAACCAGGTAGTTCGTCTGAATGATGGTGCAACAAAACCGGGATAAGCCTTAGTAAATAGCGCTTCAAAGGCGACAATAACGCCGTTGCTCGCGCATACCGAATTCTGTCCAACCTTCTAGCAGCACATTCAAACGTGTCGCGCTTTTGCGTCAAACCTCATTACTCCAGAAATGCATCGCTTTATATAATGTATACGCTAAAAGCCAAACCCACAACAAAACGTGACACAGATCACATTTTAACAAGTGATATATCTGGGTATACTTCAAAGAATCTACAGTCGATTGTTACATCTGTTTTCGGGCAATGTTAGCATTGGTGCAATTAAGTTTTAAGATGGAATATTCTGCATGTCTAACAATGTTATCCGTATCGCCACACGTAAGAGCCCTCTTGCCATGTGGCAAGCTGAATTTGTCAAAGCTGAACTGGAAAAAATCCATGAAGGTTTAACAGTTGAATTGCTACCAATGAGCACAAAAGGTGACATCATCTTAGACACACCACTGGCTAAAGTGGGTGGTAAAGGCTTATTCGTTAAAGAACTTGAAGTCGCTATGCTAGAAGACAGAGCCGACATTGCAGTTCACTCAATGAAAGACGTACCTGTGGATTTTCCAGAGGGTCTAGGTTTAGAAGTAATTTGTGAGCGTGAAGATCCTCGTGACGCATTTGTATCTAACGACTTCAATAGTATCAATGAGCTGCCAGAAGGCGCAGTCGTTGGTACATCAAGCTTACGTCGTCAGTGTCAAATTAGAGCAACTCGCCCAGATCTAAAAATTAAAGATCTCCGTGGTAATGTTGGTACCCGCTTAGCTAAACTTGATGCTGGCAACTATGATGCCATTATTCTTGCCGCTGCAGGTCTTAAGCGTTTAAAGCTAGAAGAGAGAATCACTAGTTTTATCTCTGCTGAAGACTCATTACCTGCAAACGGTCAAGGCGCTGTAGGCATTGAGTGCCGTACCGATGACAGCCGCGTTAAAGCTTTGCTAGCACCACTTGAGCATGAAGAAACACGCTTTAGAGTCGTCGCTGAGCGAGCAATGAATACTCGCCTCGAAGGTGGCTGCCAAGTACCTATCGGTGCGTACGCTGTGATTGATGGCGACAACTTAAGCCTACGTGGTTTAGTCGGTAGCACAGATGGCACACAAATTATTACTGCTGCGACATCTGGCCATAAAAACGATGCTGAAAAACTAGGTATCGAGCTGGCAGAAGCCTTGCTAAGCAAAGGTGCAAAAACCATTCTTGATGCTGTATATGCTGAAGCGTAAAGATTGAGATGAAAGTTTTACTGACGCGCCCAGCAGGGCGCAATCAGTTAATGGAAGAGGCGTTGTCAGTTAGAAACGTCGCTTACCTAACCACGCCTTTATTACACGTCAGCCCCACTTCTAATCTCAACAGTCTGCAAATTGATAGCACATTACACCAAGCCGATATCATCATTTTTATCAGTACCAATGCAGTGCAGTTTGCAACCGCAATGATCAATGACCAGTGGCCAACAACAGCGCAATACTTTGCCGTTGGCAATGCCACTTATAACGCATTAACAGCTTTAGGCATTACGGCAGAAAAAGCTCCTGAGGATTGCCAGCAAACAGAGGGACTACTCAGCCTGCCATTACTTGCAAATGTCGCGAATAAGAATATTGTGATTGTAAGAGGTGTAGGCGGACGAGAAGATTTAGCCATAGAGTTGTCTCAACGCAAGGCAAATTTGAACTATTGGGAAGTCTATCAAAGAGGCTGCCCTGCTATTGCCCCGTCAATTATCGAACAGCAATGGCAAACATTCGGTATAGACACTATCATCATAACCAGTGGGGAAATACTCGATAATCTAGTCAAAACAGTTCCAAATGAACTATTTGCATGGTTACAGAGTTGTCATATCATAGTCCCTAGCTCTCGAGTATATAAAAACGCTGTCGCATACGGCTTGAAGACAGTAACAAATGCCAAAGCGGCCAATACAACGGCAATGCTGGCTGCGCTATCTTTATAGTAGATAGGTTACACTTAGCTTAGTATGTACTCGTTTTACTGTTGCACCATCGCTTTCAAGGACTGTTAAATGGAAAACAAGCACACTGACGCCAGTACGGTAGAATTACCACAAGCAGACACCACATCGGCGCAGCCTGTCAACGACACTCCGCCCACTCCTGAAGCCAGTCTGGCACCACCAGTTGTAAATGAAGATCCCGTTAAACAGGAAAGTTCTGCACCATGGGGCATTATTTTTATTCTGTTTTTACTGCTTATTTTTGCTTTTGTTACTGCCGCAGGCGGTTACTATTTTTACCAACAGCTGGAAGACCAAAAGTCACAATCCGCCGCTTTAGTGCAAAAATTACAAGCTGACATTGCCAAACCAAATCAACGTATCGATGCTATTGTGCAGCAACAAAATCAGTTTAAAGCTAATATCGAAACAGCACTGTCGACAGCTAAGACCGAACAAACACAATTACAAGAACGCGTATCAATACTGGCTCAACGCAATCCAAATCACTGGCGCGCAGAAGAAGCTAAATACCTGGTCCGCCTTGCGGGGCAAAAATTGTGGTTAGAAAAAGATCCAAGCACTGCAACCAGCTTACTAAAAGCCGCTGATGACCGTATAAAGTCGATGCGTGACACTTCATTAATGCCATTAAGAAAAGCCTTGGCAAAAGATATCGCTGCTACTGCATCAATTAAAACGACCGATATTACGGGCACAGTATTAACCCTAGATACCTTGATTACCGGCCTAGATACTTTGCCACTAAATCGTGCTGAAACGCATTTTTCAGCAGTTGAGCCTCAAGATACTCAAGTCAGTGAATCATTAGACGACTGGCAAGCTAACCTAACCAAGTCATGGAAAGCCCTAATTGATGATTTTGTGGTAGTAAGAAAACGCACAACAGATACCGCGCCGCTATTAGAGCCCGATCAACAGTGGTACTTGGTTGAAAATACTCGCAACAAGTTATTGCAAGCTCAACTAGCGCTTTATCGACAAGATCAGGTTAATTACCGTAACTCGGTTAAATTGGCTCGTAAGTGGATCTATCAATATTTCGACTTAAAAGATCCACTGGTGTCTGACGCATTAGCCACACTCGATGCGCTTGAAACCTTAAAAATTCAAACTGCATCAATTGATCGTTTTGATTCATCGAATCTACTCAATCAATTAGTGACTTACGGTAACTTGATGACAGAGGAGGCACAATAATGATCCGTGCTCTCGTTTATCTTGGTATTATTTTAGTTGGTTTATGTGTAAGTCCCTTTCTTGTAGGCAATACGGGTTATCTATACATTGCGCTTGGGGAATACCAAGCTGAAACCAGTATTGTATTTGGCGTTATCGCACTGATCCTTTTTTACAGCTTACTTCAACTGTTTGAGTTTATTGTTGTTTGGGTAATAAATCTTATTCTTAGCAGTCGTCTTTTACCTGAAAAATGGCGTAAAAAAGCGGCAAGAAAACACACTCTTGTTGGCGCACTAGCATTAGCAGAAGAAGACTGGGCAGCAGCTGAAAAAGCCATGGTAAAAGGGGCCGAAAAAGGCGAAATACCGGCATTAAATCTACTTGCTGCGGCTCGGGCTGCGCAACATCAAAATAATACTGTTGCTCGCGATGAATACCTAGCTAAAGCGGCGCTTGAGCCGCTTGCAGCAAAAGCGGTAAGTACAACCCGAACAAGGTACTTATTACAGCAAGGCGAACTTGAGTCAGCTCAAGAAGAATTAACAAAACTCAACCCAACCAGTAAAAGTAAAACACCGGTACTGCTACTAGCCATTGAGCTTTACAAGGCACTAGAAGACTGGCAAGCCTTGAAGCTTATCTTACCCATCATCAATAAAAAGCATGTTCTGGATGAGCAAGCCTTTAAAGCATTATCGTTGGAAACCAATTTAGCTTTACTTCAGAGCGCAGCTAAAACCAATGAACAGGAGCTGGAAAAATGCTGGCATTGGTTGTCTCGAGCCGAAAGAAAACAAGCTGAATATATTGCTGAATATGCCATTGGCTTGAATCATTTTGAGCATAAAGCGCAAGCAATAAAGTTACTACAAAAGCAACTTAAAGCCGCACCTTCAAAACCCATATTCGACGCCTTGGCGCAAGTCCTCACCCCAAGCGATGTGGAAGCAAGAAAACAGCTACTGGAACTTGAGTCTCAGTATGAAGACAATGTTGATTATCAAATATGCGTGGCAAAGCTTTACCATCAAAATAGTGATTATCACAATGCCAAGGTTTGGTGGCAAAAAGCCTGCTACTTGGAAGATACCCCCTCTAATTTACATGCGCTAGCCGATGCGCAAGAACATGAAGGTGAACTTAATCGCGCACTGCAAACCAGGCGTAAAGCGGTAAGAGTATAGTCATCACTTATACTCAATAAATATAAAAAAGCCACTTGATAGTGGCTTTTTGTCTTATAGCTAGACAACGTCATTACGCACCCAACCTAGCCACCTGTTTCACATCACCATTTAACTTCAGCGTAAAACAATAACAACATCTCCAGCATCACAGCTTAAGCCAACCCCATTTGACAAAACCCTAATAGCGTACAAACTTCATACAAGCGTAACTGTCTCTAAAAATCATAAGCAGTGGAACATCTTCACTCAGCTAAAGGAATAGGCATCAACATTGAGAGTATTACATCATGGTTAAATATATTTTAAAGCTAAATGCAACCGTAGTAGAGCTTACAGGTGTGGTGAATGGCCAAAATGCACAAGGTCAAACTATCGCCTTAGCAGTGGGTGATACTTTGGAGCAAAATACGACCTTCGATGCAGCTGAAGATGCCACCTTTAAATTGCAATATAGCGACGGCACGGTTGAAACAAATGCAAGCGCGCCCGATGCTGAAAGCGCAACATCCGGCTTTGAAGCAACTACATCAGCTGAAGTTGACTCTGAAATTGCCGCATTACAAGAACTTATTTTAAGCGGTGAAGATCCAACAGAGGGGCTTCCAGATACCGCCGCAGGTGAAGCAGCCCCAACAGGCAATGAAGGCGGCGGCTTTACATTTGTCGGTCGTGCTGGTGATGAAACCCTTGCCGCAGCCGTTTATGACACCGTAGGCTTTGAGCTAGAGGAAGATGAACGTATAGAAGAGCAAGTAGGATTTTTAGAACAGTTTGCACAACCAGAAATATCGTCAAGCTCTGTAACCGTTTTGGAAAATAACCTCGAACAAGGCTCTGATCCCCAAGCTGACCTGTTAACGCAGGCAGGAGTCATTACCGTTTCAGTGCAAGCTGGTATTAACACGCTAACCATTGATGGTATTGATATATTTATTGATGGTAACTTTGCAGGACCGGTGACCATTGACAGTGAGTTTGGTGAACTGGTTGTGACTGATTTCAACCCTATAACGTCAGCTATCAGCTATGAATACACACTTACCGATCCATCCGCTCATAGTAACTCAGACACTAATAGTGAGCTATTTGAGTTAACATTAACCGATAATCAAGGTGTTACAGTAACCTCATCGATTACAGCCAATATTGTCGATGATGCACCGTCGGGTGCAGATGATAGCAATACGATTAACGAAGACAACGAAAACCCCGTTACAGGCAACGTGTTAAATAACGATACCTTAGGCGCAGATTCAGCCGAAATAACCCAAGTTTCGACGGCAGCAGGCTCGGTAAACTTAGCCAGTAGCAATGTTATTTCAGGCACCTTTGGCACGCTAACAATATTGGCCGACGGTAGCTATAGCTATGAACTTAATAGCGATTCGGAACAGCTACAACAACTGCAGTTAAATGAACAAACAACTGACGCTTTCAACTACACTCTAGTTGATGCTGATGGCGATGAGATCACCCAAACTCTAACCATTACTATTTTAGGCGATAACGATACTCCAGTTATTACCTCTTCAACTACAGACGCCACAGGTACTACCCTTGAGGCCGGCGTGATGGACGGCGGAAATGAAAGCGAGCCGGGAATAATCAGCACTGGTGGTACCTTAACCGCCAGCGATATAGACACCGACTCAACAACCAGTTGGAGCGTTGAACCAGAAGCTGGCGAGTACGGCGATTTTAGTATCGATGCCGACACTGGCGAGTGGACTTACACCTTGGCCGACAATGAATTAGTTGACGCCCTCGCCCAAGGTGAAACTCGCGATGAAACCTTCCTCGTTACAGTGACAGATGAGCACGGCGCTTTTAGTACCCAACTTGTCACCGTTACCGTTAATGGCACTAACGATATTCCACTTATCACTTCGAGCATTGAAGATGCGACGGGGACTGTCACTGAATCAGGTGTTATGGATGGCGGCAACGAACCAGAGCCAGGTAACGCGAGCACTGGCGGTACCTTGACCGCCAGCGATATAGACACCGACTCAACTACCAGTTGGAGCGTTGAACCAGAAGCTGGCGAGTACGGCGATTTTAGTATCGATGCTGACACTGGCGAGTGGACCTACACCTTAGCCGACAATGAATTAGTTGACGCCCTCGCCCAAGGTGAAACTCGCGATGAAACCTTCCTCGTTACAGTGACAGATGAGCACGGCGCTTTTAGTACCCAACTTGTCACCGTTACCGTTAATGGCACTAACGATATTCCGCTTATCACTTCTAGCATTGAAGATGCGACGGGGTCTGTCACTGAATCAGGTGTTATGGATGGCGGCAACGAACCAGAGCCAGGTAACGCGAGTACTGGCGGTACCTTGACCGCCAGCGATATAGACACCGACTCAACTACCAGTTGGAGCGTTGAACCAGAAGCTGGCGAGTACGGCGATTTTAGTATCGATGCAGACACTGGCGAGTGGACCTACACCTTAGCCGACAATGAATTAGTTGATGCCCTCGCCCAAGGTGAAACTCGCGATGAAACCTTCCTCGTTACAGTGACAGATGAGCACGGCGCTTTTAGTACCCAACTCGTCACCGTTACCGTTAATGGCACCAACGATATTCCACTTATCACTTCGAGCATTGAAGATGCGACGGGGACTGTCACTGAATCAGGTGTTATGGATGGCGGCAACGAACCAGAGCCAGGTAACGCGAGCACTGGCGGTACCTTGACCGCCAGCGATATAGACACCGACTCAACAACCAGTTGGAGCGTTGAACCAGAAGCTGGCGAGTACGGCGATTTTAGTATCGATGCCGACACTGGCGAGTGGACTTACACCTTGGCCGACAATGAATTAGTTGACGCCCTCGCCCAAGGTGAAACTCGCGATGAAACCTTCCTCGTTACAGTGACAGATGAGCACGGCGCTTTTAGTACCCAACTTGTCACCGTTACCGTTAATGGCACCAACGATATTCCGCTTATCACTTCTAGCATTGAAGATGCGACGGGTTCAGTCACTGAATCAGGTGTTATGGATGGCGGCAACGAACCAGAGCCAGGTAACGCAAGCACTGGCGGTACCTTGACCGCCAGCGATATAGACACCGACTCAACAACCAGTTGGAGCGTTGAACCAGAAGCTGGCGAGTACGGCGATTTTAGTATCGATGCTGACACTGGCGAGTGGACCTACAACTTAGCCGACAATGAATTAGTTGACGCCCTCGCCCAAGGTGAAACTCGCGATGAAACCTTCCTTGTTACAGTGACAGATGAGCACGGCGCTTTTAGTACACAGTTGGTCACGGTGACTGTGTCAGGAACTAATAGTATTCCAGAGATCACCTCTACACTCGACGATGCAACAGGAACAGTTCTTGAAGCTGGCGTAATGGACGGCGGCAATGAACCAGAGCTTGGAGTACTCACAGCCAATGGTACGTTAACCGCAAGCGATATTGATAATGGTTCAAGCGCTAGCTGGAGCGTTGAACCAGAAGCTGGCGAGTACGGCGATTTTAGCATCGATGCCGATACTGGCGAGTGGATCTACACCTTGGCCGACAATGAATTAGTTGATGCCCTCGCCCAAGGTGAAACTCACGACGAGACCTTCCTCGCTACGGTGACTGATGAATTTGGTGCGTTCAGTACCCAACTGGTCACCGTAACAGTTGCCGGCACTAACGATATTCCGCTTATCACCTCGAGCATTGAAGATGCCACCGGCAGTGTAAACGAAGCTGGTGTAGTCGATATTAATGACAACGGTAATACGCCTGTAGCCGCAGTGCTAACAGCAGGCGGAACCTTAACTGCAAGTGATGTCGATAATAACGCCACGCAAAGCTGGAGCTTTGAGGCACAAACTAACGACTACGGTAGCTTTGAGATTGATGCCGATACTGGCGAGTGGACTTACACTCTAGCCGACAATGAATTAGTTGACACCCTCGCTGAAGGTGAAACTCACGATGAGATCTTCCTCGCCACGGTGACTGATGAATTTGGTGCGTTCAGTACCCAGCTGGTGACCGTAACAGTTGCCGGCACTAACGATATACCCGTGATCACCTCGAGCATTGAAGATGCTACCGGCAGTGTAAACGAAGCTGGTGTGGTCGATATTAATGACAACGGTAATACGCCTGTAGCGGCAGTGCTAACAGCAGGCGGAACCTTAACTGCAAGTGATGTCGATAATAATGCAACGCAAAGCTGGAGCTTTGAGGCACAAACTAACGACTACGGTAGTTTTGAGATTGATGCCGATACTGGCGAGTGGACTTACACTCTAGCCGACAATGAATTAGTTGACGCCCTCGCCGAAGGTGAAACTCACGACGAGATCTTCCTTGCCACGGTCACCGATGAGTTTGGTGCGTTTAGTACCCAGTTGGTGACCGTAACAGTTGCCGGCACTAACGATATTCCGCTTATCACTTCGAGCATTGAAGATGCCACCGGTAGCGTAAACGAAGCTGGTGTAGTCGATATTAATGACAACGGTAATACGCCAGTTGCCGCAGTGCTAACAGCAGGCGGAACCTTAACTGCGAGCGATGTCGATAATAATGCAACGCAAACTTGGAGCTTTGAGGCACAAACTAACGACTACGGTAGCTTTGAGATTGATGCCGATACTGGCGAGTGGACTTACACTCTAGCCGACAATGAATTAGTTGACGCCCTCGCCCAAGGTGAAACTCACGACGAGACCTTCCTTGCTACGGTCACCGATGAGTTTGGTGCGTTTAGTACCCAACTGGTCACCGTAACAGTAAGCGGCACTAACGATATTCCGCTTATCACCTCAAGCATCGATGATGCCACTGGCAGCGTAAACGAAGCTGGTGTGGTTGATATTAATGACAACGGTAATACGCCTGTAGCGGCTAACCTCACTGCCAACGGCACTCTCACCGCAAGTGATGTCGATAATAATGCAACACAAAGCTGGAGCTTTGAGGCACAAACTAACGACTACGGTAGTTTTGAGATTGATGCCGATACTGGCGAGTGGACTTACACCCTAGCTGATAACGCCCTTGTGGATGCATTAGCCGAAGGTGAAACTCACGACGAGACCTTCCTTGCCACGGTCACCGATGAGTTTGGTGCGTTTAGTACCCAACTGGTGACGGTAACAGTTGCCGGCACTAACGATATTCCGCTTATCACCTCAAGCATTGAAGATGCCACTGGCAGTGTAAACGAAGCTGGTGTGGTCGATATTAATGACAACGGTAATACGCCAGTCGCCGCAGTGCTAACAGCAGGCGGAACCTTAACTGCAAGTGATGTCGATAATAATGCCACCCAGGAATGGAGTTTTGAGGCACAAACTAACGACTACGGTAGTTTTGAGATTGATGCCGATACTGGCGAGTGGACTTACACCCTAGCCGAAAACGCCCTTGTGGATGCATTAGCCGAAGGTGAAACTCACGATGAGATCTTCCTTGCTACGGTCACCGATGAGTTTGGTGCGTTTAGTACCCAACTGGTGACGGTAACAGTTGCCGGTACTAACGATATTCCGCTTATCACTTCGAGCATTGAAGATGCCACCGGCAGCGTTAATGAAGCCGGTGTGGTCGATATTAATGACAACGGTAATACGCCTGTAGCGGCTAACCTCACTGCCAACGGCACTCTCACTGCGAGCGATGTCGATACCGGCGCAACGCAAAGCTGGAGCTTTGAGGCACAAACTAACGACTACGGTAGTTTTGAGATTGATGCCGATAGCGGCGAGTGGACTTACACCTTGGCCGACAATGAATTAGTTGACGCCCTCGCTCAAGGTGAAACTCACGATGAGATCTTCCTTGCCACGGTCACCGATGAGTTTGGTGCGTTTAGTACCCAACTGGTCACCGTAACAGTTGCCGGTACTAACGATATTCCGCTTATCACTTCGAGCATTGAAGATGCCACTGGTAGCGTCAATGAAGCTGGTGTAGTTGATATTAATGACAACGGTAATACCCCAGTTGCCGCAGTGCTAACAGCAGGCGGAACCTTAACTGCAAGTGATGTCGATAATAATGCAACGCAAAGCTGGAGCTTTGAGGCACAAACTAACGACTACGGTAGCTTTGAGATTGATGCTGATACTGGCGAGTGGACTTACACTCTAGCCGACAATGAATTAGTTGACGCTCTCGCCGAAGGTGAAACTCACGACGAGATCTTCCTTGCCACGGTCACCGATGAGTTTGGTGCGTTTAGTACCCAACTGGTGACGGTAACAGTTGCCGGTACTAACGATATTCCGCTTATCACTTCGAGCATTGAAGATGCCACCGGCAGCGTTAATGAAGCTGGTGTAGTTGATATTAATGACAACGGTAATACCCCAGTTGCCGCAGTGCTAACAGCAGGCGGAACCTTAACTGCGAGCGATGTCGATAATAACGCCACGCAAAGCTGGAGTTTTGAGGCACAAACTAACGTCTACGGTAGTTTTGAGATTGATGCCGATACTGGCGAGTGGACTTACACTCTAGCCGACAATGAATTAGTTGACGCTCTCGCTCAAGGTGAAACTCACGACGAGACCTTCCTCGCCACGGTGACTGATGAATTTGGTGCGTTCAGTACCCAGCTGGTGACCGTAACAGTTGCCGGCACTAACGATATTCCGCTGATCACCTCAAGCATTGAAGATGCCACTGGTAGCGTCAATGAAGCTGGTGTAGTTGATATTAATGACAACGTTAATACGCCTGTAGCGGCTAACCTCACAGCCAACGGCACCCTCACTGCGAGCGATATCGATACCGGCGCAACGCAAACTTGGAGCTTTGAGGCACAAACTAACGACTACGGTAGTTTTGAGATTGATGCCGATACTGGCGAGTGGACTTACACTCTAGCCGACAATGAATTAGTTGACGCCCTCGCCGAAGGTGAAACTCACGACGAGACCTTCCTCGCCACGGTGACTGATGAATTTGGTGCGTTCAGTACCCAGCTGGTGACCGTAACAGTTGCCGGCACTAACGATATTCCGCTTATCACTTCGAGCATTGAAGATGCCACCGGTAGCGTCAATGAAGCTGGTGTGGTCGATATTAATGACAACGGTAATACGCCAGTTGCCGCAGTGCTAACAGCAGGCGGAACCTTAACTGCGAGCGATGTCGATAATAACGCCACGCAAAGCTGGAGCTTTGAGGCACAAACTAACGACTACGGTAGCTTTGAGATTGATGCCGATACTGGCGAGTGGACTTACACCTTGGCCGACAATGAATTAGTCGATGCCCTCGCTGAAGGTGAAACTCACGATGAGATCTTCCTCGCCAAGGTGACTGATGAATTTGGTGCGTTCAGTACTCAGTTGGTCACCGTAACAGTAAGCGGTACTAACGATATTCCGCTTATCACTTCGAGCATTGAAGATGCGACCGGCAGCGTAAACGAAGCTGGTGTGGTCGATATTAATGACAACGGTAATACGCCGGTTGCGGCCAACCTCACAGCCAACGGCACCCTCACTGCGAGCGATGTCGATACCGGCGCAACGCAAAGCTGGAGCTTTGAGGCACAAACTAACGACTACGGTAGTTTTGAGATTGATGCCGATACTGGCGAGTGGACTTACACTCTAGCCGACAATGAATTAGTTGACGCTCTCGCTCAAGGTGAAACTCACGACGAGACCTTCCTCGCCACGGTGACTGATGAATTTGGTGCGTTCAGTACCCAGCTGGTGACCGTAACAGTTGCCGGCACTAACGATATTCCGCTTATCACTTCGAGCATTGAAGATGCCACCGGCAGCGTTAATGAAGCTGGTGTGGTCGATATTAACGACAACGGTAATACGCCTGTAGCGGCTAACCTCACTGCCAGCGGCACTCTCACTGCGAGCGATATCGATAATAACGCCACCCAGGAATGGAGCTTTGAGGCACAAACTAACGACTACGGTAGTTTTGAGATTGATGCCGATACTGGCGAGTGGACTTACACCTTGGCCGACAATGAATTAGTTGACGCCCTCGCCCAAGGTGAAACTCACGATGAGATCTTCCTTGCCACGGTCACCGATGAGTTTGGTGCGTTTAGTACCCAACTGGTCACCGTAACAGTAAGCGGCACTAACGATATTCCGCTTATCACTTCGAGCATTGAAGATGCCACCGGCAGTGTAAGCGAAGCTGGTGTGGTCGATATTAACGACAACGGTAATACGCCTGTAGCGGCTAACCTCACTGCCAGCGGCACTCTCACTGCAAGTGATGTCGATAATAACGCCACCCAGGAATGGAGCTTTGAGGCACAAACTAACGACTACGGTAGCTTTGAGATTGATGCCGATACTGGTGAGTGGACTTACACCTTGGCCGAAAACGCCCTTGTGGATGCATTAGCCGAAGGCGAGACTCACGACGAGACCTTCCTCGCCACGGTCACCGATGAGTTTGGTGCGTTCAGTACCCAGCTGGTGACCGTAACAGTTGCCGGCACTAACGATATTCCGCTTATCACTTCGAGCATTGAAGATGCCACCGGCAGTGTAAACGAAGCTGGTGTGGTTGATATTAACGACAACGGTAATACCCCAGTTGCCGCAGTGCTAACAGCAGGCGGAACCTTAACTGCAAGTGATGTCGATAATAACGCCACCCAGGAATGGAGTTTTGAGGCACAAACTAACGACTACGGTAGCTTTGAGATTGATGCCGATAGCGGCGAGTGGACTTACACCTTGGCCGAAAACGCCCTTGTGGATGCATTGGCCGAAGGTGAAACTCACGATGAGATCTTCCTTGCCACGGTCACCGATGAGTTTGGTGCGTTCAGTACCCAACTGGTGACGGTAACAGTTAATGGCACTAACGATATACCCGTGATCACCTCAAGCATTGAAGATGCCACCGGTAGCGTCAATGAAGCTGGTGTGGTCGATATTAATGACAACGGTAATACGCCAGTTGCCGCAGTGCTAACAGCAGGCGGAACCTTAACTGCAAGTGATGTCGATAATAACGCCACGCAAAGCTGGAGTTTTGAGGCACAAACTAACGTCTACGGTAGCTTTGAGATTGATGCCGATACTGGCGAGTGGACTTACACCCTAGCCGAAAACGCCCTTGTGGATGCATTAGCCGAAGGTGAAACTCACGATGAGATCTTCCTTGCTACGGTCACCGATGAGTTTGGTGCGTTCAGTACCCAGCTGGTGACGGTAACAGTTGCCGGCACTAACGATATACCCGTGATCACCTCGAGCATTGAAGATGCTACCGGCAGTGTAAACGAAGCTGGTGTGGTCGATATTAATGACAACGGTAATACGCCAGTTGCCGCAGTGCTAACAGCAGGCGGAACCTTAACTGCAAGTGATGTCGATAATAACGCCACCCAGGAATGGAGTTTTGAGGCACAAACTAACGACTACGGTAGTTTTGAGATTGATGCCGATACTGGCGAGTGGACTTACACTCTAGCCGACAATGAATTAGTTGACGCCCTCGCCGAAGGTGAAACTCACGACGAGATCTTCCTTGCCACGGTCACCGATGAGTTTGGTGCGTTTAGTACCCAGTTGGTGACCGTAACAGTTGCCGGCACTAACGATATTCCGCTTATCACTTCGAGCATTGAAGATGCCACCGGCAGCGTAAACGAAGCTGGTGTGGTCGATATTAATGACAACGGTAATACGCCAGTTGCCGCAGTGCTAACAGCAGGCGGAACCTTAACTGCAAGTGATGTCGATAATAACGCCACGCAAAGCTGGAGTTTTGAGGCACAAACTAACGACTACGGTAGCTTTGAGATTGATGCCGATACTGGCGAGTGGACTTACACCTTGGCTGATAACGCCCTTGTGGATGCATTGGCCGAAGGTGAAACTCACGATGAGACCTTCCTTGCTACGGTCACCGATGAGTTTGGTGCGTTTAGTACCCAACTGGTCACCGTAACAGTTGCCGGTACTAACGATATTCCGCTTATCACTTCGAGCATTGAAGATGCCACTGGTAGCGTCAATGAAGCTGGTGTAGTTGATATTAATGACAACGGTAATACCCCAGTTGCCGCAGTGCTAACAGCAGGCGGAACCTTAACTGCGAGCGATATCGATAATAACGCCACCCAGGAATGGAGTTTTGAGGCACAAACTAACGACTACGGTAGCTTTGAGATTGATGCCGATACTGGCGAGTGGACTTACACTCTAGCCGACAATGAATTAGTTGACGCCCTCGCTGAAGGTGAAACTCACGATGAGATCTTCCTCGCCACGGTGACTGATGAATTTGGTGCGTTCAGTACCCAGCTGGTGACCGTAACAGTTGCCGGCACTAACGATATACCCGTGATCACCTCGAGCATTGAAGATGCTACCGGCAGTGTCAATGAAGCTGGTGTGGTCGATATTAATGACAACGGTAATACGCCAGTTGCCGCAGTGCTAACAGCAGGCGGAACCTTAACTGCAAGTGATGTCGATAATAACGCCACCCAGGAATGGAGTTTTGAGGCACAAACTAACGACTACGGTAGTTTTGAGATTGATGCCGATACTGGCGAGTGGACTTACACCTTGGCCGACAATGAATTAGTTGACGCCCTCGCCGAAGGTGAAACTCACGACGAGACTTTCCTTGCTACGGTCACCGATGAGTTTGGTGCGTTTAGCACCCAGCTGGTGACGGTCACAGTAAGCGGTACTAACGATATTCCGCTTATCACCTCAAGCATTGAAGATGCCACCGGTAGCGTCAATGAAGCTGGTGTAGTTGATATTAATGACAACGGTAATACCCCAGTTGCCGCAGTGCTAACAGCAGGCGGAACCTTAACTGCAAGTGATGTCGATAATAATGCAACGCAAACTTGGAGCTTTGAGGCACAAACTAACGACTACGGTAGCTTTGAGATTGATGCCGATACTGGCGAGTGGACTTACACCTTGGCCGACAATGAATTAGTTGACGCCCTCGCCGAAGGTGAAACTCACGATGAGATCTTCCTTGCCACGGTCACCGATGAGTTTGGTGCGTTTAGTACCCAACTGGTGACGGTAACAGTTGCCGGTACTAACGATATTCCGCTTATCACCTCGAGCATTGAAGATGCCACTGGTAGCGTCAATGAAGCTGGTGTAGTCGATATTAATGACAACGGTAATACGCCTGTAGCGGCCAACCTCACTGCCAACGGCACCCTCACTGCGAGCGATGTCGATACCGGCGCAACGCAAAGCTGGAGCTTTGAGGCACAAACTAACGACTACGGTAGTTTTGAGATTGATGCCGATACTGGCGAGTGGACTTACACCCTAGCTGATAACGCCCTTGTGGATGCATTAGCCGAAGGCGAGACTCACGACGAGACCTTCCTCGCTACGGTCACCGATGAGTTTGGTGCGTTTAGTACCCAACTGGTGACGGTAACAGTTAATGGTACTAACGATATTCCGCTGATCACCTCAAGCATTGAAGATGCCACTGGCAGCGTAAACGAAGCTGGTGTGGTCGATATTAATGACAACGGTAATACGCCGGTTGCGGCTAACCTCACTGCCAACGGCACTTTAACTGCCAGCGATGTCGATACCGGCGCCACGCAAAGCTGGAGCTTTGAGGCACAAACTAACGTCTACGGTAGCTTTGAGATTGATGCCGATAGCGGCGAGTGGACTTACACCTTGGCCGACAATGAATTAGTTGACGCCCTCGCCCAAGGTGAAACTCACGACGAAACCTTCCTCGCTACGGTCACCGATGAGTTTGGTGCGTTTAGCACCCAACTGGTGACGGTAACCGTTGCTGGTACTAACGATATTCCGCTTATCACTTCGAGCATTGAAGATGCCACCGGCAGCGTAAACGAAGCCGGTGTGGTCGACATTAATGACAACGGTAACACGCCTGTAGCGGCTAACCTCACTGCCAACGGCACTCTCACTGCGAGCGATGTCGATACTGGCGCAACGCAAAGCTGGAGCTTTGAGGCACAAACTAACGACTACGGTAGCTTTGAGATTGATGCCGATACTGGCGAGTGGACTTACACCTTGGCCGACAATGAATTAGTCGACGCCCTCGCCCAAGGTGAAACTCACGACGAGATCTTCCTTGCCACGGTCACCGATGAGTTTGGTGCGTTTAGTACCCAACTGGTGACGGTAACAGTTGCCGGTACTAACGATATTCCGCTTATCACTTCGAGCATTGAAGATGCCACCGGCAGCGTCAATGAAGCTGGTGTGGTCGATATTAATGACAACGGTAATACGCCAGTTGCCGCAGTGCTAACAGCAGGCGGAACCTTAACTGCAAGTGATGTCGATAATAACGCCACCCAGGAATGGAGTTTTGAGGCACAAACTAACGACTACGGTAGTTTTGAGATTGATGCCGATAGCGGCGAGTGGACTTACACCTTGGCCGACAATGAATTAGTTGACGCCCTCGCCCAAGGTGAAACTCACGACGAAACCTTCCTCGCTACGGTCACCGATGAGTTTGGTGCGTTTAGCACCCAACTGGTGACGGTAACCGTTGCTGGTACTAACGATATTCCGCTTATCACTTCGAGCATTGAAGATGCCACCGGCAGCGTAAACGAAGCCGGTGTGGTCGACATTAATGACAACGGTAACACGCCTGTAGCGGCTAACCTCACTGCCAACGGCACTCTCACTGCGAGCGATGTCGATACTGGCGCAACGCAAAGCTGGAGCTTTGAGGCACAAACTAACGACTACGGTAGCTTTGAGATTGATGCCGATACTGGCGAGTGGACTTACACCTTGGCCGACAATGAATTAGTCGACGCCCTCGCCCAAGGTGAAACTCACGACGAGATCTTCCTTGCCACGGTCACCGATGAGTTTGGTGCGTTTAGTACCCAACTGGTGACGGTAACAGTTGCCGGTACTAACGATATTCCGCTTATCACTTCGAGCATTGAAGATGCCACCGGCAGCGTCAATGAAGCTGGTGTGGTCGATATTAATGACAACGGTAATACGCCAGTTGCCGCAGTGCTAACAGCAGGCGGAACCTTAACTGCAAGTGATGTCGATAATAACGCCACCCAGGAATGGAGTTTTGAGGCACAAACTAACGACTACGGTAGTTTTGAGATTGATGCCGATACTGGCGAGTGGACTTACACTCTAGCCGACAATGAATTAGTTGACGCCCTCGCCGAAGGTGAAACTCACGACGAGACCTTCCTCGCCACGGTCACCGATGAGTTTGGTGCGTTTAGCACCCAGCTGGTGACGGTCACAGTAAGCGGTACTAACGATATTCCGCTTATCACTTCGAGCATTGAAGATGCCACCGGTAGCGTCAATGAAGCTGGTGTAGTTGATATTAATGACAACGGTAATACCCCAGTTGCCGCAGTGCTAACAGCAGGCGGAACCTTAACTGCAAGTGATGTCGATAATAATGCAACGCAAACTTGGAGCTTTGAGGCACAAACTAACGACTACGGTAGCTTTGAGATTGATGCCGATACTGGCGAGTGGACTTACACTCTAGCCGACAATGAATTAGTTGACGCTCTCGCTCAAGGTGAAACTCACGACGAGACCTTCCTCGCCACGGTGACTGATGAATTTGGTGCGTTCAGTACCCAGCTGGTGACCGTAACAGTTGCCGGCACTAACGATATTCCGCTTATCACTTCGAGCATTGAAGATGCCACCGGCAGCGTTAATGAAGCTGGTGTGGTCGATATTAACGACAACGGTAATACGCCTGTAGCGGCTAACCTCACTGCCAGCGGCACTCTCACTGCGAGCGATATCGATAATAACGCCACCCAGGAATGGAGCTTTGAGGCACAAACTAACGACTACGGTAGTTTTGAGATTGATGCCGATACTGGCGAGTGGACTTACACCTTGGCCGACAATGAATTAGTTGACGCCCTCGCCCAAGGTGAAACTCACGATGAGATCTTCCTTGCCACGGTCACCGATGAGTTTGGTGCGTTTAGTACCCAACTGGTCACCGTAACAGTAAGCGGCACTAACGATATTCCGCTTATCACTTCGAGCATTGAAGATGCCACCGGTAGCGTCAATGAAGCTGGTGTAGTTGATATTAATGACAACGGTAATACCCCAGTTGCCGCAGTGCTAACAGCAGGCGGAACCTTAACTGCAAGTGATGTCGATAATAATGCAACGCAAACTTGGAGCTTTGAGGCACAAACTAACGACTACGGTAGCTTTGAGATTGATGCCGATACTGGCGAGTGGACTTACACCTTGGCCGACAATGAATTAGTTGACGCCCTCGCCGAAGGTGAAACTCACGATGAGATCTTCCTTGCCACGGTCACCGATGAGTTTGGTGCGTTTAGTACCCAACTGGTGACGGTAACAGTTGCCGGTACTAACGATATTCCGCTTATCACCTCGAGCATTGAAGATGCCACTGGTAGCGTCAATGAAGCTGGTGTAGTCGATATTAATGACAACGGTAATACGCCTGTAGCGGCCAACCTCACTGCCAACGGCACCCTCACTGCGAGCGATGTCGATACCGGCGCAACGCAAAGCTGGAGCTTTGAGGCACAAACTAACGACTACGGTAGTTTTGAGATTGATGCCGATACTGGCGAGTGGACTTACACCCTAGCTGATAACGCCCTTGTGGATGCATTAGCCGAAGGCGAGACTCACGACGAGACCTTCCTCGCTACGGTCACCGATGAGTTTGGTGCGTTTAGTACCCAACTGGTGACGGTAACAGTTAATGGTACTAACGATATTCCGCTGATCACCTCAAGCATTGAAGATGCCACTGGCAGCGTAAACGAAGCTGGTGTGGTCGATATTAATGACAACGGTAATACGCCGGTTGCGGCTAACCTCACTGCCAACGGCACTTTAACTGCCAGCGATGTCGATACCGGCGCCACGCAAAGCTGGAGCTTTGAGGCACAAACTAACGTCTACGGTAGCTTTGAGATTGATGCCGATAGCGGCGAGTGGACTTACACCTTGGCCGACAATGAATTAGTTGACGCCCTCGCCCAAGGTGAAACTCACGACGAAACCTTCCTCGCTACGGTCACCGATGAGTTTGGTGCGTTTAGCACCCAACTGGTGACGGTAACCGTTGCTGGTACTAACGATATTCCGCTTATCACTTCGAGCATTGAAGATGCCACCGGCAGCGTAAACGAAGCCGGTGTGGTCGACATTAATGACAACGGTAACACGCCTGTAGCGGCTAACCTCACTGCCAACGGCACTCTCACTGCGAGCGATGTCGATACTGGCGCAACGCAAAGCTGGAGCTTTGAGGCACAAACTAACGACTACGGTAGCTTTGAGATTGATGCCGATACTGGCGAGTGGACTTACACCTTGGCCGACAATGAATTAGTCGACGCCCTCGCCCAAGGTGAAACTCACGACGAGATCTTCCTTGCCACGGTCACCGATGAGTTTGGTGCGTTTAGTACCCAACTGGTGACGGTAACAGTTGCCGGTACTAACGATATTCCGCTTATCACTTCGAGCATTGAAGATGCCACCGGCAGCGTCAATGAAGCTGGTGTGGTCGATATTAATGACAACGGTAATACGCCAGTTGCCGCAGTGCTAACAGCAGGCGGAACCTTAACTGCAAGTGATGTCGATAATAACGCCACCCAGGAATGGAGTTTTGAGGCACAAACTAACGACTACGGTAGTTTTGAGATTGATGCCGATACTGGCGAGTGGACTTACACTCTAGCCGACAATGAATTAGTTGACGCCCTCGCCGAAGGTGAAACTCACGACGAGACTTTCCTTGCTACGGTCACCGATGAGTTTGGTGCGTTTAGCACCCAGCTGGTGACGGTCACAGTAAGCGGTACTAACGATATTCCGCTTATCACTTCGAGCATTGAAGATGCCACCGGTAGCGTCAATGAAGCTGGTGTAGTTGATATTAATGACAACGGTAATACCCCAGTTGCCGCAGTGCTAACAGCAGGCGGAACCTTAACTGCAAGTGATGTCGATAATAATGCAACGCAAACTTGGAGCTTTGAGGCACAAACTAACGACTACGGTAGCTTTGAGATTGATGCCGATACTGGCGAGTGGACTTACACTCTAGCCGACAATGAATTAGTTGACGCTCTCGCTCAAGGTGAAACTCACGACGAGACCTTCCTCGCCACGGTGACTGATGAATTTGGTGCGTTCAGTACCCAGCTGGTGACCGTAACAGTTGCCGGCACTAACGATATTCCGCTTATCACTTCGAGCATTGAAGATGCCACCGGCAGCGTTAATGAAGCTGGTGTGGTCGATATTAACGACAACGGTAATACGCCTGTAGCGGCTAACCTCACTGCCAGCGGCACTCTCACTGCGAGCGATATCGATAATAACGCCACCCAGGAATGGAGCTTTGAGGCACAAACTAACGACTACGGTAGTTTTGAGATTGATGCCGATACTGGCGAGTGGACTTATACTCTGGCCGACAATACCCTCGTGGATGCATTGGCTGAAGGTGAAACTCACGACGAGACCTTCCTCGCTACTGTCACCGATGAGTTTGGTGCGTTTAGTACCCAACTGGTGACGGTCACAGTTGCCGGCACTAACGATATTCCGCTTATCACTTCGAGCATTGAAGATGCCACCGGCAGCGTCAATGAAGCCGGTGTTGTCGATATTAATGACAACGGCAATACGCCGGTAGCGGCTAACCTCACTGCCAGCGGCACTCTCACTGCGAGCGATGTCGATACCGGCGCAACGCAAAGCTGGAGCTTTGAGGCACAAACTAACGACTACGGTAGTTTTGAGATTGATGCCGATAGCGGCGAGTGGACTTACACTCTAGCCGAAAACACCCTTGTGGATGCATTGGCTGAAGGTGAAACTCACGACGAGACCTTCCTCGCTATAGTGACTGATGAGTTTGGTGCGTTTAGCACCCAGCTGGTGACGGTCACAGTTGCCGGTACTAACGATATTCCGCTTATCACCTCGAGCATTGAAGATGCCACTGGCAGCGTAAACGAAGCTGGTGTGGTCGATATTAATGACAACGGTAATACGCCAGTCGCCGCAGTGCTAACAGCAGGCGGAACCTTAACTGCAAGTGATGTCGATAATAACGCCACGCAAAGCTGGAGCTTTGAGGCACAAACTAACGACTACGGTAGTTTTGAGATTGATGCCGATAGCGGCGAGTGGACTTACACTCTAGCCGACAATGAATTAGTTGACGCCCTCGCCGAAGGTGAAACTCACGATGAGATCTTCCTTGCCACGGTCACCGATGAGTTTGGTGCGTTTAGTACCCAACTGGTCACCGTAACAGTTGCCGGCACTAACGATATTCCGCTTATCACTTCGAGCATTGACGATGCCACTGGCAGCGTAAACGAAGCTGGTGTAGTTGATATTAATGACAACGGTAATACCCCAGTTGCCGCAGTGCTAACAGCAGGCGGAACCTTAACCGCAAGTGATGTCGATAATAATGCAACGCAAAGCTGGAGCTTTGAGGCACAAACTAACGACTACGGTAGTTTTGAGATTGATGCCGATAGCGGCGAGTGGACTTACACTCTAGCCGAAAACACCCTTGTGGATGCATTGGCTGAAGGTGAAACTCACGACGAGATCTTCCTCGCTACAGTGACTGATGAGTTTGGTGCGTTTAGCACCCAGCTGGTGACGGTCACAGTTGCCGGTACTAACGATATTCCGCTTATCACCTCGAGCATTGAAGATGCCACTGGCAGCGTAAACGAAGCTGGTGTGGTCGATATTAATGACAACGGTAATACGCCAGTCGCCGCAGTGCTAACAGCAGGCGGAACCTTAACTGCAAGTGATGTCGATAATAACGCCACGCAAAGCTGGAGCTTTGAGGCACAAACTAACGACTACGGTAGTTTTGAGATTGATGCCGATAGCGGCGAGTGGACTTACACTCTAGCCGACAATGAATTAGTTGACGCCCTCGCCGAAGGTGAAACTCACGACGAGATTTTCCTTGCTACGGTCACCGATGAATTTGGTGCGTTTAGTACTCAGTTGGTGACGGTAACCGTTGCTGGTACTAACGATATACCACTTATCACCTCAAGCATTGAAGATGCCACCGGCAGCGTTAACGAAGCTGGTGTTGTTGATATTAATGACAACGGTAATACGCCTGTAGCGGCTAACCTCACTGCCAGCGGCACTCTCACCGCAAGTGATGTCGATAATAATGCAACGCAAAGCTGGAGCTTTGAGGCACAAACTAACGACTACGGTAGTTTTGAGATTGATGCCGATACTGGCGAGTGGACTTACACCTTGGCCGACAATGAATTAGTTGACGCCCTCGCCGAAGGTGAAACTCACGACGAGACCTTCCTCGCTACGGTCACCGATGAGTTTGGTGCGTTTAGTTCTCAGTTGGTAACCGTTACAGTTAATGGTACTAACGATATTCCGGTACTAACTATTGCCGAAAACACGGGTACCGTTACTGAAGATAGTATCGATGACCAGCAAACAGGTGACTTGATTGCCACAGGAACACTTACTACTTCAGATGTCGATAATGGTGACTCAGTAAGTCTATCTGTTGATTATCAAAACGATATATTATGGCAAAATAGCGCTAATGCTAACCTAAGTCCGCAGCAAATTAGCGACATAGTAGCTGGTTTCAGCCTTAATAGTGATGAACTAGGTTGGACTTACCAAATCAACAATGATCTAGTTGACTTTCTTGCTGATGGTGATGCGATAACCCTTAGTTTCGGGGTTACCGCAACAGATAGTAATGGGGCATATGATACTGAAACAGTCACTATTACCATTAATGGTACTAATGATCTTCCAACGGCACTAAACAACCAATATGACGTTGATTTTGGGAGTGTTGTTACAGGTAATATCATACTAGATGATACTGGTTCAGGAGTGGACAGCGACCCTGAAGATGGCTCACTGTCTATCACTCAAATTAACGGTATTGATTTAGTCTTTACCAATGGCACAGCAGAAGTCATATTGCAGGAAGGTATTTTATCCATCCAACCTGATGGTACATATACGTTCCAGCACACAAGCGACGACGCGACCCCTGTCAACTTTACTTATACAATAAGTGATACTGATGGTGGAACTGACACAGCGACAACCACAATTACAGTATTTAGCAGTAAAACCCTCAATGCTGGAGATGATAATTACACCGGTACTGACGGTAATGATACGATAGTTAGTGACACTACCGGCACCTTAGCAGGGGACGACTATAACCTAGCCTTTGTTATCGATTCATCTGGCAGTATGGGAACCTCTAGAGTAAACACTGCCAGAGAAGAAATAATCAAAGTTTTAGATACGCTCATCACTAATGCAAATCAACCTGGTGCGGGCACAGTAAATGTATTACTCGTTGATTTTGATTGGGATGCCACAATCCTTATTTCACTAGATTTAACCTCACCTACCGCTGCAATTGATATTGAAAATGCTCTTGATTTGATGACTAGTGGCGGTTACACCAATTACTTTGATGCATTTGATACAACTTATAATTGGTTTAATACCAATTATCCGCAAGGCAATAATAGAACGTTTTTCATTACCGATGGCAGCCCCAATACCGATAATGGTGAGCCTGGTAATTATTTCGATAATGCAGAAGCAGCATTTGAAGATCTTAATTCAGTTTCTGATGTACAAGCTATTGGTTTAGGGGGAAATATCAATAGTAGCATTTTGGAACAATTTGATTCAGACGGTAGCGTAATCAACAATTTAGATGTCAATGAACTGGCCGCAGCTATTTTAGAGTCTGATGTATTCCCAGGAAATGATGTTATTGATGCTGGTGATGGTGATGACATTGTTTTTGGTGATTTAACTGATTTTCTTGGTAATAACTTAGAGGGTATGGATTCAATAAGGGAGTATGTAGCAGGACAATTAAGTGCTACCTCTGTTACTGACTCTGAAGTACACGATTACATAATTGAAAACCTAAGTGAGTTTAATGTATCTCAATCGAATGATGGTAACGACCAATTAAATGGTGGCATCGGTAATGATATTTTGTTTGGTCAAGGCGGCAATGACATATTAAATGGTGAAGCTGACAATGACATTTTATTTGGCGGAGATGGTAACGACGTTATCACTGGTGGTTCTGGACGCGACCTTTTAGTTGGAGGTAAAGGAGACGATACTCTCTATGGTGGCACCCAAGCTACACCTGATGACAATGAACGAGACTTCTTCGAGTGGGGTAATGACGCAGCCGACAACAGTACCGATACCGTATACGGCTTTAACCATCAAGTTGATGTGTTGGATTTATCCGACTTACTTCTCAATGAAGAAAATGGCAACTTAGAAGACTTCTTATCATTTGGGTTTGCCGGTAACGATACCACCATCACTATTGATGCAGATGGTCTCGATACTGGAGTAGACGGAGTAACGATTGTGTTAAACGGGGTTGATTTATCAGATGTATATAGCAGTACTAGTTCCTCAGACATAATCAATGGATTAATTGCGGATGAAGCTTTAATCGTTGATCCGAATGACACCTTTATTCCTCCTTATGACCAGATAGACCAAGGAATTATCATTCCTTAGACTTATTAAATAATTAGCGAAATTTATTTAGCAATTTATTTACTTAAAAAAAAGCCACTACATGTAGTGGCTTTTTTTATATGTTTGCCTAGCAAGACCATTTTACCCTCTCCTTTTGCATAATGATCTACATCATGACAATGTCAAAAAATTGACTAAAAGATTGCTGTTCTATAAGATCCTTAACTATATATTAACAGGTTGATAATAGTGGCACTATAACTACAAAAATGTAGGCGCAGGGAGCAGGGGAATGAAATCGATAGCAATAACGCAAACAGGCCATATTCAGAAGATAACGGGTACTGTTACAGCAGATATTGACGGTAATGTAAAGCAAGTGCTAGAAGGGGATTTAATACCTGCAGGTACAAACCTATCTATCGAAGACAACAGCTATGTAGAACTTATTTTTGAAGACGGTAGCATCATTTCATCAAGTGACGCACCGACTGTAACAGCTGAAGTATTACCTCCACTTGATTCAGAAACCCTTAGCGAAATCGAAGAAATTCAAGCTCTTATTGCTGCCGGCGAAGACCCAACAGAAGGACCGGATACCGCAGCAGGCTCCCAAGTTAGTAGCAATGGAAGTGCTGCGCCAGTTTCAATTGCACGTGGTGGTGCGGAAACGTTAGCCGAAGCGGGTTATGATAGTGCAGGACAAAATATTAGCACCGCAGAAAACACCATAGCTAGCACACAGAACGATGATATCAACGTTACAAATTCAGTGGCATTCACGAGCATCACTGAAGACACAGGTAGTTCAAGTAGTGACTTCATTACCAACGACAATACCCTCGTGTTTAACGGCAGCGTCGATTTAGACGATGACAGTACGCTCGTCGTTAATATCAACGGCACTGATTACACCACGAGCAACGGCCTGGTGATTGATGCGCAAGGTAACTGGTCGGTTGATTTAACCGGTACCACCCTAGCTGATGGCACTTATCCTGTGACCGCAACCGTCACCGATTTGGCTGGCAATTCTGACAAAGCCACGCAAGATGTGGTGGTGGATACCAAGATTGATGAAGATGAAGATGGTCAAACCGTTGCGATCACCAGTATCACTGATGATACCGGCAGCTCAGCTACCGATTTCATCACTAACGACAACACTTTAGTCTTTAAAGGTACGGTTGATTTAGACGATGACAGTACGCTCGTCGTTAATATCAACGGCACTGATTACACCACGAGCAACGGCCTGGTGATTGATGCGCAAGGTAACTGGTCGGTTGATTTAACCGGTACCACCCTAGCTGATGGCACTTATCCTGTGACCGCAACCGTCACCGATTTGGCTGGCAATAGCGACACTGCCACCCAAGATGTGGTGGTGGATACCAAGATTGATGAAGATGAAGATGGTCAAACCGTTGCGATCACCAGTATCACTGATGACACCGGCAGCTCAGCCACTGACTTTATCACTAACGACAATAGCCTCGTGTTTAACGGCAGCGTCGATTTAGACGATGACAGTACGCTAGTCGTTAATATCAACGGCACTGATTACACCACGAGCAACGGCCTGGTGATTGATGCGCAAGGTAACTGGTCGGTTGATTTAACCGGTACCACCCTAGCTGATGGCACTTATCCTGTGACCGCAACCGTCACCGATGTGGCTGGCAATAGCGACACTGCCACCCAAGATGTGGTGGTGGATACCAAGATTGATGAAGATGAAGATGGTCAAACCGTTGCGATCACCAGTATCACTGATGACACCGGCAGCTCAGCCACTGACTTTATCACTAACGACAATAGCCTCGTGTTTAACGGCAGCGTCGATTTAGACGATGACAGTACGCTCGTCGTTAATATCAACGGCACTGATTACACCACGAGCAACGGCCTGGTGATTGATGCGCAAGGTAACTGGTCGGTTGATTTAACCGGTACCACCCTAGCTGATGGCACTTATCCTGTGACCGCAACCGTCACCGATTTGGCTGGCAATAGCGACACTGCCACCCAAGATGTGGTGGTGGATACCAAGATTGATGAAGATGAAGATGGTCAAACCGTTGCGATCACCAGTATCACTGATGACACCGGCAGCTCAGCCACTGACTTTATCACTAACGACAATACCCTCGTGTTTAACGGCAGCGTCGATTTAGACGATGACAGTACGCTCGTCGTTAATATCAACGGCACTGATTACACCACGAGCAACGGCCTGGTGATTGATGCGCAAGGTAACTGGTCGGTTGATTTAACCGGTACCACCCTAGCTGATGGCACTTATCCTGTGACCGCAACCGTCACCGATTTGGCTGGCAATAGCGACACTGCCACCCAAGATGTGGTGGTGGATACCAAGATTGATGAAGATGAAGATGGTCAAACCGTTGCGATCACCAGTATCACTGATGACACCGGCAGCTCAGCCGCTGACTTTATCACTAACGACAATACCCTCGTGTTTAACGGCAGCGTCGATTTAGACGATGACAGTACGCTCGTCGTTAATATCAACGGCACTGATTACACCACGAGCAACGGTCTGGTGATTGATGCGCAAGGTAACTGGTCGGTTGATTTAACCGGTACCACCCTAGCTGATGGCACTTATCCTGTGACCGCAACCGTCACCGATGTGGCTGGCAATTCTGATAAAGCCACCCAAGATGTGGTGGTGGATACCAAGATTGATGAAGATGAAGATGGTCAAACCGTTGCGATCACCAGTATCACTGATGACACCGGCAGCTCAGCTACCGATTTCATCACTAACGACAACACTTTAGTCTTTAAAGGTACGGTTGATTTAGGCGATGACAGTACGCTAGTCGTTAATATCAACGGCACTGATTACACCACTGACAACGGTCTGGTGATTGATGCGCAAGGTAACTGGTCGGTTGATTTAACCGGTACCACCCTAGCTGATGGCACTTATCCTGTGACCGCAACCGTCACCGATGTGGCTGGCAATTCTGATAAAGCCACCCAAGATGTGGTGGTGGATACCAAGATTGATGAAGATGAAGATGGTCAAACCGTTGCGATCACCAGTATCACTGATGACACCGGCAGCTCAGCCACTGACTTTATCACTAACGACAACACTTTAGTCTTTAAAGGTACGGTTGATTTAGGCGATGACAGTACGCTAGTCGTTAATATCAACGGCACTGATTACACCGCTGCAAACGGTTTGGTTATCGACGCACTCGGTAACTGGTCGGTTGATTTAACCGGTACCACCCTAGCTGATGGCACTTATCCTGTGACCGCAACCGTCACCGATTTGGCTGGCAATTCTGATAAAGCCACGCAAAATGTGGTGGTGGATACCACCGCACCCAACGCGCCAACAGTGACTATCGTGGATGATAATAATCCTGATGATACCCAGCTCACCAACGCTGAAATCAACGGGGACGGCGTGCAACTCACTGTTGCGATTAATGCGGACGACTTTGCCGCCGGGGGCAGCGTCAACCTCACTATCAATAATGGGAATGATACTTCCACCGTTGAACTCGTCCTGGTTGGCGACCAACTGCAGTTCGATGACGGCAGCCCTGCAACCAACTACAACTACAGTAATGGCACGATAAGCTGGACTGAAACCACGCCTGCTGATGGCGAAACCATTAAGGTGGAAGCGACTCAAACCGATAAGGCGGGCAATACCTCAGCTCCAGGCTCTGATAACGCCACCGTCGGTGACACCACCGCACCCAACGCGCCAACAGTGACTATCGTGGATGATAATAATCCTGATGATACCCAGCTCACCAACGCTGAAATCAACGGGGACGGCGTGCAACTCACTGTTGCGATTAATGCGGACGACTTTGCCGCCGGGGGCAGCGTCAACCTCACTATCTATAATGGGAATGATACTTCCACCGTTGAACTCGTCCTGGTTGGCGACCAACTGCAGTTCGATGACGGCAGCCCTGCAACCAACTACAACTACAGTAATGGCACGATAAGCTGGACTGAAACCACGCCTGCTGATGGCGAAACCATTAAGGTGGAAGCGACTCAAACCGATAAGGCGGGCAATACCTCAGCTCCAGGCTCTGATAACGCCACCGTCGGTGACACCACCGCACCCAACGCGCCAACAGTGACTATCGTGGATGATAATAATCCTGATGATACCCAGCTCACCAACGCTGAGATCAACGGGGACGGCGTGCAACTCACTGTTGCGATTAATGCGGACGACTTTGCCGCCGGGGGCAGCGTCAACCTCACTATCTATAATGGGAATGATACTTCCACCGTTGAACTCGTCCTGGTTGGCGACCAACTGCAGTTCGATGACGGCAGCCCTGCAACCAACTACAACTACAGTAATGGCACGATAAGCTGGACTGAAACCACGCCTGCTGATGGCGAAACCATTAAGGTGGAAGCGACTCAAACCGATAAGGCGGGCAATACCTCAGCTCCAGGCTCTGATAACGCCACCGTCGGTGACACCACCGCACCCAACGCGCCAACAGTGACTATCGTGGATGATAATAATCCTGATGATACCCAGCTCACCAACGCTGAAATCAACGGGGACGGCGTGCAACTCACTGTTGCGATTAATGCGGACGACTTTGCCGCCGGGGGCAGCGTCAACCTCACTATCAATAATGGGAATGATACTTCCACCGTTGAACTCGTCCTGGTTGGCGACCAACTGCAGTTCGATGACGGCAGCCCTGCAACCAACTACAACTACAGTAATGGCACGATAAGCTGGACTGAAACCACGCCTGCTGATGGCGAAACCATTAAGGTGGAAGCGACTCAAACCGATAAGGCGGGCAATACCTCAGCTCCAGGCTCTGATAACGCCACCGTCGGTGACACCACCGCACCCAACGCGCCAACAGTGACTATCGTGGATGATAATAATCCTGATGATACCCAGCTCACCAACGCTGAGATCAACGGGGACGGCGTGCAACTCACTGTTGCGATTAATGCGGACGACTTTGCCGCCGGGGGCAGCGTCAACCTCACTATCTATAATGGGAATGATACTTCCACCGTTGAACTCGTCCTGGTTGGCGACCAACTGCAGTTCGATGACGGCAGCCCTGCAACCAACTACAACTACAGTAATGGCACGATAAGCTGGACTGAAACCACGCCTGCTGATGGCGAAACCATTAAGGTGGAAGCGACTCAAACCGATAAGGCGGGCAATACCTCAGCTCCAGGCTCTGATAACGCCACCGTCGGTGACACCACCGCACCCAACGCGCCAACAGTGACTATCGTGGATGATAATAATCCTGATGATACCCAGCTCACCAACGCTGAAATCAACGGGGACGGCGTGCAACTCACTGTTGCGATTAATGCGGACGACTTTGCCGCCGGGGGCAGCGTCAACCTCACTATCAATAATGGGAATGATACTTCCACCGTTGAACTCGTCCTGGTTGGCGACCAACTGCAGTTCGATGACGGCAGCCCTGCAACCAACTACAACTACAGTAATGGCACGATAAGCTGGACTGAAACCACGCCTGCTGATGGCGAAACCATTAAGGTGGAAGCGACTCAAACCGATAAGGCGGGCAATACCTCAGCTCCAGGCTCTGATAACGCCACCGTCGGTGACACCACCGCACCCAACGCGCCAACAGTGACTATCGTGGATGATAATAATCCTGATGATACCCAGCTCACCAACGCTGAGATCAACGGGGACGGCGTGCAACTCACTGTTGCGATTAATGCGGACGACTTTGCCGCCGGGGGCAGCGTCAACCTCACTATCTATAATGGGAATGATACTTCCACCGTTGAACTCGTCCTGGTTGGCGACCAACTGCAGTTCGATGACGGCAGCCCTGCAACCAACTACAACTACAGTAATGGCACGATAAGCTGGACTGAAACCACGCCTGCTGATGGCGAAACCATTAAGGTGGAAGCGACTCAAACCGATAAGGCGGGCAATACCTCAGCTCCAGGCTCTGATAACGCCACCGTCGGTGACACCACCGCACCCAACGCGCCAACAGTGACTATCGTGGATGATAATAATCCTGATGATACCCAGCTCACCAACGCTGAGATCAACGGGGACGGCGTGCAACTCACTGTTGCGATTAATGCGGACGACTTTGCCGCCGGGGGCAGCGTCAACCTCACTATCTATAATGGGAATGATACTTCCACCGTTGAACTCGTCCTGGTTGGCGACCAACTGCAGTTCGATGACGGCAGCCCTGCAACCAACTACAACTACAGTAATGGCACGATAAGCTGGACTGAAACCACGCCTGCTGATGGCGAAACCATTAAGGTGGAAGCGACTCAAACCGATAAGGCGGGCAATACCTCAGCTCCAGGCTCTGATAACGCCACCGTCGGTGACACCACCGCACCCAACGCGCCAACAGTGACTATCGTGGATGATAATAATCCTGATGATACCCAGCTCACCAACGCTGAAATCAACGGGGACGGCGTGCAACTCACTGTTGCGATTAATGCGGACGACTTTGCCGCCGGGGGCAGCGTCAACCTCACTATCAATAATGGGAATGATACTTCCACCGTTGAACTCGTCCTGGTTGGCGACCAACTGCAGTTCGATGACGGCAGCCCTGCAACCAACTACAACTACAGTAATGGCACGATAAGCTGGACTGAAACCACGCCTGCTGATGGCGAAACCATTAAGGTGGAAGCGACTCAAACCGATAAGGCGGGCAATACCTCAGCTCCAGGCTCTGATAACGCCACCGTCGGTGACACCACCGCACCCAACGCGCCAACAGTGACTATCGTGGATGATAATAATCCTGATGATACCCAGCTCACCAACGCTGAAATCAACGGGGACGGCGTGCAACTCACTGTTGCGATTAATGCGGACGACTTTGCCGCCGGGGGCAGCGTCAACCTCACTATCAATAATGGGAATGATACTTCCACCGTTGAACTCGTCCTGGTTGGCGACCAACTGCAGTTCGATGACGGCAGCCCTGCAACCAACTACAACTACAGTAATGGCACGATAAGCTGGACTGAAACCACGCCTGCTGATGGCGAAACCATTAAGGTGGAAGCGACTCAAACCGATAAGGCGGGCAATACCTCAGCTCCAGGCTCTGATAACGCCACCGTCGGTGACACCACCGCACCCAACGCGCCAACAGTGACTATCGTGGATGATAATAATCCTGATGATACCCAGCTCACCAACGCTGAAATCAACGGGGACGGCGTGCAACTCACTGTTGCGATTAATGCGGACGACTTTGCCGCCGGGGGCAGCGTCAACCTCACTATCTATAATGGGAATGATACTTCCACCGTTGAACTCGTCCTGGTTGGCGACCAACTGCAGTTCGATGACGGCAGCCCTGCAACCAACTACAACTACAGTAATGGCACGATAAGCTGGACTGAAACCACGCCTGCTGATGGCGAAACCATTAAGGTGGAAGCGACTCAAACCGATAAGGCGGGCAATACCTCAGCTCCAGGCTCTGATAACGCCACCGTCGGTGACACCACCGCACCCAACGCGCCAACAGTGACTATCGTGGATGATAATAATCCTGATGATACCCAGCTCACCAACGCTGAAATCAACGGGGACGGCGTGCAACTCACTGTTGCGATTAATGCGGACGACTTTGCCGCCGGGGGCAGCGTCAACCTCACTATCTATAATGGGAATAATACTTCCACCGTTGAACTCGTCCTGGTTGGCGACCAACTGCAGTTCGATGACGGCAGCCCTGCAACCAACTACAACTACAGTAATGGCACGATAAGCTGGACTGAAACCACGCCTGCTGATGGCGAAACCATTAAGGTGGAAGCGACTCAAACCGATAAGGCGGGCAATACCTCAGCTCCAGGCTCTGATAACGCCACCGTCGGTGACACCACCGCACCCAACGCGCCAACAGTGACTATCGTGGATGATAATAATCCTGATGATACCCAGCTCACCAATGCTGAGATCAACGGGGACGGCGTGCAACTCACTGTTGCGATTAATGCGGACGACTTTGCCGCCGGGGGCAGCGTCAACCTCACTATCAATAATGGGAATGATACTTCCACCGTTGAACTCGTCCTGGTTGGCGACCAACTGCAGTTCGATGACGGCAGCCCTGCAACCAACTACAACTACAGTAATGGCACGATAAGCTGGACTGAAACCACGCCTGCTGATGGCGAAACCATTAAGGTGGAAGCGACTCAAACCGATAAGGCGGGCAATACCTCAGCTCCAGGCTCTGATAACGCCACCGTCGGTGACACCACCGCACCCAACGCGCCAACAGTGACTATCGTGGATGATAATAATCCTGATGATACCCAGCTCACCAACGCTGAAATCAACGGGGACGGCGTGCAACTCACTGTTGCGATTAATGCGGACGACTTTGCCGCCGGGGGCAGCGTCAACCTCACTATCTATAATGGGAATAATACTTCCACCGTTGAACTCGTCCTGGTTGGCGACCAACTGCAGTTCGATGACGGCAGCCCTGCAACCAACTACAACTACAGTAATGGCACGATAAGCTGGACTGAAACCACGCCTGCTGATGGCGAAACCATTAAGGTGGAAGCGACTCAAACCGATAAGGCGGGCAATACCTCAGCTCCAGGCTCTGATAACGCCACCGTCGGTGACACCACCGCACCCAACGCGCCAACAGTGACTATCGTGGATGATAATAATCCTGATGATACCCAGCTCACCAATGCTGAGATCAACGGGGACGGCGTGCAACTCACTGTTGCGATTAATGCGGACGACTTTGCCGCCGGGGGCAGCGTCAACCTCACTATCAATAATGGGAATGATACTTCCACCGTTGAACTCGTCCTGGTTGGCGACCAACTGCAGTTCGATGACGGCAGCCCTGCAACCAACTACAACTACAGTAATGGCACGATAAGCTGGACTGAAACCACGCCTGCTGATGGCGAAACCATTAAGGTGGAAGCGACTCAAACCGATAAGGCGGGCAATACCTCAGCTCCAGGCTCTGATAACGCCACCGTCGGTGACACCACCGCACCCAACGCGCCAACAGTGACTATCGTGGATGATAATAATCCTGATGATACCCAGCTCACCAACGCTGAAATCAACGGGGACGGCGTGCAACTCACTGTTGCGATTAATGCGGACGACTTTGCCGCCGGGGGCAGCGTCAACCTCACTATCTATAATGGGAATGATACTTCCACCGTTGAACTCGTCCTGGTTGGCGACCAACTGCAGTTCGATGACGGCAGCCCTGCAACCAACTACAACTACAGTAATGGCACGATAAGCTGGACTGAAACCACGCCTGCTGATGGCGAAACCATTAAGGTGGAAGCGACTCAAACCGATAAGGCGGGCAATACCTCAGCTCCAGGCTCTGATAACGCCACCGTCGGTGACACCACCGCACCCAACGCGCCAACAGTGACTATCGTGGATGATAATAATCCTGATGATACCCAGCTCACCAACGCTGAAATCAACGGGGACGGCGTGCAACTCACTGTTGCGATTAATGCGGACGACTTTGCCGCCGGGGGCAGCGTCAACCTCACTATCTATAATGGGAATGATACTTCCACCGTTGAACTCGTCCTGGTTGGCGACCAACTGCAGTTCGATGACGGCAGCCCTGCAACCAACTACAACTACAGTAATGGCACGATAAGCTGGACTGAAACCACGCCTGCTGATGGCGAAACCATTAAGGTGGAAGCGACTCAAACCGATAAGGCGGGCAATACCTCAGCTCCAGGCTCTGATAACGCCACCGTCGGTGACACCACCGCACCCAACGCGCCAACAGTGACTATCGTGGATGATAATAATCCTGATGATACCCAGCTCACCAACGCTGAGATCAACGGGGACGGCGTGCAACTCACTGTTGCGATTAATGCGGACGACTTTGCCGCCGGGGGCAGCGTCAACCTCACTATCAATAATGGGAATAATACTTCCACCGTTGAACTCGTCCTAGTTGGCGACCAACTGCAGTTCGATGACGGCAGCCCTGCAACCAACTACAACTACAGTAATGGCACGATAAGCTGGACTGAAACCACGCCTGCTGATGGCGAAACCATTAAGGTGGAAGCGACTCAAACCGATAAGGCGGGCAATACCTCAGCTCCAGGCTCTGATAACGCCACCGTCGGTGACACCACCGCACCCAACGCGCCAACAGTGACTATCGTGGATGATAATAATCCTGATGATACCCAGCTCACCAACGCTGAAATCAACGGGGACGGCGTGCAACTCACTGTTGCGATTAATGCGGACGACTTTGCCGCCGGGGGCAGCGTCAACCTCACTATCAATAATGGGAATAATACTTCCACCGTTGAACTCGTCCTAGTTGGCGACCAACTGCAGTTCGATGACGGCAGCCCTGCAACCAACTACAACTACAGTAATGGCACGATAAGCTGGACTGAAACCACGCCTGCTGATGGCGAAACCATTAAGGTGGAAGCGACTCAAACCGATGAGGCGGGCAATACCTCAGCTCCAGGCTCTGATAACGCCACCGTCGGTGACACCACCGCACCCAACGCGCCAACAGTGACTATCGTGGATGATAATAATCCTGATGATACCCAGCTCACCAACGCTGAGATCAACGGGGACGGCGTGCAACTCACTGTTGCGATTAATGCGGACGACTTTGCCGCCGGGGGCAGCGTCAACCTCACTATCTATAATGGGAATGATACTTCCACCGTTGAACTCGTCCTGGTTGGCGACCAACTGCAGTTCGATGACGGCAGCCCTGCAACCAACTACAACTACAGTAATGGCACGATAAGCTGGACTGAAACCACGCCTGCTGATGGCGAAACCATTAAGGTGGAAGCGACTCAAACCGATAAGGCGGGCAATACCTCAGCTCCAGGCTCTGATAACGCCACCGTCGGTGACACCACCGCACCCAACGCGCCAACAGTGACTATCGTGGATGATAATAATCCTGATGATACCCAGCTCACCAACGCTGAAATCAACGGGGACGGCGTGCAACTCACTGTTGCGATTAATGCGGACGACTTTGCCGCCGGGGGCAGCGTCAACCTCACTATCAATAATGGGAATGATACTTCCACCGTTGAACTCGTCCTGGTTGGCGACCAACTGCAGTTCGATGACGGCAGCCCTGCAACCAACTACAACTACAGTAATGGCACGATAAGCTGGACTGAAACCACGCCTGCTGATGGCGAAACCATTAAGGTGGAAGCGACTCAAACCGATAAGGCGGGCAATACCTCAGCTCCAGGCTCTGATAACGCCACCGTCGGTGACACCACCGCACCCAACGCGCCAACAGTGACTATCGTGGATGATAATAATCCTGATGATACCCAGCTCACCAACGCTGAAATCAACGGGGACGGCGTGCAACTCACTGTTGCGATTAATGCGGACGACTTTGCCGCCGGGGGCAGCGTCAACCTCACTATCTATAATGGGAATAATACTTCCACCGTTGAACTCGTCCTGGTTGGCGACCAACTGCAGTTCGATGACGGCAGCCCTGCAACCAACTACAACTACAGTAATGGCACGATAAGCTGGACTGAAACCACGCCTGCTGATGGCGAAACCATTAAGGTGGAAGCGACTCAAACCGATAAGGCGGGCAATACCTCAGCTCCAGGCTCTGATAACGCCACCGTCGGTGACACCACCGCACCCAACGCGCCAACAGTGACTATCGTGGATGATAATAATCCTGATGATACCCAGCTCACCAACGCTGAAATCAACGGGGACGGCGTGCAACTCACTGTTGCGATTAATGCGGACGACTTTGCCGCCGGGGGCAGCGTCAACCTCACTATCTATAATGGGAATAATACTTCCACCGTTGAACTCGTCCTGGTTGGCGACCAACTGCAGTTCGATGACGGCAGCCCTGCAACCAACTACAACTACAGTAATGGCACGATAAGCTGGACTGAAACCACGCCTGCTGATGGCGAAACCATTAAGGTGGAAGCGACTCAAACCGATAAGGCGGGCAATACCTCAGCTCCAGGCTCTGATAACGCCACCGTCGGTGACACCACCGCACCCAACGCGCCAACAGTGACTATCGTGGATGATAATAATCCTGATGATACCCAGCTCACCAATGCTGAGATCAACGGGGACGGCGTGCAACTCACTGTTGCGATTAATGCGGACGACTTTGCCGCCGGGGGCAGCGTCAACCTCACTATCAATAATGGGAATAATACTTCCACCGTTGAACTCGTCCTAGTTGGCGACCAACTGCAGTTCGATGACGGCAGCCCTGCAACCAACTACAACTACAGTAATGGCACGATAAGCTGGACTGAAACCACGCCTGCTGATGGCGAAACCATTAAGGTGGAAGCGACTCAAACCGATAAGGCGGGCAATACCTCAGCTCCAGGCTCTGATAACGCCACCGTCGGTGACACCACCGCACCCAACGCGCCAACAGTGACTATCGTGGATGATAATAATCCTGATGATACCCAGCTCACCAACGCTGAGATCAACGGGGACGGCGTGCAACTCACTGTTGCGATTAATGCGGACGACTTTGCCGCCGGGGGCAGCGTCAACCTCACTATCTATAATGGGAATGATACTTCCACCGTTGAACTCGTCCTGGTTGGCGACCAACTGCAGTTCGATGACGGCAGCCCTGCAACCAACTACAACTACAGTAATGGCACGATAAGCTGGACTGAAACCACGCCTGCTGATGGCGAAACCATTAAGGTGGAAGCGACTCAAACCGATAAGGCGGGCAATACCTCAGCTCCAGGCTCTGATAACGCCACCGTCGGTGACACCACCGCACCCAACGCGCCAACAGTGACTATCGTGGATGATAATAATCCTGATGATACCCAGCTCACCAACGCTGAAATCAACGGGGACGGCGTGCAACTCACTGTTGCGATTAATGCGGACGACTTTGCCGCCGGGGGCAGCGTCAACCTCACTATCTATAATGGGAATGATACTTCCACCGTTGAACTCGTCCTGGTTGGCGACCAACTGCAGTTCGATGACGGCAGCCCTGCAACCAACTACAACTACAGTAATGGCACGATAAGCTGGACTGAAACCACGCCTGCTGATGGCGAAACCATTAAGGTGGAAGCGACTCAAACCGATAAGGCGGGCAATACCTCAGCTCCAGGCTCTGATAACGCCACCGTCGGTGACACCACCGCACCCAACGCGCCAACAGTGACTATCGTGGATGATAATAATCCTGATGATACCCAGCTCACCAACGCTGAAATCAACGGGGACGGCGTGCAACTCACTGTTGCGATTAATGCGGACGACTTTGCCGCCGGGGGCAGCGTCAACCTCACTATCAATAATGGGAATAATACTTCCACCGTTGAACTCGTCCTGGTTGGCGACCAACTGCAGTTCGATGACGGCAGCCCTGCAACCAACTACAACTACAGTAATGGCACGATAAGCTGGACTGAAACCACGCCTGCTGATGGCGAAACCATTAAGGTGGAAGCGACTCAAACCGATAAGGCGGGCAATACCTCAGCTCCAGGCTCTGATAACGCCACCGTCGGTGACACCACCGCACCCAACGCGCCAACAGTGACTATCGTGGATGATAATAATCCTGATGATACCCAGCTCACCAACGCTGAAATCAACGGGGACGGCGTGCAACTCACTGTTGCGATTAATGCGGACGACTTTGCCGCCGGGGGCAGCGTCAACCTCACTATCAATAATGGGAATGATACTTCCACCGTTGAACTCGTCCTGGTTGGCGACCAACTGCAGTTCGATGACGGCAGCCCTGCAACCAACTACAACTACAGTAATGGCACGATAAGCTGGACTGAAACCACGCCTGCTGATGGCGAAACCATTAAGGTGGAAGCGACTCAAACCGATGAGGCGGGCAATACCTCAGCTCCAGGCTCTGATAACGCCACCGTCGGTGACACCACCGCACCCAACGCGCCAACAGTGACTATCGTGGATGATAATAATCCTGATGATACCCAGCTCACCAACGCTGAGATCAACGGGGACGGCGTGCAACTCACTGTTGCGATTAATGCGGACGACTTTGCCGCCGGGGGCAGCGTCAACCTCACTATCTATAATGGGAATGATACTTCCACCGTTGAACTCGTCCTGGTTGGCGACCAACTGCAGTTCGATGACGGCAGCCCTGCAACCAACTACAACTACAGTAATGGCACGATAAGCTGGACTGAAACCACGCCTGCTGATGGCGAAACCATTAAGGTGGAAGCGACTCAAACCGATAAGGCGGGCAATACCTCAGCTCCAGGCTCTGATAACGCCACCGTCGGTGACACCACCGCACCCAACGCGCCAACAGTGACTATCGTGGATGATAATAATCCTGATGATACCCAGCTCACCAACGCTGAAATCAACGGGGACGGCGTGCAACTCACTGTTGCGATTAATGCGGACGACTTTGCCGCCGGGGGCAGCGTCAACCTCACTATCAATAATGGGAATAATACTTCCACCGTTGAACTCGTCCTAGTTGGCGACCAACTGCAGTTCGATGACGGCAGCCCTGCAACCAACTACAACTACAGTAATGGCACGATAAGCTGGACTGAAACCACGCCTGCTGATGGCGAAACCATTAAGGTGGAAGCGACTCAAACCGATAAGGCGGGCAATACCTCAGCTCCAGGCTCTGATAACGCCACCGTCGGTGACACCACCGCACCCAACGCGCCAACAGTGACTATCGTGGATGATAATAATCCTGATGATACCCAGCTCACCAACGCTGAAATCAACGGGGACGGCGTGCAACTCACTGTTGCGATTAATGCGGACGACTTTGCCGCCGGGGGCAGCGTCAACCTCACTATCAATAATGGGAATGATACTTCCACCGTTGAACTCGTCCTGGTTGGCGACCAACTGCAGTTCGATGACGGCAGCCCTGCAACCAACTACAACTACAGTAATGGCACGATAAGCTGGACTGAAACCACGCCTGCTGATGGCGAAACCATTAAGGTGGAAGCGACTCAAACCGATAAGGCGGGCAATACCTCAGCTCCAGGCTCTGATAACGCCACCGTCGGTGACACCACCGCACCCGACGCGCCAGTAGTCGTGATTGTTGACGATAGCAATGACAACCAAGTATTAACTGAGGCAGAAATTGGCAACGATGAAGTTCAAGTCGAAGTCACGATTAACAGTAATGATTTCGCAGCAAATGGCACAGTACAATTAACCATTAACAATGGGCCTACAGTTACAGCACTAACGCTAAGTTTAGGGCTAAATGGCAGTCTCATTGTACTTGATGGCCAAAATAATCCTGTTACCGGCTTTAGTTACGATGACACTACAGGAGTCATTAGTTGGACTGAAACTACTCCTGCTAACGAGCAAGAATTAGTCGTGAAAGCGACCCAAACTGACGATCTCGGTAATCAATCACCAACAGGCCAAGACAATGCTATGGTGCGTAATAACACTGAAACATCGCTTGGAGAAGCTGTTGAAGGTACTAACGATACAGTTTTAGCAATACCTAATGGATTAACATTTGAAGGAACCACCGCGCTTGGAGGCTCGGTTACATTAGTTAATGGTAACTATATCTATACCGCGCCTGTTAGAGACCATAGCGATAACGAATCAGACCAAGATAGCTTTAGTGTCACTAATGCTGACGGCACAATTTCAAAGTTTACTATCGAGATAACCGATACAGTGCCTGAAGCCAAAGATGACAATAATTCGGTTGATGTATTCGATAGTTTCTTAGTTGGCGGAGTTGAAGCCGTTTGGACAGCGTCAGAAGGCGGAGCATCGGTTATTACATTTGACGGTTTTAATGGCGTAGCAAATAACGATGGTAATAACTATGACGGTGGCGACGTTGACAACGATACTGGACATGATCAAATTCGTTGGGGAAGCTCAGGCAATAGCAACCAATCCGGTTATGGCTTTATTGATAATGATCAAGCTTTAGATGGCAAGATTGCCTTAAATCAAGATATCACCCTAGGTACATTCACTCATTACAATTACAGCATTGGTTCAGACACTGCAATCAGTAGCGCAGTAATGACAATTACCTTCACGGTTAAAGATGCTCAAGGTGTTGAAACGCCTGTCACCTTAGATATTCCGTTTACTCATAACGAAACCCCAAATAATGGGGCGAACCCAGAAGACATTATTACTATCGGCGAAGCAACCGTTACATTTGAGTATCAAGGTAACGATTATAACGTCCAAGTCGTAGGGTTTAGAGAAGTTGGGCAACCCGATGGCAATGTTGTCACCGAAATTAGTACTGCGGAAGGTCAATCAACTAGCTACGATGTCGTAGTTAAAATTGTTGAAACTGACGAGTACAGCTTACCTTCAACAGAGGGTAATGTACTAACAAACGATGTCATGAGTGAAGATATCGATATTGTTGTCGTCGAGGTCGAAACTGAAGCAGTAACAGATGCTAGCGCAACCATAATCACTGGGGAATACGGCAAGTTAACCATTGAAAGTAATGGTCAATACACATATCAAGTCACAGAAGCGGCGGTTGATATACCAGACAACGCAACTGAAACTTTTGAGTACACAATTCGTGATAGCGACGGCAACGAGTCAACAGCGCAATTGACAATAAACGTTAATATAGTTGAACCGACTAATGAGCCAACCATTACTCAAAATGACTTCCTCACTGTAGATGAAGACAGTTCACAATCGACAGGTAACGTACTCACAGACGCCGCCACAGGCGACAGCGACCCAGATAACGTCTTAAGTGTTACCCTATTCTCTGTCGAGGGTAAATCGTACGATGCAAGTAGCACTGTCATCAATTTGTCCGAGGGCAGTTTCTCACTCGATACCGATGGTAACTACACCTTCACGCCAACAGAAAATTGGAGTGGCACTGTACCTACAGTAACTTACACCACCAATACGAATGCCACTGCAGATTTAGTTATTACTGTAAATGCAAAAGCGGATGCACCGTTAATAAGCCTTAATGAATCTGAAACCTTAGCCTTTATGGACTTCGAAGATGTCAACTTTGAACGTGGCGCAGAATGGAATAGCAACGTTGATATCGGCAGTATTAGCGGTGCAAACACCATTGGAGACTGGGGAACCAATAACGATAGTGGTCATGTAGAAGTCGGCTACGAACGTATTTATTTACCAGGTGAATCAAGCAATAAAGTTCTAGAAATTGAGGCCGATGCGGGCGATAAAACCCTATTTGTTGATATTGATTGTGAGGCCGGTAGGTTCTACCAAGTAGGGTTCGATATCGCAGCAAGGCTCGAACAAATTGATAGCTCTGGCATGACTATTAAGATTGTGCAAATCAATGAGAATGGCAATGAAATTGGTACCGTAGAAGACCTCTATACATTTGATCCTGACAGCAATGAATGGCAACTTAACCAGACTGTCAACTTACAAATTGACACATCTGGCACTTACCGACTCATATTTGAATCACAAAATGCCGATTCACGCGGGGCGTTAATCGACAACCTCAGCTTCAAAGCCGTTGAAAACTATGGCTACGAAGATAGTTTCGTTAAATTAAGTGAAATAAATACCAGCCTAACTGATGCTGATTACAGCGAACAGCTAAGTGTAACGCTTAGCGGCATACCGGAGGGTTCGACACTTAAAGGAACCCTTACAAACGGCGGTCCTATCTCTGCCATTATCGGTACTGACCCTGTGAGTCTCGACGGATGGGATTTAAGCACCTTGCAAGTATTAGTGGCAGATTCTGGCACGTACAATGTCATTGTCACAGCGACATCCACCGAAACGAGCAATGCAGACACAAGCAGTTCCACCATTAATTTTGACCTAGTAATTGAAGAAGATCCTAGCGTAATCATTAATGGAGTGGCTCCATTTGTTGCCCCCGAGGTAAAAATAGAAGTTCAAGCAAATGAGCCAGTCATTAAGCAACTGTCAGTTAACGCCATTGATGAAAATGACGAGACAAATAATGTTGAGATGATCGGCACTATAGGCAACGACATGATGATCGCAGGACTAGGTGTAGATACTTTCATTTGGAATAGCGACTCCGTAGATGGATCTGAAAATACAGACCGCATATCTGATTTCAATTTGGAACAAGATAAGCTCGACCTAACTGATATCCTCCAAGGTGATAGCATTGATGAGCTCAGTCAGTACATCAATTTCACCAACGAAGATGGCTCAACGGTTATCAATGTCGATACAAATCAAAATGGTGAGTTTGATCAGCATATTGTATTAGATGGTGTTGACCTTAGCGCACAATACGGTATTGATTCAGAAGCTATAATCAACGGTTTATTAGGTAATAGTGGTGATGGCCCTCTCCTTGTTGGCAATAACCAAGATGAAACACTCATTATTGATTCAAGCGACCAGTTACCACTAGAGCTTGATAATAACGGGGTATTAAACGCACTCTAAGTCGAAGAAAATAAAAACAAAAGGGCGTTGGCATAAACGCCCTAGTGTTCGATACTAAAGAGTAACCAACCTATAAAGGATCGTTATAAAACGTGACCGTTTCAGCTTCTAAGAAAACTGAACAATGGACTATTTCGGCCTCACAACGTGTAACCGTTGACCCATTGTTAGACAGTTTAGTTTTACTTACAGAACACTTCGGTAGCCCTTGCTCTTGTGACTCACTTGCGGCAGGTCTACCTATGCAAGGAAATGTACTCACCCCCGAATTATTACCTCAAGCAGCAGCAAGGGCTGGGTTAGCCGCTAAATTGTCACGCAAAGGGTTAAATGAAATAACCCCCATCTTACTACCGTGTATTTTGCTATTAAAAGATAAAAAAGCCTGTCTGCTCCGTGAACTTGATATTGAAAATGACAAAGCAACGATTCAATTACCTGAAACTGGCGGAGAAGAAACATTATCCATTGAAGAACTAGAGGCAATTTATGTTGGTTACCTATTTTTAGTTAAACAAGAATATCGTGGCGACATGGGCTTTGATGTTCACCTCCATGAAAATAAATCACACTGGCTACTGCAAACGCTCAAAGATTCTACCCCGATTTACCGCGATGCATTAATTGCATCCGTACTCGTCAACTTGTTTGCGCTCGTATCACCTTTATTTATTATGAATGTGTACGATAAAGTTGTACCAAACCTCGCTTTTGACTCACTTTGGGTATTAGCGATTGGTGCCGGAATAGCGTATGTATTTGACTTTATTTTGCGCCAACTACGTAGCTATTTAATTGATATAGCAGGTAAAAAAGTTGATATTATTGTCTCTTCACAATTGTTCGCCAAAGCCATTGGGATCCCATTAGAAAAGCGCTCACCCAGCGTTGGCGGCATGGCAAAACAACTCGGTGAGTTTGACAGCATTCGCGACTTTCTAACGTCAGCAACCATTACCGCATTAGTTGATTTGCCCTTTGCCCTATTTTTCCTAACTATTATCTATTTAGTCGCGGGTGATCTGGCAATCATTCCATTAATTGGCAGTTTTATTATTATTGGCTACACCCTCATAATGCAGCCAAAACTTAAAGCAGCAATAGAAGAAAGTAACAAATTTTCAGGCTTAAAACACGGCCACCTAATCGAGTCACTGTCGTCACTTGAGTCCATTAAATCGAGTGGTGCTGAAGGCTTAGTACAAAAAAGTTGGCAACAAATGATCGGTCATACCGCCAACTGGCAGTTAAAGTCAAAACAAATCACCACATCAGTAACGAATGTAGCTACATTTGTAGTGCAAACATCCGTTATTTGCGTAGTCATTCTTGGGGTATATCGAGTGGCAGATAATGCTATTTCGATGGGTGGCATCATCGCAGCCGTGATGCTGTCTAGCCGTGCAATTTCACCTATGGCTCAGCTAGCAGGCTTAATGACTCGCGCGAATCAAACAGCAAGCTCATTACGCCAAGTTAACGAGATCATGAAGCAAGAAGACGAATTCGAAAATAAAGGGCACTTAGTTAGCAGACAAAGACTGCGTGGCCAAATTAATGCCCACCATATGAGCTTTAGTTACCCGAATTCAGAACGACCAATCCTTCATCCTTTATCTATTAAGATCCAACCGGGTGAAAGAGTCGCAATTATCGGGCGAAATGGCTCAGGCAAGACAACTTTGGCAAAAATATTGGTCGGACTATTCCAGCCAAATAAAGGTAGCTTGACCTATGACGGCCTCGATTCTGCTCAAATACACCCAAGTGATCTAAGGCGTAACTTTGGATATTTACCACAAGATATTACCTTGTTTCACGGCACCATTCGCGACAACATCTTGTTTGGTACCCGCCAAGTAACAGAGCATCAATTGATAAGGGCGGTACAATTATCAGGTGTTAACTTATTTACAAACTTAGAGTCAGAAGGACTAGACCAACAAGTTGGTGAAGGTGGGCGGGAGCTGTCTCGCGGCCAAAGGCAAACAATTGCATTAGCACGAGCAACGCTGAACGACCCCCCTGTATTACTAATGGATGAACCCACTGCCAGCTTAGATGCTAGAGCCGAAAAGCAGTTTATTCAAGCGATGCATAATGTAACCAAAGATCGCACCTTACTGCTGATCACGCATAAAATGCATTTGCTTAATTTAGTTGATCGCATCATTGTCATGGATCGCGGCCATATTGTTGCCGACGGTCCTAAAGCTGGTGTACTCAAAAAACTGAATGAAGGGTTAATTGCAGGAGCATTAAACAAATGAGCCAGCACCTAACCAAACAAGACTTAGACATGGTAGACGATGTATACGGCGCGATGATGGCGGATGCACCAACAAGCCATCGCCTGACCATTTGGGCACTGTCTGCATTCACTTTATCATTCTTAATTTGGGCTTACTTCGCTGAACTTGACCAAGTCACTACAGGAATGGGTAAAGTCATCCCTTCATCGCAAATTCAAGTAATCCAAAGTTTAGACGGCGGTATATTACAAGATATGTATGTCCAAGAAGGACTAATAGTTACCAAAGGTCAGGCACTTGCTCGCATTGACGCAACTCGCTTTCAATCTGACTTTGATCAACAAGAGCAAGAAGTAAACAGTCTACAAAGTAATGTCATTCGCTTAAAAGCTGAACTAGATAGCATCACAATTTCCAATATAAGTAGTGACTGGCGCCAGCAGGTCAAAATTACAGCTCAAGAATTGGTATTCCCAGAAATACTTGAGGAAGCCGAACCCGAACTGACGAAAAGGCAAAGGGAAGAATACCTCGGAAGAATAGATAATTTAAGTAACCAGTTAGAGATCCAAGCCAGACAGATACAACAGAGAAACCAGGAAATTCAGGAGCTTGCATCTAAAATACAAACATTAACCAAGAGCTATCAACTGGTGTCGAAGGAGTTAGAACTTACCAGACCATTAGCAGACAAAGGTATTGTGCCAGAAGTTGAATTACTAAAACTACAACGAGTTGTTAATGACATTTTGGGCGAGCTGTCTTCACTTAGATTATTACGCCCAAAAGTAAAATCAACAATGGACGAGGCTATTTTAAAACGTCGAGAGTCGGTACTTATTTACGCTGCCGATACGCGCGCACAACTGAACGAAATGCAAACACGACTTTCGCGAATGAACGAAGCTCAGGTAGGCGCGCAAGATAAAGTATCCAAAGCCGAAATTACCTCACCAGTAAACGGTACGATTAAAACTATCCACATTAATACGCTTGGGGGAGTTGTACAGCCCGGAGTCGATATTATTGAAATTGTTCCATCAGAGGACAAGTTACTAATAGAAACAAAGATTGTACCTAAAGACATTGCATTCCTACACCCAGGCTTACCCGCTGTAGTTAAAGTAACCGCATATGACTTTACTCGGTACGGTGGTTTGGATGGTGTTGTTGAGCATATTAGTGCCGATACAACACAAGATGAAGAGGGTAATAGTTTCTATATTGTAAAGGTTAGAACCGAGTTTTCTAGCCTTATAAAGGATGACGGTACTGAGATGCCTATAATACCAGGGATGTTAACCTCGGTTGATGTAATTACAGGGCAAAGATCTGTTTTAGAATACATACTTAATCCAATATTACGGGCAAAAGATACAGCTCTCAGAGAGCGATAAAGCCTGAAAAAAACAACCTGAGGGGGTTACATGGATACCAGAAAAACATGGCAAATAAGGCGCACTGCAACTGCATTAGCTGTTAGCGCGCTTATGTTGCCGACTTCGGTTTTTAGCCAATCGCTAGAACAAGCCGTTGCGCACACATTAGATACTAATCCTGAAATACGTATTGCATTTAATCGGTTTAAAGCAATAGAAGAACAGGTTAACCAAGCTGCTGCCGGCTATATGCCAACGGTTGATATTTCGGCTGGCTATGGATGGGAACAAACAAACAGCCCATCAACCAGACGTAAAGCAGGTGTCGGCGAAGTCGACAGCGAGGGAGTCATCGAGCTTGAGCGTGGCGAAGCTGGGTTTAGCATCAAGCAGATGCTATTTGACGGTTTCTATACCAGTAGCGAAGTCGACAGATATCGCTTTGAAGCCAGCGCTGAGCAGTGGGCTCTTTTTGCAGCTGCAGAAGACATGGCGCTTGATGTCGTCAAGGTATACACCAACTACATTCGCACTGAGCAAGTGTTAAAGTTGGCTGAAAAAAACCTCACTAGCCATAAAGATATTTACGAGCAAATAAAAGAAAGAACAGACTCAGGCCTGGGCTCAACGGCGGATCTATCACAAATTTCAGGTCGATTAGCCCGTGCACATGCCAATGTTATTTCGGCGCGTAATAACTATACCGATGCTAAATCGCAGTTCATACGCATAGTGGAACAAGAGCCTGAAGACTTAGTTGTGCCCGTACCCGATGCAGACATGCTACCAACAGATTACAACGCTAGCGTTATGATCGCGCAAGAGAATCATCCCATTTTAAAGTCAGCTTCAAATGATATTAATGCTGCTAAAAATGAAAGAGAATCTGCACAATCAACATATTACCCCAGATTTACCTTAGAGCTCGATGGTAATTGGAACAACAACCTAGACGGAGAAGACGGCATCTCTGGTTTAGGTGCATTCCAAACCGATGTCGGCGGCCACAGTAACGATCTTGTCGCCATGGTAAGGGTAAAATACAACCTATTTTCTGGTGGCCAAGATTTAGCCCGAGAAAAAGAAGCAACATACAAAATGGGCGAAGCAAAAGAGATCCGTCAACGTGCTTACAGACAAGTAATTGAGGGCGTCAGCTTAGCTTGGAATGCCTACGAATTGCTTGAGCCACAAAAAATGTATATTCGAGACCATGTCATTGCAGCAAAACAGACGCAAGTTGCCTACAGCCAACAGTTTAATTTAGGCCAACGCACCTTACTTGATTTACTCGACACTGAAAACGAATTATTTGAAGCAAGAAAAGACTATTTAGAGTCGGAATATGACGAAATAGTCTCACATTATCGAATTCTGAATGCGACTGGACTACTACTTGATTCATTAAGAGTGACCCGCCCTGATGTATGGCAAGGAAAGCGTGACTACGAAGGAGGCGTTCCAAAATGAAACCCCTATTAATTATATTAAGTTTAGCAATGCTAGCAGGCTGTTCTATCCGTGATACTGTTTCAATGGATACGCCAACACAGCAAGTTCATGATCTAAATGACATCGATAAAGATGGCGTAATCGTGGCTAGAGAGCGTTGCTTTGAAACTGTACTTGGTGCGACTATCGACAATTACGGCTGTGGCAAAACAAAGCCAAACAGCGCACGCCAAGAGCTAGAAATATATTTTGAAAATGACTCGTTTTACATCGATCCAATATACTATGATCAAGTAGAGCTGGTCGCTAAATTTATGCATGAGTTTCCAGAGAGCAGTGCCGTAATTGAAGGTCATTGCAGTAAAACGGGAAGCAGTGAGCATAATCTAGCATTATCTCAAAACAGAGCGGATGCCATCAGCAACTTACTTTCCGAACGTTTTGACATAGACTCATCTCGATTGACAGCAATTGGCTATAGTTTTGATCGACCTCTCGATTCAAGCCATACCGAAGAAGCACATAGAGTTAACCGCCGAGTTATTGCTGAAATAACCGGTGATGACATCACCTCTGATATGAAGTGGAATATATACTCTGTTGATGAAACAGAAAATTAGGAGACCCGCTAACGCAGTATGAATGGCAGGCTTTGTAAAATACAAAAATTAAAAAATGTCTGCCAATTCAGTTTGACGGTTTTAGCTCTTTCTGTGCCAATTATTGCTGCTGACCCGACACCCAAGCTCGATTCAGCCCATATCACCCGCACAATCGAGTCTCAGTATGGAGGCCGTGCGGGTAAGCGCATTAGAGCTTGGTTTAAGGTTTTAGATGAGGCCAGAGCGCTTCAAGACAGCGAAAAAATTCAAAGGGTTAATCACTTTTTTAACCTATTTCATTTTGTTGATGATATAAAACTTTGGGGAACAAAAAACTACTGGGCATCACCAATGGAGTTTATTGGTGTCAGTGGTGGCGACTGCGAAGACTTTGCAATTGCAAAATACTTCACACTACTACAGCTTGGTGTTGCAGAAGATAAGTTACGTATTACTATGGTTAAAGCAACAAGTGTTAATCAATATCATATGGTGCTCGCCTACTACAAAACACCTTCTTCTATCCCATTGATTTTAGATAACCTTGATAAAACCATCAAGCCGGCGACACAGCGAAAAGATTTAATCCCGGTATACAGTTTTAACGGTCGAAAATTGTGGCTAAATAAACAAAAAGGACGAGGCGTTCTAGCAGGTTCATCATCGAAACTTGCAAAATGGAATGACCTAAAACATCGTTTAGGTGTTAAGCGCTTAAAGCAACCTAAACTAAAACTGGAGTAGTTATAAGATGACACTGTTTCGACAGATATACACACTACTGTTCGGTCTGTTTTTGCTGGTAGTAGCGAGTTTGGGTTATGTGCAATTTAACGAAACTCAAAACTTCTTAACCACGCAAATGGAATCTGATCTCAATAATACCAGCAACTCATTAGGCATAATGCTAGTCCCAGATTTAGAAGCCGGCGATATTGTTGGGGCAGAAACCTTAATCAACGTTATTTTTGAGGGCGGGTATTACCAAGAAATAAAATTAACTTGGTTAGTTGATGGTAAACAGCAGTCGTGGCAAAACCCAATTACTATCGAAGGGGTGCCACAATGGTTTATAGACCTCGATTTATTCAAAACGATCCGCCGTGAGAGCACTATCACTTCAGGCTGGATCCAATTAGCTCGCTTAGAAATTACCGCACATCCTGGCTTTGGTTACCACGAGTTATGGCGCACTATGACCAATGCCATCATGGTATTTTCGATTTTATTTTTAATCGCAATTCTATTTGCTCGAGTTGGGTTAACCTGGATATTAAAACCACTGCATGAAATTGCAGAGCACGCCACCGAAATAGCCAACAGAAAATTTGGTCCTAACATGGCTGTACCTAAAACTGCCGAATTAAAATCGGTAGTTCAAGCGTTCAACAGCATGTCAGAGCAACTAAAACAAATATTTACCTCCCTTGACGAAGAAGTCGGCGAACTGAGAAAGAAAAACCTGGTAGACCAAGTTTCTAACCTACCCAATCGTCAATATATGATGGGGAGATTAAATGGCTGGTTAAGCGAACCAAAAAATGGTGCGCTAATTATGGCAAAAATGGACTGGCTTGAAGAGGTTCACAGTAAATATGGTTATCAAGTAAGAGACGAAACCATTAGGTTGCTTGCTGATAAAATGAAGCAACATTTAGATGGAGTAACAACCTCAGTCATCGCACGCATTGCCGCCTACGAGTTTGCCTTTCTTATTACCAGTGCAGACCATGAACAAACCAGTAAATATTTACAAACGTTGATCCGAACGATAAACCAAGAGTTGTCAAAAGCTGGGTGCAAACCCAATGAAGGTTTTGCACTTGGTATCGCCGAACGGATTGGTCAAATGTCAGTTAGCGATATTTTGGCACAATCAGATAACGCGCTACAAAAGTCATTGAAAGAAAACAAAGTTTTCCATTGGTTTGAAACCAATGAAAAACAGTTGTACACCCGAGAACAATGGCGAGAACACCTCAGCACAGCTATCAGTGGTGGTAAATTTAAATTTAAGTGGCAGCCCATATTACTCAACAGTAATGACTCAGTGCTACAAAGAGAGCTTTATTGCCAACTTGAAATTGGTAATAAAGAAGTGTTTGCAGGGCAATTTATGCCCTACATTGAGTTGCTTTCACTCGGTGCGCTACTCGATAAGTGCCTAATTGAAACTGTTAGTCAGAAATCTTTATTAGATCGTAACTTTGAACCCATCGCGATAAATTTAACCTTTGAAAGTATAAACGATTATGAGTTTCACCAATGGTTAAACAAGTTTCTGCGCGCTTCAAAACTTAGAGAGCGAATATGCTTTGATATACCCGAAGCTGCTGTTTACAGCAATCCAGAAGCCTGCGATGCACTGTGTACCATCATCCGTGACAACGGCGCGCATTTTGGTATCGATCACTTTGGTCGCCAGTTTGGCTCCATGGGTTACCTGCAAACACTTAGGCCAAGTTACGTTAAATTGGATCAATCATTCGCTTATTACGATGAAAGCGAGCACAGTAGCGAACTATGCCGTGCACTGATTAATGTTGCAAAAGGGCTCGATATTGAAGTGATTATTACTGGTATTGAAGAGAAACCACAGTTAGAACGCTTTATTCCATTAAAAACTAATGCCTATATGGGCTATGTATCTCCACCAGTGAATGTAGAGCTTTAACCTGAACATAAATCAATCTAACAGATAAAGGCCTCACTAGAGGCCTTTTGTTTACTTGCAACGGCCCTTCCCTGGTGCGGGCGACCAAAATCTTTAGCAACATCTAAAAAAAGTCGGCCTAACGCCTAGACTAACCCAAAGCTATGCTCATAGTATCAAAATCTAATATAGAATTAATTCTAACTCTAAAAGCGTCTTATTCTAATTTATATACCAGCAGGGATGGATAGAGTGCTCGGCAAGCAGGCAAAGAATAACTACAGGGTTATACCAGTGTTGAAGGAAAAGCTGACCAACAAGCAAACACAAAAAAGCCCTTCGATTTCTCGAAGGGCTTTCTAGTAAAGTGGTCGGTGATAGAGGATTCGAACCTCTGACCCTCTGGTCCCAAACCAGATGCGCTACCGGGCTGCGCTAATCACCGAAAATCTTTAATCTTACTTAACTTGCTAAATACCGAGTAGACTCACTATTTATATAATGTGGTCGGTGATAGAGGATTCGAACCTCTGACCCTCTGGTCCCAAACCAGATGCGCTACCGGGCTGCGCTAATCACCGAACGTAGTACTTATAATCACGAGGAAAGTGGGGTGACTGATGGGGCTCGAACCCACGACAACCGGAATCACAATCCGGGGCTCTACCAACTGAGCTACAATCACCACTGATACTTCCTACTAACAAAACCGCCGATTCCATTCTGGTGCACCCAGAAGGATTCGAACCCTCGGCCTCACCCTCCGGAGGGGTGCGCTCTATCCAGCTGAGCTATGGGTGCCTTGCCTTGTTAGCGACGCATATAATATGGATAAAACACCATGCCGTCTACACTTGATTTGCTTTTTTTGTTCGTTCGCTCAAGTTTTGAGTCATTTGTACGGTTTTATAGCGCAGCTGTACAAAAATAAAGCCTTGGACAGAAACATTTTTCATGGTACTTATAATTAAAGCACAAAATCTAACCAATAATAAAATAGCGCTTGGCGGAAATGCATGTTTAGGGAAGAAACATTGCGGTCAACAGAAACTGTGAAACTGCACAAAAGGATTACACGCTTAAAAAAACTGGCTCAAAAATACAAACGAGCCGAGATAGCCCAAACTGCTCTGTTAGATATTTCTAACTTTGCTGCAAGCGTAGCTACGCCTGAAGAGTTCTATTCATCATTACACCAATCGCTGAAAAAGCTAATTCCGGCTGACAATTTTTTTATTGCCACATTAGATCCTACCACTGAGCATATTGCAGTCCCTTTTTTTGCTGATGAGAAAGATCTTCACCCTGAAGACATCTATCCGGACGAAGATCTGTCCGACATTCTCCGCAGTGGTTTAACAGGTTACGTACTGCAAACAGAGCAAGCATTACTTTGCAATAACGACACCTTCGATAAGCTCGTCAAAAGCAACGCTATCAAACCAAGAGGGAGCGACTGCCATCAATGGGTCGGCGTACCGATTAAAAGCGCAGATAGAACCTCTGGGGTACTTGTCGTACAAAGCTACGATCCGAATATTGAATATGGTGAAATTGAAATAGAGCTGATGAACTTCATCAGCCATCATATTTCGGCAGTGATTGAACGACTGCAATATCAAGAACAGCTCGAACTTGCCATTGAAACCCGCACCAAAGAGCTCAGCGTTGCCTACAACAAGCTAAAACTTGAAGTCTACGAAAGACGCAGAGCCGAGCGCCTACAAAAAACATTATTTGAAATAGCAGATTTAGCCACTTCAAATATCGACAACTTAGAATTTTATGAAAAATTACATCGAGTCATTAGCCATCTAATTCCGATTAATAACTGCTTTATTTCCATGATGAATGAAGAACGGGATTTACTCACTTTCCCATACTTTGTATCACAGCATAATCTGGATCCGCGACAACCAAGGGCAGTCAGTGATGGATTGACTGAGTACATTATTTTTAATGGTAAGCCCCGGTTATTAAATCGAAGCGATATTGATGCGCTAGTAAAAGCAGGCCAGATCTACTGCAAAGCGCCAGAACTCAACAACACAAAAAATATCCACCAGTGGATTGGTTTACCTTTATTTATTCACGGTAAAGTTAGCGGATCGCTCACTATATATAGCTACAGTTATAGCCAAAACTACCAAGAGAAAGATTTAGAACTCCTTACCTTTGTTTCTCAACATATCTCGACTGCAATTGAGAAAAAGCTGTCGGCCGAGTCGCTACAAATTAGTTATGAGCAACTAGAGAAAAAAGTGCAAGAACGCACCCAAGCGCTAGCTTCAGTTAATGAGAGCCTAGAGAATGAGATAAATCAACGCAAACGCATTGAACGACAGCTTGTGCACGATGCCCAGCACGATAACCTCACTGGGCTCCCTAATCGCGCCATGCTAATGGAACGTCTATCGCAAAGTATTAAACACGTGCGCCGACACACCAATGAAAAATTCGCTGTATTGTTTATCGATATGGACCGATTCAAATTATTAAACGATACCCTAGGTCACCTTGAAGGCGATCGCTTTCTAATTGAGATCTCCAAGCGCCTTAAATTCTGCATCCGTGGTAACGACATGCTAGCCCGGCTCGGTGGCGATGAGTTTGTGATTTTATTAGATTCAGTCGCCAGCCAAGCAGATGCTGAAGACGTTGTAGAACGGGTACTCATCGAGTTATCACACCCCTTTACACTCGCCAACCAACTCATTAATTCTAGCGCCAGCATTGGTCTTGCTATGAGCGGAATGAGTAACGCTGATACTAGCGAGTCAATGCTACGCAATGCCGACAATGCCATGTATCAAGCAAAGTCTAAAGGCAAAGGCTGCTATGCCATTTATAGCCAAGCTGACAACACCAAACAAATGCAAGATCTTGAGCTTGAAAACGAACTCAAACAGGCTTTAGCCAAAGGTGAGCTACAACTGAGTTATTTACCCATAATGGAGCTAGACACTGAACGCGTTATCGCCTTCGAACCCAGACTATTTTGGCATCATCCGGCACTGGGTAAAGTTAAGCAGCTGCAGTTAAACAATATTGCAGATCATTGCAACATGCTCATTGAGCTTGATACCTATATGCTGACCAAAATTGATGACGGTTTCCACAGCTTACAGCAACACTTTGGGGTTGATTTTCACTTGCATGTTGCTATTTCTAGCCAGCACCTAAGCCATAAACATGCACTCAGAGCGCTCAAAAACAAAATCAAACAGTGCAGCTTTAACCCAAGCAAGCTCACCCTATTTTTTAATGAAAAAGCCTTTGTACAAAATACCAACAACCATATTAATGCTTTTGAAGTACTCAGCAGTCTCAACGTGCAGCTCGGTATCGAAGGTTATGGCAGTGCTCACAGCGCCATCAGCAGCTTAACTTTTTTGCCAATTAAAGCGTTAAAACTGGATTCAAGCTACACCACTCATCTTGGCAGCGAGCAACACCTAAAACTGATAAAAGCCTATTACAGTGCTACTAAAGCACTTGAGATAGAACTATTTGCGGTAGGGGTTTCAACTAAAGAAGCGTGCCAAATATTATCCGACATTGGGTTTACTAAAGGCCAGGGGGTGGCACTAGGAGAGGTGCTAGTACTGAAACCGGCATCGAATAAAATCTACGCCTAACACGCTGCACAAGGTTAATGTGCAGCGTCCATCAACTACTTTTTAAACATATCTCTTAAATTAGCAATATTGGCTTTACCTGATTGCTGGCGCTGCTCAACGCTCTGCACCGGCTTTCGGTTTTCCCAAATCAAATCATCTTGCGGTAATTCCATTAAGAAACGACTTGGCTCACAACGAATAGTCTCACCAAACTGACGACGTTCGCGGCAAATAACAAACCATAATTCCTTTTGCGCTCGGGTAATACCTACATAAGCTAAACGCCGCTCTTCATCGACGTTATCTTCATCAATACTACTTTGATGTGGTAAAATACGCTCTTCTGCGCCCACCATAAAGACATAAGGGAACTCCAAACCTTTAGACGCATGCAGTGTCATCAGTTGCACTTGGTCGCCACCTTCGTCTTCGCTGTTACGTTCCATCATATCGCGCAGCGTTAACCTTGCAACAACTTCTGGCAAGGTCATGCCGTCATCAAGCTCGTCGCCTTCTAGCATTTCAGTCACCCAACGATACAACTCTGAAATATTCTTCATTCGCATTTCAGCAGCTTTAGCACTGGTGCTGTTTTCGTATAGGTAATCTTCGTAATTGATATTACGGATCAGCTGTTTTACCGCATCTACAGGGTCGCCACGTTCGGCACTATCGCCCATTTCAACCACAAACCGACCAAACTTATATAGCGAGGCCATCGCCGCTGGAGGCAGTTC